>JAKMEB010000018.1 GCA_022426185.1 Schleiferiaceae bacterium
CACCAAAAAGAATCGCTTTGAGCGATGAAGGTGTAATAGGAGCCAAATCCGAAACCGTGTATTAAACCAAATAGTCCTGCTATCCAGATCCCATGCACCATGACTTTAAATCCGGTAAATAAATGAATCAGCACCGTCAGCCCTATAGTCACTGCAATGGCCAGTTCCACCCAAGAAGCCGGCAATGCGACCCAGCCCAATGCTGAAATGGCGAGCGATATGCTGTGCCCCAAGGTAAAAGCTGTAATCCATTTTAGAGTAGGCTTCCACAATGAGAAACTTAATGGCAACGTGAGCGCGAGCAAAAACAGCATATGATCGTAGCCCTGTAGATCCGTAATATGGCGAATGCCTAGGTTGAGGTAGAACATTAAAATCCAAATTGGAGTCTGTAGTTGTTTCCTTCTCGACAACTGTTGGTTTGTTGATCTCCTTCGTAATGAAAGAGGACAATATTTTCTTGAGTGGGATAGATATCCGCAAGGAATTCATTTTGCACACTCCATTTCCCAGATAAATCCTCTACTTCCTTTTCTCCGTAATCCGCGACAAATAGAAGATAGAGCTCATCAGGACCGTTTACTGTTGCATGGAAGGTAATAGGTAAAATCTCGCCATTTAACGTGATTTGGAGATGCGATTGAATGTAAGCAGCATGCAAAACATGTTGGGCGGCAGAATCTAAAGCTATGTAGCGTTGTACCTTTTCTTGAAGCAGCGCGTTCATTGCGCGTTCCCAATCGTCAGGAAAGGTTTTTACTACACCTGTAACCACCCCTTTATTTACATCAACATTTAAATCAGTTACGCTTACGTAAAAGTCATGCCGTACATTAGTAGGACTCGCAGTCTCAGGAGAAAACGAACTGAACCATAGCGAAGCAAAAACAAACAATACTTTCATAAGCGTGAAATTAAACCATTTTTTAACCTCGATCGTTCTTCTTAGCAGCGTTTTTCAGACTAAATCAGCCTTCGCCCAAGCAGTACGCATACATGAAGGACCCGCTCATTTAACGGGTATATGCGAACCGACTATTTCCGTGGACCCCACCAATCCTAAGAATGTGTATGCTGCATCAGTATTGAATAATTTCTATCAGAGTACTGACGGCGGATTAAGCTGGAGTATAGCGTCCGTTTCTAGTCCTTATGGGGTTTGGGGAGATCCATGCCTGGTGACCGATTTTGAAGGGCGCACCTATTTTTTTCACCTCAGTGATCCGGAAGGCACCAACTGGAAAAGCGATCAAATCCTAGACCGTATGGTTTGTCAAACGAAAGATGGTCCCGAGGATGCCTTCAATGAGGGTAGTTTTACCGCAATTAATGGCAAAAAACATGATAAAGAATGGGCGGCAGTGAATCCTAAGAATGGAGCCATTGCACTGAGCTGGACCCAATTCGATCAATACGGTACGGACCATCCAGATTGCCATTCACGCATCCTTTTTAGCGAAAGTAAGGACCGTGGTAAAAGCTGGTCTGCACCTGAAGAAATTTCATCATTTGTTGGCAACTGTATCGACAACGATGGTACTGCAGAAGGTGCAGTCCCTGCCTATGGGAATAGAGGCGAGATCTATATTGGCTGGGCACTGGACCAAAGCATTTGGATGAGTATTAAAAAAGGCAAAAGTTGGGTGACAAGGCCGATCGCTCGGCAAGAAGCCGGCTGGACCCAAAGCTATGCGGGATTTGACAGATGCAACGGAATGCCGGTGACGGTTGTGGACCACTGTAAAAAAAGTCCTTTTTACGGCCGGGTTTATGTTTGCTGGGGGGATCAAAATAAAAAATTTGGCGGTGAAATCTATGTATCCCACAGCGACGATCGCGGTAAAAACTGGTCTGATCCGCAGCGCATTTCCCAAGGCGGAAAAAGCGACCAATTCCTCCCGTGGCTTACAATTGACCCAACAACCGGCGCACTATTCGCAGTGTATTACGACCGCAGAGGCACCAATACTCCGACAGAAACGAATACTTATTTAGCCCAGAGTACCGACGGGGGAGAACACTGGAGTGAATTGAAAATCAATAACGCACCGTTTTACCCTTCTGACGAAGTTTTTATGGGTGATTACAATCACATCAGTGCGCACGGCGGAGTTGTTCGCCCTATTTGGACAGAATTACGTGACGGTAAGAAATCCATCTGGACCTATCCACTTGACTTTAAATTTAGCATACATCAGTAATGAATCTACTCATTGTAAGTACTTCTACCGTTCATGGCAAATCTTACCTCAGCTATCTCAAAGCGGAGTGTATTGATTTTTTTGCAGCGGCGCCAAAAATTCTTTTCATCCCTTTCGCGCGTCCTGGTGGCATGAGCCATCATGATTATACCTCAAAAGCAAAAGAAGTTTTCGAATCTTGGGGATTCGAAATGCGCGGCGCCCATGAATTCGAAGATGCTGAAGAAGGATGTCGTTGGGCCGATGGTTTTTTCACAGGGGGTGGAAACACATTTGTTCTCGCAAATACACTGCAAGAAAGCGGCTATTTCGAAGCCATCGATGCGGCTGTACGCGATGGCAAACCCTATATGGGCACTTCTGCAGGTTGCAACATGACTGGCTTGAGCATAGGTACAACCAACGATATGCCTATAGTGTATCCACCAAGTTTTGATGCATGGGGCTGGGTACCATTCAATATCAACCCGCATTACTTGGATCCCATTGAGGGATCTACACATATGGGCGAAACCCGTGAGACTCGTATTAAAGAGTTTCACCAATTTAATTCGCAGCCAGTCTATGGACTGCGGGAAGGCTCTTGGATTCGAGTGCATGGGGATACCATGGTACTTAAAGGTGAGCACAGTGCTCGACTCTTTCAACAAGGACATCGCGCAAAAGAAATTAAGCTTATTTAAAATGAACCATTGCGTTAAGCAGCTGAATTTTTAGCTCCAAAATAAGTTGATTTTGTATATTCACGACCACTAAAAAAAAACCAATGAAGACCTTCTATTACTTACCTGTATTATTTATTTCGGCCTTAACCATGAATGCCCAATCCAAATGGTCGCCTTATGCTTCAATAGAAGAAAATATTCATTTTACAGATGTTTCTGCAGCGTTAAACTATCCAGACTTGAGTGTTCCAGCTGCGAATAGCGGGATTCGTCTTGGCGCTTTTTACAACTATAATAATCTGCTTTCAGGTGAGGTTACTTTAGGTATCACAGGAGTAGGCACTCCAGGATCATTCTCCACTAAAATAGTCCCAGTTGAATTCATTGGTCATTATAACCTTATCGACGAGATGGAAGTGCCCGTGATTTCAAAGTTCAATTTGGACTTGGGTGCTGGTACCGGAGCAATAGAGCTAGATAATGGTCAATTCGGCTTTAGTGAACATGTTGTCCTAGGTGCATCGGCTGAACTTCCATCAGTACTTCCTTTTGGAACAATGATTATAGGCACGCGTTACACGCTTTTTGTTGATGACTACATAGATGGAACTGTAGTTTCAGGAAGCTCAAACGACGCAGTACTCCGTTTTTTTGCTGCAGTTCGATTTGATGGAAATTCCAGAAAATTGGCAACGGCTTTAATGGAAGCTGAATCTAAAGCTGAAAAACTAAAAGCTGATCAAGCAACCATTGAAAAGGCGCACACAGAAAAAATCAAACAGGCAAATGCGAAAAATAATAAATTAAGCCTAGAGAAAACTGCGCTGGAAGATGAGTTAGACGCTTTAAAAGCTAGCCAAGCAAAAGTGCAGGAAGAAGTAAATGAAGCGAAGAGCACGTCAACTGACAAAAAGCAATACCACGTGGTAATCGGTTCATTCCCATCTCAAGAAATGGCTGAAAATTACGCGAAGAGCATTGAAGGAGAAACGAGCATTGTTCCTGTAAATGAACTCAGTACCTACCGGGTTGTTTTGAGCGTGCATGACAATTTAAATAAAGCACTCGCTGAACTAGAAAATGCACGGGAAATAACAAGTTCTGCTTGGATCTCTGTAAATTAAACCACGTAGGTTTTATACTCAAAGACCCGCCCTTCAGGCGGGTCTTTTTTTGGTCGAATAATCCGTAAATTTGTCCTTCCAAAAGACACTATGAAAAAGACAGCATTGATCGTTCTCGACGGATGGGGACGCGCAGATAATCCAGATGTGAGTGCCATAGATAAAGCCCGTACTCCTTTTGTAGACTCTCTTTATGAAAATTACCCTCAAACTTGGATCAAAACCTCCGGGCTAGATGTCGGTCTACCAGATGGACAAATGGGTAATTCAGAAGTTGGCCATATGAATCTCGGTGCCGGCCGTGTTGTATATCAAGATTTAGTGAAAATTAATCTTGCTGCAGAAAACGGGGATTTCGCTGATGACGTCACACTTCAAGCAGCGTTAGCTCATGCCAAAAGCACTGGGGGTAACATCCATATTGCTGGTTTATTAAGCGACGGTGGTGTACACGCGCACATCAATCATGCAAAAGCACTATGCAGTTGGCTGCATGCAGAAGCCTTTGAGAACGTCTTTGTACATGCATTTACAGACGGACGCGATACTGATCCACAGGGCGGAGCAGCGTACTTACAGGATTTAATCGATCACATGGACGCAACAACAGGACGCGTTGCCAGTGTCGTTGGTCGCTATTTCGCTATGGATCGCGATAAGCGTTGGGAACGCGTGGCACGCGCTTACCACTTGCTCGTGAATGGAGAAGGTACGGCCACGAAAGATATCGTTAGCGCTGTTAAGCATCAGTATGCAACTGGCACCACGGATGAGTTCATGGAACCCCTTTTCGTTACGAACGACGAAGGCGCACCATTGGCCACCATTCAAGAAAATGATGTCGTTCTTGTTTTTAATTTTCGTACCGATCGCGGTCGAGAAATTACTGAAGTTTTAACGCAACGTGACTTTCCAGAGCATAATATGAAAGCATTGCAACTTCATTATGTCACCTTGACCAGCTATGACGATACGTTCAAAGGCGTTGAAGTGGTCTTTAGAAAGGACAATCTGTCGAATACGCTGGGTGAGGTATTAGAAACTGCGCATAAAACACAAATCAGAATTGCTGAAACAGAAAAGTATCCACACGTAACCTTCTTCTTTTCAGGCGGTCGCGAAGAACCTTTTACGGGTGAGGAACGTTTACTTTGCCCTTCACCTAAGGTAGCGACCTATGACCTGCAACCAGAAATGAGTGCAGGGGACATTAGAGATGCCATTGTACCTAAGCTCCAGGAAGGGTTGACCGATTTCATTTGTTTGAATTTTGCCAATCCAGATATGGTTGGTCACACCGGAGTTATGGAAGCTGCCGTTACTGCCTGTGAGACAGTAGACCACTGCTTACAATCCGTAGTAGAAGCAGGATTAGAACAAGATTATCAGTTCATCATTCTCGCGGACCACGGAAACGCAGATTGTATGCTAAACGAAGATGGCAGTCCTAATACAGCGCACACCACTACTGTAGTCCCCTGTTTCCTGGTAGGGTCTTCTTCGGAAAACTTTGCATTAAAGGAAGGAAAACTAGGCGATATCGCACCAACCGTTTTGGCACTGATGGGCGTAGCGCAACCGGAAGAAATGACGGGAGAAAATTTATTGATAGCGAAGAAATGATTAAATACAAAAGCGCTGAGCAAATAGAATTGATGCGCGAAAGCGCACAATTGGTAAGTAAGACCTTAGGTATGCTTGCACCTCTAGTAGTTCCTGGTGCTATTCCTTTAGAATTAGATAAAAAGGCTGAGGAGTTCATCCGAGACCACGGCGGTGAACCTGGATTTCTAGGAATGTATGGTTTTCCAAACAGTCTTTGCATGTCCCCTAACGCACATGTTGTGCACGGAATTCCTGGTAAATCGCCATTACTTGAAGGGGATATTATTAGTGTGGATTGCGGGGTGTTTATGAATGGATATTACGGCGATCACGCGTATACGTTCCCTATAGGTGGCGTTGATGCTGCTACCGCTCAGTTACTAGAAGATACCAAAGCTTCGCTATATGCAGGTATACGCGAAGTACGTTTAGGAAATCGTATTGGTGATATCGGTGCTGCCATCCAAGAATATACCGAAAGTCGCGGTTATGGCGTAGTACGCGAACTGGTCGGACACGGTTTAGGTCAAAAGATGCATGAGGAACCTCAGGTTCCAAATTATGGTAAGCGCGGCAGAGGTAAAAAAATTCAAGAAGGCTTAGTGATTGCCATTGAGCCAATGATCAACTTAGGAACCCAGCGGATCAAGCAATTGGACGACGGGTGGACTATCTTAACCGCAGATGGTAAAAACAGTGCGCACTTTGAGCACGATGTTGCTGTAGTAAACGGTGCGCCTGAAATTCTAAGTACTTTCCAATACATTTATGACGCTTTAGGTATGGAGCCGGCAGAATACGAAAACTTATGATTTCTAACATTATGAAATGGGCACTGGCAAAAGTGCCACGTCCTCTTCTTATTCGATTGAGCTATTTAGTTCAATGGGTAGCACCCGTTTTATTTAAGGGATCAAAGTTTATAGATCCTATTGACGGAAGAGGCTACAGCAGATTTTTTCCTTACGGATACGGCCCCAACCAGCGCGAAAATGCACTCTGTCCCGGCACCAATTCATTGGAGCGTCATCGTCTACTATGGCTCTATCTCAAGGACTATACAGACTTCTTGACCAAACCTCAGAAACTTCTGCATATTGCGCCCGAACAATGTTTTTATGGTCGTTTTAAAAAGATGAAACATGTGGACTACACCACTGCGGACCTATTCTCACCATTAGCGGACCTTCGTTTTGACGTTCAGAACATTCCATTAGAAGACGACACCTACGATACTATTTTCTGTAATCATGTCCTAGAACATGTGGACGATGACCAACAAGCCATGCGTGAACTCCGTCGCATATTGAAGCCTGGGGGATTGGCCATTATGCAAGTTCCTCTTGACCCAGACTATACACAAACAGATGAGGATCCGAGCATTAAAGATCCAGCGGAACGCGAACGTCGCTTTCGTCAATACGATCATGTGCGCCTCTACGGACAGGACTATCCAGATCGCCTGATCAAAGCAGGGTTCCAAGTTAAAACCTTTGATGCGGCTGAAGAACTACCTCAAGCGTCGTTCACGAAGTATGCACTCCCTAATAGAGAAATGTTGTACGTCTGTACGAAATAGACCTTCAATGCATCGCATAAAAAAACCCGCAGCTTATAAGCCGCGGGTTTTTTGATATCGTTAATGCAGTCTGAGTTACTTTAACCAGCTTACAATCATCTTTTGCATTTTCTCTTCTTCCTCTTGAGCCAATAGTGGATCTACTAGAATACGACCGCTGTGCTCATCAATCATAATTTTTTTGCGTTGTGCCAATTCCATCTGACGCTGCGGTGGAATCACAAAGAATGAGCCCGCAGATGCACCACGTTCTACAGAAACTACCGCCAATTTATTCTTAGTTGCACTACGAATACGATCGTAAGCCTCTGACAAGCGTGATTCAATAGAACCTTTGGTCTCTGTCGATTTAGCAAGAAGCATTTCCTCTTCTTTCTGAGTCTCAGACATAATGCTGTCCAATTCTGCTACTTTGTGCTCTAAGTGCTGCTTACGCTCTGCAAGACGCTCTGCAGCTTCCGCATTCATTTCTTTCTTTGATTCGATACGTGCGTTGAACTCCTTGATGCGCTTCTCTGCCAATTGAATTTCCAGTTCTTGGTATTCAACTTCTTTAGCGATGGCCTCAAACTCACGATTGTTGCGCACTTGCTCTTGATCTTTGGCGTACTTCGCCATCTTCTCTTCACTCTCTTTGATCAAGAGTACTTTGTCCTTGATATCTTGTTCTATATCTGCAACCTCATTGTTTACTTTCTCCAAACGAGTTTCTAAACCGGCTACTTCACTTTCTAAATCTTCAACTTCCAATGGAAGTTCACCGCGCATTGCACGAATCTCGTCGATACGACGATCAATGATTTGAAGATCGTAAAGTGCTCTTAGCTTGTCTTCTACGCTGATCTCTTTTGCCTTCTTAGCCATACTAATAGTACTGAATAGGATTTGTGTTGACCTCTGTTGTGAGGACGGCAAATTTAGGGAATTTTTTCTCAATGAACTCAGCAATTAGACCGATTGTAAACTGCTCACTTTCAAAATGTCCAACATCTAATATTGTTATTGCATCGTCCGCATCGAAGAACTGGTGGTACTTGTAATCTGCAGTTATAAAAACATCTGCCTTTGCAGCCTTTGCAGCACCAAGCAAAAAACTACCTGAACCCCCACAAACAGCGACCGTACGAACATTATTCGTAACTGGCTTCGTGTATCGAATGGTGGTGTCAAAAGTTGATTTTACGTGTTTTAGAAACGACTCAAAAGCCATCTCTTCTTTTAATTCGCCTAAGGCTCCAGCACCATAGTCGGTTGCTTTATTTGCGATGTTGATCCACTCATACGCCATCTCTTCATAAGGATGCGCAATACGAGCGGCATACTCCACAGCAGATTTCGCAAAATTGGGTACCATAAATTCCATTTTCACCTCATTAACCTCCTCTCGAAGACCTATGGCTCCAACAACCGGGTTGGTCCCCTCTGTCGGCTTAAATGTCCCTTTACCCCTAGTCGTAAAGCTGCACTCTTCGTAGGCACTAACTTTACCTCCGCCGGCCTTAAATACAGCCTCTGCCATTACATCTCGTGCGGCTACAGGAACGTATACTTGGAATTTATGGAGTGCATCCGCCATAGGACGGAGGACTTTATGGTTGGAGACACCAAGCATTGACATCATCTTGGCATTCACTCCCCATAAAACATTATCTAAATTGGTGTGAATGGCATAGATCGCAATATTGTGCTTGATTGCCTTCATGATGACACGTTCAATATAGGTACGTCCATTAAAGCGTTTCAAACCACTGAAGACAATGGGATGATGGGTTATTATGAACTGGATCTTCTTTTCAATAGCTTCATTCACTACCGATTCCAAACAGTCCAACGCAATTAAAACACCACTAGTCTCCCAATCTGGTGTTCCTACAATAAGTCCACTATTATCATACGTCTCCTGCAATTCTGGCGGAGCCCATTCTTCTAGTGCATGTATTATTTCTCCTATTCTCATATTCCGAATTTAGGGCTCTTCTGCCGCATCGCAATAGCAGGCATAAAAAAAGTCCCCGAACCCTAAGGCTCGAGGACTTTACATGAATCTAACAAGAATTACTTGTTGTCGTTATCCATTTGCTCTTTCAAAGCAGCCAAAGCATCAAGATCGCCCATAGTTGAACGTTCTACGTTTTGGTTTGGTACAGAAACGTTGCCGCCTTTGTTACCACCACCGCCACTGCGGCCTTTCTTCAACTCAACCTCTTTGTAAGTACCTACGTGAGATACGACAATACGACGGTTGTCTTTGTTGAATTCAATTACTTTGAATTCAGCAGTTTCGCCTTTTTCAAGCTTCGCACCATCTTCCTTTGTGATGTGACGTGCAGGACAATACGCTTCAACGCCATCGTATGCGTCAAACTTAACATCACCGCCTTTGTCACCAGAATTAATCATGGTACCCGTTACAGTCTTACCTACGGCGAATACATCAGTATATGCATCCCACGGATTAGACTCAACTTGTTTGTGGCCTAGACTCAAACGACGGTTATCTGCATCGATATCTAGAAC
>JAKMEB010000042.1 GCA_022426185.1 Schleiferiaceae bacterium
ACGTTTGCACCAATGAAGTCATTGTTGTTACGTGGGACCAGACGGAAGTTGCTAAAACCGTAGTAAAGAATTCCTTCAATCGCATCAAAAGTCATAGTATCACTTACTACGATCGGGGTTACATTCATTTCTCCGTCTAAACTGCTGTATGAAGTGTCGGTCACTAATTGTACATCTAATGAACTGTATGCAGTGGTACTCTGTCGTCCTGCAAGAACGCGACCGCTATGACTGACTGCGGCAGTATTTGAACTGCTCACAGCATAATCACCAAAGCCTAAATTTGTTTGGCTAATGTGCAGTTTGCCGTTCGGCTGCTCATAGCGGATAAACATACTTTCGTAGGGTTCCCAGCCGAAGTTGGCATACGATGCTGAATCTGATGGGTCCAGTACTGTGGCGCTGACGTTACCAAGATTTCCAGTTTTGCTGGCGGAAGTAACATTCAAACGTGTCATACCATAGTATTCTTCCACCACGCCAGTCACTTCAATTTCTTCATTACGGTAGAATTGGTTCAATCCAATACCCACACACCAGATGCCACTCCACGCAGAACCGGTTTCATCTTGTATATAGAGGTACCCGAGGTCGCCAATTTTCGTTGAAGCAGTGACCACACCCTTAACAGTTACTTCTTGCGTTTCTAAAGGACTGTCACCAAAGGGATCCATCGTATATTGAATATCGTAAACGAGCATCCCATTATCACGGACCGTGTAGAATTCAATATTTGGTAAAGCTTGGGTCGTTGGTTTTGTTGGATACCAACTTTCGTTCCCGTCATTATCTACCGCATAGATGTAGTAACGTACGGTACTTCCGTCCGTTTGTGCTGGTATTTCATATTCGTATTCGTCCGTGGTACCGGCACTCAACGGGAAGGCATACTTTGGCATGTTTGCGATGCTCACTGCATTATCAGCAGTCCAGGCGATACACACACTATCTACCGTCCCATCATAATCTGTAATGTTACAGACGATCTCAACATCTTGATTAGAAGTAGGTACAGATGGATCACGCTCGAAGTTCGCAATGTACGGCGGAGCGTAGCCTACATCATAATGCGTACTGTCAAATGGGTTTATTTCATATCCGCGTCCATTATCTCCGGTACACCCGTTAGCATCGTGACGAACCACACCACTCAACGAGTTTAAGAACGTTCCAGGTACTGGAGGTACAAAAGAACCTTGTGACTGCGGCGAGTTCGGGTTTACGGTGCTGTAAGAAGAGAGCTTTTGAGCTAGGAATCGGTCACTTACGTTTATGACGTTTCCGTTTGCATCGGCTACATTAAAGCTGATCCGGTTGCCTGAAAATTGAATTACAGAAGTCACGGTAAGATTCTCAAGCGTTACGAAAGAACCTTCGTATTGTTCACCGGTAGTGAGTTGGTTCACCTGTTGGTTGTCGTTGAGGTCGCCCAACGAAATAGTGTCGCTTATCACAGGATCCGTGGTGGTTGAAATGATGCTGAAGCTGTTTGCATCGACCAGGCTTAATTGGTTAGATCCGTTGTATTCACCCACCAAACCTTTGACCTCTACGATATCACCGGGAAGCACTTGCGTAAAGGTAGAAGGCACCTGAAGTGATCCGTTTGAAGCAGAATAAACGCCCATAACTTCAATTCCTGACCAAGGTGAGCTTTGACCACCCACTGCGGTGTCTTGGATAAAAATGAACGGACGCTGTCCCCCGGTTACGGAACCGGAAGCTACCTCTGTAGCCCAACCTGGGGTAACCACAACTCCACGTGTGATAACCGTTTGTCCGAGATAGGCAGATGTATCGTTACAAGCGGCTAGATCGGTAGCCGTTACATCGTTGATTGCATTGATGCTTACATAGGACTGGCCGTAAGCAGTTGAAGCAAACGCAGCAACTAAAAGGGTGAGTAGAAATTTTCTCATTACTTAACTATTATAAAGGGTTCTGTTGTTCGTTTTCCAGTTTCTAAATCTTGTACATGCAGGAGGTAGGTACCTCGAGCGATGATCTGACTTTCTTTTGATAATAAATCCCAGGCATGTTCACCGCCTGAAAAAGTGTTTTGATCAGGATTTTCTGATCCAAAGGTTCTAAACCAACGGATATCTGTACCGGTGTATTCTGGCGTATGTTCGAAGGTATCGATCAAATCTCCAGCCGCAGTAGTAATGGTGATCTGGCAATGGGCCGGGAGGTTGGCAAATATGATTTTACGACTCTCTTCTTGAAAGTTACTTTGTCCTTCCCAGCCTGCGCTAAGATAATACGGGTTGGGATAGGCATAAGGCCGATCTTCTTCTGAGGCCGCTTCTTTCCCTGGGAACACTCGAGTGACGTTTGCGAGTGCTGAGCTCTCAAGGCTTTCAAGTCCAGAGTTTAAATCCCCTTTATCAAATGCGGTAACGGCCATGGCAGTTTGCCATCCGTTGGGCAATGGGGATAGGGTGTAGGCGTATTCGTAGAGGACCGTATCGTTCTCAAATTCCTTTGGCGTGGGAAGTAAGACTGGTGTAAAACCATTGTTCATTCCATAGTCGTTACCCGTGCTGTCAAAAGATGCAACCAAGCTCAAATCTTCCGCTAGATTAGGTGTCCCAAACACATCAAATCCTGTCGTAGTGGCATAGATGTTAAATCCTTCGAAATCTTGTTTTTTAGAAATAGGATCGACACTTGTAACGCTGTTACTGGCCCAATAGATGGTTGCGCTATTTTCTCCTGCTTCCACTCGTGAGTATGGGATAGTAGGAGGAGTAGGAAGAATGAAACGCGTAATTTCTCCGTCACCGTCTTTATCTTCTCCTGCATCTAAAATGCCGTTGAAGTTTGCGTCTTCCCCATTATACGTGGTTTGTGCCCAGTTCGCTGCGCTGAGTAGACCGCTGCGTTGTACCGCATTATTCTGTGCATTTGGATTCCCGTCCTCCATCTTCTTAGCCACGACAAAAGCAAAAGCAATGTTGATGGTATCACCTGGAGCGAATGTGCTGAATGGACCAGCTGAAATGAGGTCAGAGCGGTTTCCGCTCTTGTTTAATTCATCTTGAAGGTCAGTATCTAAAGTGCTAACACACCCCGCGGACGATGGGTTGGTCCAACACGGGTTGTGGTTAAAGCCGTCCATCATTTTTTGATAGCGCTGCTGATCTGTGGTTGGAAAGAAAAAGGTGCTTTGACCACTGTTATTGAATACCCATGCATTGTAGTTTACACGGAAACTAGAATCGGTTCGAGGATGTCGAAAACCTTGTTTGTCCTCGCCGCCCAAGAAAACTTGACCTACGTAGCTGTCGGTAAATCCTTCATCTCCTGTGGCGTCGTAGCAATAGGCGAGATTGAGACTGTCTACAAAACCATTGCCTCCTTGTGCATAGAAACTGGCACCTCCGGCTCCTGCTGGCGTGATATTGACATTACGAACAACGGAGTTATTCCATAGGCCGATATGGAGGTCGTCAAAGGTTTGGTCGCCACGATTATAGATGGTGATGGAACACATAGCCATGAAATCGGAAAAACTATAATTCCAATTCAGAATTCGCATCTCCGAAACAAGGTCCATAGGGTTGATGTGATTGTTGATCGGAATGGATGTTCCAGGGACCAATAAGGTGGAATCGGAAAAATTAGCGATGAAATCTTGATGGGAAATGGCTGATGAGTTGAATTTTGGTGAAGTCTTTAGGCTACTCATCTCTTTTACAGGTTGACCAGGAACTGGATTGAATTCGAAACCACCTCGTCCAGGGGCATAACCTTGCGGAGAATCGTACGCTGAGGTACTTACACGAATGACACCGTTTGCTGTGCCGCCAATCCAGATTCCACCTTCAAACAAATGTTCGATACCCGAACCCGCAGGATATTCCATTGAAGGTGTACCCGAACCGTCTTTATAGCCTCTAAATGCGTTTCCAAATGTACCCGCATTTGTTGCAGAGAGTCGAATGTTTGCCTGCGTCGTTTGAAACTCTTCGAAGTTTTGCGCTTGCGTAAAAAGGCTACACAAAAGGGCGAAAAGAAGTAGAATTCTGTGCTGCATTAAAAAATGATTTTACGCGTGGTTTGACCGTATTCCGATTTTAGCTGCAACAAATAGGTGCCTTTAGAAAGAATAGGGACTTGAAAGTGGGTTTCAGTCGTTTCAAACAACTGCTGCCCTGCAAGATTAGAAATAATCAAACGGCTGTTTAGTGGAAGCGACACGGTCGTACCGGGTTGCATGGGATTAGGCAAGGTCCAATCCCCTTCATGCGACTCAATAGCCAATTGCTGGCCTTCAATTTCAACATCAATAATCACTGGTAGGTGATCGCTCAAGGCATAGAGTGCACTCAAAACTGCACTACTGACGCTGTAATTTGTTCCGGAATTAATAGCGTTGTTGAAATGGTTTCCGTCGTTTCCTACGGCGAAGTAGCTGTTAGGTGAATAGGTGATTTGTGCATCACCTTCAATGACCTCCTCTGAACAAAGTATGTGGTCAAAACGATCGTCGAGGCCGCCACCAGAATGGCAATTTCCCGAAGTGCGCGTACTTTGAGTATGAATAGAGGCAAAACTGCTGTTGTTGTGCCAATTTCCGTTTGAGGTAATGGGATCTTCAAATCGGAAGGAATTCCCGCCAATCAGCGATTGAAACGACGCTTCATTACTGGTGTAGGTGTTGAGATCGCCCAGCAAGAAAATATTATCAAAGTTGTGTGCGTCAATCCAGTCAATAATTGCCGTTGCAGCTTTGTTGCGTTCAGCAGCGTCAGAGGAAGTGTTCCCCGCTTTAAAATGTGCTCCAATAACCACGAAGGTGGCGGTGTCGCTGTTGCCTTGGAGCAAAGCATCTTTATAATAAAACCTGACAATATCTATGGCTCTAACCAGTGAATTATTATCTGCATCTTTAGTGATCGCCCACTGGTTTGCAATACCTAAGATATCGTTACGGTAGGCTACGCCATTGACTAAAGAAGAAAAACCATTGTGCACGTGATTGGCCATTGCCCAGTGTGTGGTCGTTCCCGTATTAAATGCGTTGTTCAGTAGATAAGTAAGGTTATTAGGATTGCTTCCGATCTCATTCAATACTACTGCATGCGGTGCTATTTCGTCAATAATAGTTTCGAGATGACCTTCCTTGCTGCTTGAGCTGTTGTTTGATCCCGTGCAATACGAAGTGGTATTGCGGTAGTTGAGTAGATTGTAAGTCATGAGACGAATGGTACGGTCTTGGGCAACACTGCTTAGTGTTAAAAGGCTCAATACCAAAAGAGAAGATAGTCTCACAACTTTAATTTTTATTGCCCACAAATTTAACGAAAAAAGCCCGGCATTAGCCGGGCTTTTCGTTTTAACTACAGATGAATTTAAGCAAGGAGTTTGCGTACAAATCCACTGATCACTTTACCGTCAGCTTGACCCGCCATTGCAGCTGATGCCTGACCCATAACTTTACCCATATCTGCCATAGATGTCGCTCCGACTGCTGCAATAATCTCAGTTACTTTCGCTTCAATTTCCGCCTCTGACAGCATTTCTGGTAAGTAGCGCTCGATTATTTTCAATTGAGCTTCCTCGGGTTCAGCAAGATCTGCGCGGTTTTGTTCTCTAAAAATGGTTGCGCTTTCGACGCGTTGTTTTCTTAATCTAGTCAGAAGTTTCATTTCATCGGCTTCCGACATTTCTCCTGCACCGGCAGAAGTTTTTTGGTTAAGAATAGCTGTTTTTATGGCGCGAATTGCTTCAAGCGCTACGCGGTCTTTTGCTTTCATTGCCGATTTTAAATCGGTCATGATTTGTGCTTCTAAGGACA
>JAKMEB010000062.1 GCA_022426185.1 Schleiferiaceae bacterium
CCACTCTATGATGTAGTTCGTTACTGCTGAACTGTCTACCCACGTTAAGGTCGCAGAAGAATCAGAACTAGCCATACCCATTGCATTTACAGCAATAGGACAGTTAGGAATGTCGCGAATCTCTACATCATCGATGTATGCGTAGTTGTAACCATACGTGTAACCTGAAGGGAATTCAGGAATCATTAAGAATACTACACGAGAGGCTGTTGTAGGAACATTATCTAAGTCAATGATGTAATCACCATAAGTAGTACCTGTAAATGCAACCGTATCAACAATGTGAATGGATCCCAAAGAAGCATTTGTATCTGCTGTTGCGATAATGATTTGATTCACATAAGATGCACTTGTCGATCCACCACGACCGCTAAACAATACTTGTTTGTCGTTGCCACCTAAACCTGCAATTCTTGGAGAATATACCGCTAGGGTATCACCATCAGAACTGTTCGTTGACGTAGTACTAACGTATCCGTAGAAACGTACGGCATTAATACCAGTGTTGGCGTAGAATGCGTAGTCGTAGTTGTATGCGTAGAACGAAGATGATGTTCCAGTCTTCGCATACGACCAACAATCGGGTAAATCTGGATTAGCTGTACTTCCATCTGTGTATCCTTCGAAACCAGTTGAATAAGGAACTGCTTGATCACCACACTCTGTTTTGAATGTGAATGGACCTACCCAGTTCGACGTACCGTCACCCGTAGACGTACAGTTTGACATAACGTAAGCGTCGTAGTACGTATTTTGGGTTAGACCCGTAGCCGTATATGACGTTGTAGTTGATGAGTAAGAAGTACCCGTTCCTTGAGTGAAGCCCATTGGACCTACCTCAATGTTGAATGCAGCTGAACTTGATGACCAAGTTATTGTACCTGTGGTTTGAGTCGCCCCAGCAAGTGCAAGGCCAATAGGCTCAGGACATGGTGGGATATCTTTAACTGTAATATCATCCATGTACATGTAATCGTAAACACCATTACAAACAGTTACAAAAGCTACGCGAGCATCGCCTGAAGCAATTCCAGCAGCAGCATCTAGATATACAGTGTACTTCTCAAAAGCATCACTGTTCATGTAAACCGTATCAACGATAGTTAACGAAGAAGCATCTCCTGCTCCATTAGTTACACCGATAAGGATCTCACCTGGATAAGAAGAGTAACCTTTACGTCCATAAAATTCGAGCATCTTCGTTGCACTGTCTAGACCCTGAATCTCAGGAGTTAAAGACATTGCAGTATCTCCAGAGTAAGATGCTGAAGAAGAACGGTACGTTCTTAATGAATTCGATGATGAGTTTGAAATAAACCCGTACGTGTAGTGGTAGCTCGAGTAAATCGAAGAATTCGATACACCTTGATAGTATTCCCAACACTGCGGTAGAGATGGGTTTGTACTACCCCCTGAAGAACCGGCATCTAAATTATCAGTCCATGGTGTGGCGATAGCCGCACATTGCGTAAACTGAGCAAGAGACGCAGCAGCTGCTGATGAATCAGTAACTGAACAAAGCGTAGTTACAAAGAAATCATAAGACGTTGCAGGATCTAAACCCGTGATGAACGCAGTATCTGAATAGACCCACATTGTATCACCAGTTCCGGGTGTAAAACCAGCTGTATCGTATTCGACCAAATGGTATGCATATGCAGATGCACCCGCATCCCACGATACAGCTGCATCGTATGCACCTGTAGTAACTGATAAATTTGTTGGCGAAATACAACTTGCAAGCGAATTACACTGAGCACTGTACTGCGTTGCACCAGCCGTCATCAAACCACCATTAGGCGATGAATAAAGCGTAGTACCATAAGCATCCTTTAAAATGTAGGTACACTCACTAGCGTAAGAACCACCAGCTTGCCATATGAAATGAGCTGTGTCTTGGTAAGCAATGGTTAGTGTGTACGAAATGAAACTACCACTGGTCATACCATAAGTAGTAGTACCAGTACTGGTAACAACATCCATGTCGTTACCGTTCCACCCATCACCATACGAATCGTACAATTCTAATGTGACCGTACCACATACTTGAGGTACCGGTGCAGTTGCACAATACGCCGTGTATTGCGTAGAACCAGCAGTCATCACACTACCCGTTGGTGAAGAATACAAAACTGTACCAGAGGCATCAGTAATTTTGTACGTACACTCACTGGCATACGAACCACCAGCTTGCCATGCAAACTGAGCTGTATCCAAATAATTTACCGATAACGGTATTGAAATGAAACTACCCGATGAAAGGGTATACGTAGAATCACCTCCGGTGAATTTTACGTCAATCTCGTTGCCGTTCCAACCGTCACCATAAGAATCATAAAGTTCCAGGTTAACAGTACCACAAACTTGCGTTTGAGCTAAAAGCGTGCTTCCTGAAAAGAAGAGCGCGATGAGCAGCAACGAACGAGTTAGTAATAATTTTTTCATAAGCTATTATAGCGTTTAGTTAAGCGATCGTTAAATATCTCTACTTGGTCTGCAAAAGGCAAGAAAAAGACAGGAGAATTTGTAAAGCGATAAAATTATGCCCTGACCAATGCAAACATCTTTAAAATACCTTCAAGATTTACGATATCAATATTTCAATGTGTCTCTCAAAAAGTTATTAACAAAATAACTTCAATTTATTCTTAATCAGAGTTTTACACATTATTATTTTGTTAATAGCGCTAAACAAACTTAGGAAGTCATTGAAGAGATTGTCATGGATTTACAAGTTTTGACACATAACGATTAAAGCGAAATAAAGAGCCTTTTTCAGCAACTGCTTGAACTATTTTTATTTGGCTCAACGATAATTCATTGAATTTTCGACTTTTTTGACGCAAAGGGATTGTTCCTATGAACAGACTGCAAACCCAAATTCTTACGACCGTTTTTAGATTGTTCATTATCTAAAGAGCAGAGGTTTAAAGTGAAAATGAGTTCAGGGTTTTGTTTCTCTGGTGAACCCGGCAGGATGATTCACTGATTCTGCACGGGGAGCAAAGGCGAATGTTCTAAAACCCTAATCATCCACTTCGTAGATGCATGTGCTTTTTTCTTTCACCCGCTCCCACTCAAGTAAACCTAATTGTAGGGCATAAACGAAAAAACCCCTAACGCTCATGCGTTCGGGGTTTTGCTTCTCTCGTGAACCCGACAGGATTCGAACCTGTGACCGTCTGCTTAGAAGGCAGATGCTCTATCCAGCTGAGCTACGAGTCCTCACCATACCTTGGTGAAGGTATTTTCAATTGCATTAGCCGAAACAGAATCCCGAAGGATTCTGCTTTGGCTTAGTCGGGAAGACAGGACTCGAACCTGCGACCCTCTGGTCCCAAACCAGATGCGCTACCACCTGCGCCACTTCCCGAACTTGCAATATCAATGAACGTATGTTCTTTGCGGAAAGACAGGGACTCGAACCCTGGGATCACTTACGCGATCACAGCTTAGCAGGCTGTTGCATTACCACTCTGCCATCTTTCCGTTGGGGAGCGCAAATTTATACCGAATTTCGGTTTGCGCAAGGGTTTAATGCTAATTTGTGAGGTGCACATTAAATTTAATTCAATTCCACAATAAAATCGTGACACTCCCCACTCCTAGTCATTCATGCACGTAAAGTGTACCGCTTTGATTACGAAGCGCTTTGCACCGTTTTCACCTCCTCAGGATATGCAATCCGTACGTGATAAACGCCACGCATAAATTTCTTAAAGGCTTCACGAATAGAATTAATTTCCTTGAGTGTGATTGCAGCGTTGTCTAATTGGCCCGTGGTCAACTGATGGTCGATAACCTTATCAATCATTGTGCTCAAGGCTTCCTGCGATTTTTCAGGTAAAGAGCGTGTAGAAGCCTCAACGGCATCTGACATCATTACAATGGCGGTTTCTTTAGAGAACGGTTTAGGTCCAGGATATTGGAACGAATCAAATTTTTCAGAATCAGGATGGTCTTCCTTGTACTTGCGATAGAAATATTCAACTCTTGAGGTCCCGTGGTGCGTACGAATGAAGTCAATTACGATATCCGGGAGTTTGTGTTTTTTGGCCAATTCAATCCCATCGCTGATGTGACCGATAATGATTTTGGCGCTTTCTGTATAGCTCAACTCGTCGTGAGGCGAAGTTGAAGAGTTTTGATTTTCCGTGAAATATTGCGCGTTTGGAATCTTTCCAACATCATGATACAATGCTCCTGTGCGCACGAGTAAGGTGTTGCCTCCCACTAATTCTGTGGCATGCTCCGCAAGATTTGCGACTTGCATAGTATGCTGAAAGGTGCCAGGGGCTTCTTTCGAGAGTCGTTTTAAGAGCGGGTTATTGGTATCTGATAATTCCAGCAGTGTAAGATCCGACACAACGCCAAAAGTGCGTTCAAAGAAATAGACCAATGGAAAAATAAAGAGCAGAACAAGGGTCCCCATCAATGAAGAACACAATGGGATAGCGGCCTCCCAAGTCCATTCCATCTGACGAATGAGGTGAATGGAAAGATGGACAGCCAAAAGGATCCCCATAATTTTAAAAGTACTCTGGAACAATTGGCTTCTTTTATAAATACCCCGGATATTGAATAGTGTGATGAGACCCGCGGCGAATTGGACCGCAATAAAATGAACTGCGCCACTTACGAAAGGTGCAACGGCTACGAGAAGAAAAACATGGATCACTAGGGCTAACCGGTCGTTAAAGAAACTTCGGACAAGGACCGGGAGTAAGACTAAGGGAACTAAAAAAACATTGAGCAAAGTGAATGAAGACGCCCACAATGTTGCGATGCCGGCTCCGGTTATAGAAAACAACAAGAGATTTAGGCTCGAGCTGTGTGCTATAATGTGTGCGTCATAGGCGTTAAGATAGAACGCTAAACCCATGAAGATTAAGATGAGGTAGAGTAATGCGCCTGCCCTACCCTGCCAATTCAAATCGTTTGCTATCCCATCAAAGTTTGCTTCAAGCGCCTTAAGCATTTCAAATTTTTCAGCCGTAACGGTGGCGCCGCGAAGTACGATTGGGGTACCCTTAGTGATGACACCTCTGAAGGTGGTTAGTGCATTAAATTTTGCGTTTAATGCACTATCTGTAAGGACGGTATTTAAAGTAAAGGTTGGAACCAAATCTATACTATCAGGCAGCACGTATTTAGCCCTCAAATACTCTGGCGAAAGACTGTTTTTCAAACTTATAGGTGTTCCATCCGAAAGTAAAACTTTATGTTTTTGAGCAGGATGATTAAGTACCACACCTCGACGCTGCCATTCTATGAATTCTGCCTCAGATACAAGCGAAGAATCTAAAGCAGTTCGCCAATGCGGAATCTGGACACTGTAATCATAAAAGAGGTCCTTCTCTGTGCTTAATTTATTTCGATCGGCTTCAAGTTGCTCCAGAGATTTTGGAAGTGCAAAGTCTGTTGGTGCAATCAAATCGTCCTCCAGCCAAACTTGTCCCAAACGATAATCGTATTGAAATTGAGCTTTAAAAGGAATACTCATAAACAACAACGCGATGCACAGTGCACTTACTAGACTGAAATAGACCCACTTCTGTTGTTGTTGTATCCAATTCGATGCTTTCATACCAAATACGTTCGTTTCTAGAGAGCCAATTTAGTAGTTTAGTAGGGTCTTTTTGACACGAACCTAAATAACATTACAGAAGATGAAAGAAGTTGTGATCGTAAGCGCTGTCAGAACCCCTATGGGCAGCTTTGGCGGAGCACTAAGTACCGTCCCTGCGCCTGCCCTAGGTGCAGCTGCAATAAAGGGAGCATTAGAAAAAGCCGGATTGACGGCTGAAGATGTAGAAGAGGTCTATATGGGCAATGTTTTACAAGCTAATGTGGGTCAAGCGCCTGCACGTCAGGCGGCGATGGCTGCAGGCATTAGCCATCAGGTACCCTGTACGACCATAAATAAGGTATGTTCCTCAGGAATGAAAGCTATTATGATGGGTGCTCAAGCCATAAAGGCGGGGGATGTAGATGTCATTATCGCAGGAGGAATGGAGAACATGAGTGCAGTGCCTCATTATTTGCCTACCGGTCGAACCGGTGTAAAATTGGGCGACACGGCACTTGTAGACGGACTAGTAAAAGACGGGCTAACCGACGTCTATAAGGCCCAGCATATGGGCGTATGTGCAGAGTTATGTGCAGAGGAACACCAATTCAGTCGGGAAGAACAAGATGCTTTTGCCTTGGAAAGTTACCGAAGAAGTACTGAAGCTTGGGACAGCGGAAAGTTTGCAAATGAAGTCGTATCGGTCGCAGTTCCACAGCGTCGCGGTGAAGCCATTGTTGTGGATACTGATGAAGAATACACCAAAGTTAATACCGCAAAAGTACCGCAATTGCGTCCTGTCTTTAAGAAGGACGGTACTATTACGGCTGCCAATGCGTCTACTCTAAACGATGGTGCATCAGCGGTTGTGCTCATGAGTGCAACAAAGGCTAAAGAACTGGGCTTACAACCTATTGCAAGAATTACAGGTTATGCAGATGCAGCACAAGAGCCGGAATGGTTTACAACTGCCCCAGCTAAGGCATTGCCAAAGGCTTTAGCTAAAGCCGGTATTACTGCAGCTGCTATAGACTTCTTTGAATTCAACGAAGCTTTTTCTGTAGTTGGTCTCGCTAATATGAAATTATTAGGATTGAATCCAGAAAAAGTAAATGTTCATGGAGGAGCCGTTAGTTTAGGTCATCCCCTAGGCGCTTCAGGTGCACGCATCATCACTACGTTGATCGGTGTTCTACAGCAAAACGGCGGTAAAACAGGTGCAGCAGCCATTTGTAATGGCGGTGGAGGAGCCTCTGCTTTAGTCCTTGAATTGATTTAAGTGCAGCAGCCCTTTTTACTTTAATAGTAGGAAGGGCTGTTTATAAAATTGACCACTAGTTAAAGTTGTGCTGTGATTAGCACGTAAATTGTGACCTGTGAGCGAATTCGAAAAAGGTATAGCGTTTTTAAGCGTAGTCCCCATGCGAGGTGAGCCATCCGATGCTTCGGAGCAGGTCAACGTGGTTCTTTTTGGCGAGAGCTTTAGTATTATTGAAGAATTACCAAAATGGGTCAGAATTCAACTGGATCATGATGGCTATGAAGGTTGGATTGATCGTTTGCAATTTCAGCCCATTTCCCTTTCGTTTTATGAATTATTGGCAACCACTCCACTTAGAGTAAGCTTAGATCCGGTTCAATTACTACAGGGAACGGGACCGACAGATTATCCGTTGATTGTTCAAGGTGCCTATCTGCCATTTCTTGACGCAGGCACCCTGCGATTGGAGCATCAAACGTATACGTTTGAAGGTGCTTTTACATCAGGAATTAAAGACCGGAAAGACTTAGTTGATTATGCATTTTCCTATCTAAACGCACCCTACCAGTGGGGCGGCCGCACACCTTTTGGTATTGATTGCAGCGGGTTTACCCAAATGGTTTATCGACTCGCGGGACACTATCTGCCGCGCGATGCTTCCCAACAAGCAAAGAAAGGAACTACACTTAGTTTCTTAGAAGAGTGCCAGCAAGGGGATCTTGCATTTTTTGACAACGCTGAGGGTGCCATCACCCATGTGGGCATTGTCTTAGATGACTTTCACATCATTCACGCCAGCGGACGGGTACGTGTGGACGCTCTAGACCATAGTGGGATTTACAATGCCGAATTGGGCCGTCACACCCACAAATTAAGAGTACTTAAGCGAATGATCGATTAACGGGCTAATGCCTTAACGATGTCGCCTGCCGTATCCCAAAAAGCGTCTAAACCGATCCACTTTTCTTCATACCAGGCGATGATATCAGGCCATTGCTCCTTATCGTAGAAGTAGGCATTTTCAAGTACGATTGATATTCTTGATACTTCTACTCCACTATCTAAATGGTAAACGGAATCATACGTGATCGCATCACCCCACTCCGCTTCAAGCAACCGACGCAACTCTAAGAATTG
>JAKMEB010000073.1 GCA_022426185.1 Schleiferiaceae bacterium
CTTCGGGTACAACCTATTATTTTTGTAGACTATTTATAAGAATCTGACAGCCTCATGCTGAAACTCATATCCAAACTCGTGGGATCGAAAAGTGACCGCGATTTAAAAAAATTACAGCCTCACGTTGAATCCGTAAACGCTTTCGATGCCGCCCTTCAGCGTATGAGCAACGACCAGTTGCGTGAGCGCACTGCTGCGTTTAAGAAAAGCATAGAGGATGCGACGGCTGAAACTAAAAGTTCGAAAGAGGCACTTTACGCACAAATTGATGCTACACCAGATTACGACGCTCGTGAGCCGTTGTATGAGCAAATCGAGGCTTTAGATTCTGAAGAGCTTGAATTGATTGAGGGTGTTTTAAGTACTATACATCCAGAAGCTTTTGGCGTAATGCGCGAAACTGCACGTCGTTTTCATAAGGGCGATGTACGCACTACCGCTACGGAGATGGATCGCGAACTGGCAAAGAAACATGCACATATTTCTATTGAGGGGGATGAAGTCGTGTATTCAAATTCTTGGAAAGCCGCGGGCGGTGCCATTACATGGAACATGGTGCATTATGACGTCCAATTGATTGGTGGTACAGTATTGCATCAAGGTAAGATTGCAGAAATGGCCACGGGTGAAGGAAAAACGTTGGTCGCCACGTTACCAGTATACTTGAACGCACTAGCAGGACGCGGTGTACACGTGGTTACGGTAAATGATTACCTAGCGAAACGGGATAGCGAATGGATGGCACCTGTGTTTAACTTTCACGGCTTAACGATCGATTGTATTGATAAGCATCCTTCGAATTCCGAAGAACGTCGCTCTGCGTATTACAGTGATATCACCTATGGTACAAACAATGAGTTTGGTTTTGATTATTTACGGGACAATATGGCGCGCCGTCAAGAAGATCGCGTTCAAACTCGAGGCCATCACTTCGCCATTGTGGATGAGGTGGATAGTGTCTTGATTGATGATGCGAGAACGCCGCTCATTATTTCCGGTCCAACACCAAAGGGGGATCAACACCAATTCGATGAGTTGAAGTCGTATGTCGAGGCCTTGATGACTGCCCAGAAGGCATTGGTTCAGAAGGAATTAACTGAAGCCAAAAAACTCATCAGCGAGGGCGATACCGAAGAGGGAGGCGTGAAATTATTACGCGCCTACCGTGGACTCCCCAAGTCTAAGCCACTGATAAAATTCTTATCTCAAGACGGCATGAAATCGTTGCTCCAGAAAACGGAGGCCAATTACATGCAAGAGCAAGGCAAGAAAATGAAACTTATTGATGAGGAAATGTATTTCACCATTGAGGAGAAAAACAATCAAATTGACCTCAGTGGTAAAGGAGTTGATCTTATTTCTAAGAACACAGCGAAAGACTTCTTCGTAATGCCAGACATCACTGCGGAGCTCAGCGCATTGGAAGATGCAGGTTTGCTTGCAGAGGAGAAGGCTGCGAAAAAAGATGTGATCATGCGCGATTACGGTATTAAATCCGAGCGCATTCACACGGTCAATCAACTGCTTAAAGCATACGCTCTGTTTGAAAAAGATACGGAGTACGTGATCATGGACAACAAAGTGAAAATTGTCGATGAACAAACGGGTCGTATCATGGAAGGACGCCGTTATTCTGACGGTCTTCACCAGGCAATTGAAGCAAAAGAAAATGTAAAAATTGAGGCTGCAACGCAGACCTATGCTACTGTAACATTACAGAACTACTTCCGCATGTACCATAAGCTTGCCGGGATGACAGGTACTGCAGAGACGGAAGCAGGTGAGTTCTGGGAGATCTACGAACTTGAGGTGGTCGTCATCCCCACCAATCGTCCTATCGCGCGTGATGATCGCGATGATATGGTGTTTAAAACCAACCGTGAGAAATACAATGCAGTCATTGATGAAATCGCAACCTTACGTGATGCTGGCCGACCCATATTAGTGGGTACCACTTCCGTGGAGATTTCTGAATTGTTGAGTCGGGCGTTGAAGATTCGGAAAGTCCCTCACCAGGTCTTGAATGCGAAAATGCACCAAAAAGAGGCAGAGGTGGTCGCAGAGGCAGGAAAGCCAGGTATGGTCACCATAGCAACGAACATGGCCGGACGTGGAACCGATATTAAATTGAGCGATGAAGCGAAAGCATCAGGCGGGTTAGCCATTATAGGTACCGAACGCCACGACAGCCGTCGTGTAGACCGCCAGTTGCGCGGACGTGCCGGTCGTCAGGGAGATGTGGGTTCTTCTCAATTCTTCGTATCGCTTGAAGATAAACTCATGCGTTTGTTCAATTCAGAGCGCATTGCCGGCCTTATGGATCGTTTAGGCCTCGAGGAAGGAGAGGTGATCCAGCACAGTATGGTCAGTAAATCCATAGAACGAGCGCAAAAGAAAGTTGAAGAGAACAACTTTGGAACACGTAAACGCTTGCTTGAGTATGATGATGTAATGAACAGTCAGCGTACTGTGATCTACAAACGTCGCGCAAATGCCCTGAGCGGCCAGCGTATAAAAGTGGACATCGCCAACATGATGTACGATACGCTTGCAGATTTAGTAGAAGGATATCAACCTGCGAAAGATTTTGAAGGGTTTAAATTGGATTTCTTTAGAACGTTTGCGTTTGAGCCTTCCATGGATGCTGAGACATTCAACACTGGTGCTGTTGACGATTTGGCTAATGATTTATTTGGCCAAGCCACATCGTTCTACCGTGAGAAAGGCAATCGTATAGGTACTGCAGCGCTACCTGTATTTAAGCAGGTTGTAGAAGACCCAAAGAATAACTTCGATAAAATTCTGGTACCCATCACTGATGGGCACAAGGCTTTGCAAGTAACCTCTGTTCTCGAAGAGGTCTTAAATACGAATGGTCAATCGCTCGTTTC
>JAKMEB010000064.1 GCA_022426185.1 Schleiferiaceae bacterium
TAAATGTGTTGGTCAACCCTCCTATAGCATCCGGCATGACATTACCCACAGCTACGCGGTCTTGAAGATCCCATGTGTAGGTCTCTTCACCATCCTTAGTTAGATAGACCGGTAAACCGTTCGTAGGATCAACGTGCGAGAATTGCACGAGGTAATTGGTACCAATAGGCATTCCAACCACCACTCTCGTATCGTTCGTTCCACCGCTTACCGCATCCGGCGAATATTGCCCGATCGAAGTTATCTCATTGGTGTTGCGTGCGATATTGAAATCTGTGGTCCAAGTAAAATTATCCGTTACGATGTTTCGAGATTTTATAGCAAACTCAACCCCGGTATTGAATACGCTACCTACGTTATCCCACCAAGAGCCAAATCCTGTGGATCCCTGTAAGGTTACGTTAAGTAACATATCGTTGGTTTCCTTGTGGTACCATGCCAGTTCCCCTGTAATGCGATCGTTGAACAAACCGTACTCCAATCCAACGTCATACGTTGTTGAAGTTTCCCAACGTAAATCTGCATTTTCGCGGATCACAGGATAACGATAGGTCTGACCCCCGTAACCATTGTTGGCAACGTTGTAGTAACCAAACCACTGGTACGAAGGAATGGCTGAGTTTCCGTTTTTACCTACAGAGGTCTTCAGCTTCAAGAAATTGATATTTGGCAATCCCGCCATGAAATCTTCTTCTGTGATGATCCATCCAATAGAAGCTGCCGGGAAGTTTCCGTATTTATTATTTGGACCAAATTTTGAAGATCCGTCACGACGTATCAAAGCTTCTGCGTAATACTTACCAGCGAAGTTGTAGTTCAAACGCGTGAAGGCAGAGGCAAAGGCATATTCTTCAAGGTAACTTAGCGGGTCGTTCACATATTGGCCGGTCTCTCGAATCTGACCAGTGGCCTCACTGTCGTAATACCCATCCCAGCGAAGGATACGGTTGTATTGGTATTCCGAACCCACCAACCAGTTAATGTGATGATTTTCCCCAATGTCCTTAATGTAATTCGCAGTAGCATTTCCTGAGGTGTTCCACACATCATACGTGTACATGTTTGCACGTCCAAGCAAGTTGCCTTCGGAATCTTTATAGGTAGGATCATAGCCGGCTTTCTCCCAGATGTGATCTTCAAAATGCATGTAATCAAAGGCACCTTGACCTCGAAGCGTCCATGCATCACTTAATTTATAGTCTAAGGTGAAGTTGTTTATCGTGCGGTCCTCGATTGCGGTCCAATCTTTTAATTCACGTTGCGCAACTGGGTTCAAGCTTACGCCACCTTTCAACCAATAGTCTCCCGCTGAAGCAACCACGTTGCCGTCCGCATCGTATTCATCCTCTGCATAACGCACAGGGTATATAGGCAAGGCTCTTGACATGGCTTCACCAAAACCACCGGACCAAGCCGCATCAATTCTATTGTTGATTCCTCGTGAAATAGAGGTGCTGATTCCTAATTTTAGATTTGAGGCCAAATTATAATCTACATTAAAACGGCCTGAGATACGCTCGTAGGAGTTCCCTGCTAAATAACTGTGGTTGTCATTATACGATAAGCCTGCGTAGAAATTGCCCCCTTTAAAGCCTTTTGACGCTGAGAAATCGTAGCCTTGTTTCACGCCCGTACGAATGGTTTCTTGAATCCAGTCGGTTCCTTCGGAAGCTTGAGCTTCAGCCCAACTCATCCTGTTACCCGGTAATTCCGGAACACCTACGTTTCCATCGTTCACCCATGCTTCTTCATACAACTGGAGGTACTCTTCTTTAGAGGCCATGTTTGGCAGCGCGGTTGGGGCGCTTATTCCTGTTCTAGCGGAGAAGTTGTAGGTGAGTTTTTTAGTCTTTCCTCTTTTTGTTGTGATCAGAACAACCCCGTTAGATCCACGAGAACCGTAGATTCCTGTTGCAGCGGCATCCTTTAATATTTCAACCGATTCAATATCGTTTGGGTTGATCGTTGCTAATGGATTCGTATTGAATCCTCCACGGTTACCGTTCAAAAAGTAATCTTGTGTAATGGGAATTCCGTCTACCACATACAACGGGTCACCACCGGCGGAAATAGAAGCCACACCACGAACGCGTACCATGGATCCTGAACCGGCGATCCCAGAACCTGTGATTACTTGAACACCAGCAGCTTTTCCTTGAATGGCATTTTCAAAAGAAGGTGTTGGAATATCAGTAAGCTCTTTAGACTTCAGGCTTACTACAGAACCGGTTAAATCGCGCTTGCGAGCAACACCGTAACCAACCACCACCACTTCATCGAGCTGCGTTTGAGAAGGCTTCATGACCACATTCACCACTTTATTGCTTTGAACAGCAACGGCTTTTTTGATCGGCTCGTAACCAATGAAACTGTAAGTAATGTTGTGTGTTCCCTTGGGAAGGTTTAGGGTGTACTGACCATTATAATCGGTCATTGTTCCGCTTTGATTCTCCACAGTAATAACGACTGAAGGCAACGCTTCATTGTATTCGTCTACTACCGTCCCAGTAACTGTCTGTGCAGCAATGGACTGGGCAAAAAAGAAACTAAAACAGAAGAGTAAAAAACGAGAGGTGCTTTTCATCTGCTTACGCTTATTAAGTTATAACGTCAAATGTACACTTTAAGCGACTTCAAGTAAAGCCAAGAGGATAGACTCGTTAACAGAATTCTCTCACTATTTACCCGAAACAGAATACACTTTTGGAAACGAAATACCGATCAAACCTTCAAACGGTACAAACGGGCCGGCTTATGCAATACGTTATCTTGCTTTTCATCAGTCGCTTCAATGCGTTTGTCTCGAACGACCTTTTTACGGAAATTACGTTTATCTAATTCCACTTGACTGATCGCCTCGTGTAACTGCTGCAACTGATTTAAAGTAAACTTCTTTGGAAGCAGCTCATACCCGCTCTTGTACAATTCAAAATGGCGCTGCAATTTCCAAAGCGCAACTTCAACAATCTCGTTGTGATCAAAGGCCATTTCCGGAACTTCCTGAATAGCACACCACAATGCCTCGCCCGCAAAACTCGATGGATTGGGAACGAAATCGGCCATCTTAACTAAGGCGTAGTATGCAGTGGTAATGACACGTTCAGAAGGGTCTTTTCGATACAATTCCAGCCATTTTCTATCCTTAAGGTCGTTTACACGGCTGGGGTCTCCAAAGGTGTGGCATTGCTTTAAAGTAACGTTTCTCAGGCGAGCTAATTCATAAAGAACGCGGTCTGCTGCGTCGTCTAAACTTTCGTTTTTCAATATTAGATCGCCAGGCAAGCGTTTTCTCAACATTCCCTGTCCAATATCTTTCTCTTCAATGAGCAGGACGTTAAGTTTTTCGCCATCGAATCCGAAGATGACGCAGTCAACACTAATGTTAGAATTGAGTTCAAATTGCTGTGGCATAGCGGTATACAGTGGATTTAGGTAAAAAATGCAGCACTTAAAGATAATGACAAAAAATTAATAAGTGTACCATTTACACTTAGTTCTTACCTTTGTGCCTATGTCTGATGAAATAAACAACATTGCAGTGCTGACTTCTGGGGGCGATGCGCCTGGAATGAACGCCGCCATTCGAGCGGTATCCAGAACTGCTTTATACCACGGTAAAAGAGTCTTCGGAGTCTACCGCGGCTACGAGGGCATGATTGAAAACGACATCATCGAACTCACTTCGACGAATGTGAAGCACATTCTTGCCTTAGGCGGAACTTTTCTTAAAAGTGCCCGTTCTCAAGAATTTAGGACACCAGAGGGTCGGGCGAAAGCGGCAGAAAACCTGCGCGCCAGAAATATTGATGCGCTTGTGGTCATTGGTGGCGATGGATCGTTTACCGGTGCATTAAAACTAGCGGAAGAACACGATATTAAAATAATAGGCGTACCTGGTACTATTGACAATGACTTGTTTGGTACGGATCATACGATCGGCTACGATACTGCTACAAATACGGTCATCGAAAGCGTCGATAAAATTCGTGATACTGCTTCTTCTCATAATCGCTTGTTTTTAGTTGAGGTGATGGGAAGAGATACCGGATACATTGCTGCTTCAACTGGCCTGGCAACAGGTGCCTTAAGTATCATTCTTCCCGAAAAGAAAAACACGTATCAAGAATTGTTTGCTGACTTGCGCAGCGCACAAGCAAATAAAAAGACCTCAAACATCATCATGGTTGCCGAAGGCAATCATTTGGGTGACATTTTTGAAATTGCCGGTGCGGTTCGCAAAGAATTTCCGTCTATCGACGTGAAAGTGACCACTCTTGGTCACACACAACGCGGCGGGTCTCCTTCAACAAACGACCGCGTTTTAGCTTCGGTATTAGGACATTACGCAGTTAAAGGTCTGATCGAAGGACAAGAAAAGGTCATGTCAGGCATGATCAATCAAAAAGTAGTCTTTACCCCGTTGAAAGATGCCATTACCAAAACGACGGAATTGGATGATGAAATGCTAACTATTGCTAAAATTCTAGCCACATAACACATCAAACTATGAGTACAAAAATTGCAATCAACGGCTTTGGCCGAATCGGACGATTAACATTTCGCAACCTTATCGAAAGTGATAAAGTAGAGATTGTCGCTATCAATGACCTTACAGCAGTGGATATGCTTGCACACTTGTTGAAGTACGACAGTGCGCACGGTCGTTTCAATGGTACAGTTGCGCATACTGAAAACAGCTTAATTGTAAACGGTAAAGAAATTACGGTATACGCTCAGCGCGATCCTGAGACGCTCCCTTGGGGCGAGATTGGTGTAGAGCTTGTTATTGAATCTACCGGGTTCTTCCGTGATGCTGAAGGCATGGGCAAACACATCAAAGCAGGGGCTAAAAAGGTCGCGTTAAGCGCACCGGCTTCTGGGGACATCAAGACCATCGTTTTAGGTGTAAATGACGACCAATTGACGGACTCTGACACTATGGTGAGCAATGCTTCGTGTACTACAAACTGTTTGTCGCCTATGGCAAAAGTATTGGACGAAAAGTTCGGTATAGAGAGTGGCTTCATGTGTACCATTCACGCTTATACCTCTGACCAGCGCATTCAAGATGCTCCGCATTCAGATAAGCGTCGTGCTCGCGCAGCGGCAGTAAACATGATTCCAACATCTACGGGTGCCGCAAAAGCGGTTGCCTTGGTCTTGCCTCAGTTAAAAGGTAAATTGGACGGCTATGCCATGCGCGTCCCAACCATTACGGGTTCTGCAACTGACCTCACCGTTCAATTGAGCAAAGAAGTTACTGCAGAAGAAATCAATGCAGCAATGAAAGAGGCGGCCGAAGGACCATTAAAGGGTATTCTCATGTATACGGAGGATCCAATCGTTAGTTCTGATATCGTTGGTGACAAACACAGCTGTATTTTCGACGCAGGTGTAACTAGCGCTAAAGGAAACCTAGTGAAGGTTTTAGGATGGTACGATAACGAAGCGGGCTATTCTGCACGTTTGGCAAACCTCGTAGAGCGCCTAGCATAAACATTTAATACTGGACCGCGTCGGTTAAAGATGCGGTCCGTTATTTACTCTGTATGATACTTATCGCCGAAAGTGGTTCTACAAAATGTGATTGGGTGGTTCTGAATCCTGACGGATCGGAGCACAAACGATTCTCTACTATGGGGTTTAATCCCTATTTCCACTCTGCCCCTTTTATTCATGAGGAGCTTAGCGGTAATGTACTCGTTGGTAAAATCCATAGCAATGTCGATTACGTCTACTTTTATGGCGCTGGCGCCTCCAGTGAAAGCTTAAAGGACATCATTCAGGACGGTTTAAAGCGTGTTTTTGAAAACGCCATAATTAACGTCGATCACGATCTATTAGCAAGTGCCTATTCCACCTACACTGGTGAACCTGCTATTACCTGCATCTTAGGGACGGGTTCGAACAGCTGTTATTTCGACGGAGAGACTGTAAGCGATGAAGTACCTGCCTTAGCCTATATTTTAGGTGATGAAGGTTCGGCAAGTTTTATTGGAAAACGACTCGTTTCCGATTTCCTCTATAAGCGCCTTCCTTCGGAGCTGGCAGTGGACTTTTATGAAACGTACGGTTTGGATAAAGATGAAATCATTACCAGCGTATACAACAAACCAAACGCCAACGTCTATCTGGCTTCATTCAGCCGATTCGCCGGCAAGCATATGGCACATCCTTACATTAAAATGATTGTTAGAGATGGGTTTGAGAAATTTGCGGACATTCATATTGGCTGCTTCCATAACGCAACAGAAGTGCCTGTGCATTTTGTAGGTTCTGTTGGGGCCATTTTCCATGAAACACTGGAAGAAGTTTTGAATGAACGCGGCTTCCGTATGGGCCAAATTATGCGCAAACCTGTAGACGGCTTGATCAAATACCATTTAGAATACCTAAACATCTTAAATGCCTACCAGGTATAGCCTATGATTAAAGGATTTCTCTTTGATTTAGACGGCGTTATTGTAGATACCGCCGTTTTTCATTTTCAAGCATGGCGACGCCTAGCACAAAAACTAGGAGGCGACTTTACAGAAGCGCAAAATGAGCAACTCAAAGGAGTCAGTCGTGTGGATTCATTAGCTAAGATTTTAGAATGGACCAACGCAACCGTTTCTAAAGAAGAGTTTCAGGACCTGATGGAATTGAAAAACGATTGGTACTTAGAATCGGTATCTCAGCTCAGTGCAAAAGATGGATTGCCTGGCGCAGTAGACTTTTTACACCAAGCAAAGGCACGAGGTATTGGCATTGCCCTGGGTTCAGCCTCGAAAAATGCACCGCTGATTTTAGATAAAATGAACTTACTGCCCCTTTTCGATGCGATAATTGATGGGAATAATGTGGTAAACGGCAAACCGCATCCTGAGGTATTTTTGAAAGGCGCAGAAGCTTTAAACCTCTCGCCGGCAGAATGCATCGTATTTGAAGATTCTATTGCCGGGGTACAGGCTGCAAAAACAGGAGGAATGATGTGTGTAGGAATCGGAACACCCGAAGTATTAGGTGGGGCTGACTTATATTTTAACGCATTAGGTGATACCAGTCCTGAAGAACTTCTGCGCGCACTATAACCGCGGAAAGAAAGTACCATGTTCAACAAATATACCGAGGTCCATCCTTGGAAAATCATTGAAAATGGTTGGAGTGCTTCCAATCATCCAAAGAGTGAAAGTCTCTTTTCTATAGGCAACGGCCGCATGGGCCAACGCGCTAATTTTGAGGAAACCTACACCGGTAAAAGCTTACAGGGTTCCTACATCGCTGGAGTCTATTACCCGGATAAAACTAGAGTAGGTTGGTGGAAAAACGGATACCCTGAATACTTCGCGAAAGTTCTCAACTCTTGTAATTGGATTGGTTTAAAGATAACCGTATCTGGTGAGGTCTTAGATCTCAACACCGCCACTGCGGTCACCGATTTTTACCGCGAACTTGATATGCAGAGTGGGCTATTGAAGCGCTCTTTTCACGCTACTCTTCCTTCCGGAAAAGAGGTAGCAGTCCGTACTGAGCGATTCGTAAGTATTGTTAAGGACGAGATTGGAGCACTGTCTTACAGCATTACTCCTATCAACTTCTCTGGTTCCATTGAACTGTGTTCTTACCTAGACTTTGATGTGGAAAACGAGGACAGTAATTACGACGAGAAGTTCTGGGAGTCCGTAAGCAATGGCCAAGAAAACGGAACCAGTTATGTACACGCAAAAACTAAGAAAACAGGCTTTGAAGTAAGTGTTGCCATGCGCAACACAGTTTCTATTGACCACGCGCCAGTCGCTTGGAATTCCACTACAGAAGCATCGAACATGTATGTATGCGAATGTGCTTCATACGACCTTAAGCAAGGGCAAGCTCTTGAGTTAGATAAATTTGCTTCGGTTCTTTCTAGTATGAATCACACCTCAGCGTCATTGGATGAAGCTGCTGCTAAAAGTGCCTTTGAAGCGCAAAGTATTGGCTTTACTTCGTTGCGTGATGAACATGCTGCAGCTTGGCACAACAAATGGGAAACCTCAGATATCGAAATAGAAGGTGATGCAGAAGCACAGCAAGGCATCCGTTTCAACATCTTCCACATGAACCAGACCTTCACGGGTGTGGACGATAGATTAAACATCGGTCCTAAAGGGTTTACCGGCGAGAAATACGGCGGTTCTACCTACTGGGATACCGAAGCATACTGTTTGCCTTTCTACCTCGCAACGGCTCAGCCGGAGGTGGCGAAGAACCTGTGTTTGTACCGTTACAAGCAGCTGGACAAGGCCATCGAAAATGCAGGCAAGCTCGGATTTACCGACGGCGCAGCATTGTACCCGATGGTAACGATGAACGGCGAAGAATGTCACAACGAGTGGGAGATCACTTTCGAGGAAATCCACCGCAATGCAGCCATCGCTTATGGCGTGTTCGATTACATACGTCACACACAAGATTGGGGCTATCTAGCCGAAGGAGGATTTGAAGTCCTTCTAGGTATTAGCCGATTCTGGTCGCAGCGTGTGAATTGGTCACAGGAGAAAGAAGCCTACGTGATGCTGGGTGTAACTGGACCGAACGAATACGAGAACAACATCAACAACAACTGGTACACCAACCGCATGGCGGCGTGGACCTTGGAGTGGACGTTGGAAGCCCACAATTGGCTGAAAGAAAATGCTGCGGACGCGCTAAGCGCGATCACCGGCAAGACTGCCCTGAACGCAGAGACAGAGTTCGCCAAATGGGACGACATCATCGCTAAGATGTACTACCCAAAGAGCGAGAAATTAGGTGTGGTATTACAGCAGGACGGCTTCCTAGACAAGGAACAGCTCACTGCAGATGACCTCAGCCTAGACGAGCGCCCGATCAACCAGCACTGGAGCTGGGACCGCATCTTGCGTTCGATCTTCATCAAGCAAGCGGATGTATTGCAGGGCTACTACTTCTTGAACCACCTGTACGAGGAGGAAGAAGTAAAGCGCAATTTCGACTTCTACGAGCCGAAGACCGTTCATGAGAGCTCGTTGAGCCCTTGTGTGCATGCTATTCTTGCAGCGCAGATTGATTACCCTGAGAAAGCCTACGAAATGTATTTGCGTACTTCTCGTTTGGACATCGACGATTACAACCGCGAGGTTCATGAGGGTTTGCACATCACTTCGATGGCGGGAACATGGATGTCCGTAGTTCAAGGGTTCGGCGGCATGAAGATTCGGGGTGAAGAGTTGCACTTTACACCCAAGCTTCCAGCAAAGTGGAAGGGCCT
>JAKMEB010000089.1 GCA_022426185.1 Schleiferiaceae bacterium
TCTTGGAGCTTATCCATTGAGTAAGTGCTTGCTTTACCGGCCTCTTTCGTAATAAGTACGCCTGAGATTCGACGGTCCATATCACCTTTATAGGGTTGGTACTCTTTTAAACGGTGCGCCATAATGGCTTCACCTGCTGTAGCGGTAAGTACGTTGTTACGAAGTCCCATGATTCCGCGAGAAGGAATCTCAAACTCCAAACGCGTGAGGTCATTTTTAGCTTCCATTACGAGCAATTCGCCTTTGCGTTTTGTGACCAATTCGATCACTTTACCTGCACTTTCCTCAGGTACGTCAACGGTCAATTCTTCAATAGGTTCGTGCTTCTTACCATCCACTTCTTTGAAGATGACCTGCGGCATACCCAATTGCAATTCGTAGCCTTCGCGACGCATCGTTTCAATCAAGATTCCCAAATGGAGAATACCGCGACCGTGAACAATGAATTGGTCTGCTGCTGCAGTATCTTCAACCTTGAGTGCCAAATTTTTCTCGGTTTCCAATTGCAAACGCTCGCGAATCTTTTGTGAAGTCACGTGCTTGCCTTCTTTGCCAAAGAACGGTGAGTTATTGATCGAAAATAACATGCTCATAGTAGGCTTGTCGATTTCCATAGTAGGCAAAGCTTCTGGCATCTCCGGATCAGCTATGGTATCACCAATCTCGAATCCGTCTATACCATTTACCGCTACAATTTCACCTGCAAAGGCCTCTTTGGCTTTTGATTTGCCAAGACCTTCAAAGGTCATTAATTCTTTAATTCGAGCTTTCTTTATGCTGCCATCTCGACGACACAGTGCGATAGGCATATTCTCTGTAATCTTTCCGCGAGTCACACGTCCAATAGCAATACGACCTGTAAATGAACTGAAGTCCAACGAGGTGATTTGCATTTGCAATGGACCTTCTGATACTGCTGGTGCAGGAATGGTCTCTACAATAGTATCAAGGAGATATGTGATATCTTCAGTCTTCGTCTGCCAATCCGGTCCCATCCATTTCTCTTTTCCTGAACCGTAGACCGTAACAAAGTCAAGTTGCTCTTCTGTTGCATCGAGATTAAAGAACAATTCAAAGACTTGATCGTGCACTAAATCTGGTGTACAGTTAGGTTTGTCAACCTTGTTGATCACAACAATAGGTGTCTTACCCAATGACAATGCTTTTTGAAGAACGAAGCGCGTTTGGGGCATAGGTCCTTCGAAGGCGTCGACCAAAAGGATGACCCCATCGGCCATGTTTAGTACACGCTCGACCTCACCACCAAAGTCGCTGTGACCCGGAGTATCGATGATATTGATCTTAGTGTCCTTCCAACGAATACTTACGTTTTTTGACAAAATAGTGATCCCGCGCTCACGCTCTAGGTCGTTATTGTCTAGTAAAAGATCGTCAACCTGTTGGTTGTCACGGAAAAGCTTCGCAGTGTGAAGCATGTTGTCTACCAAGGTGGTTTTACCGTGATCGACGTGGGCTATAATAGCAATGTTGCGCAAGTTCATGTGCCGAAAATTATTAAGGCGCAAAAGTAGACTCTTTTAGGGTCGTAGACTAACTTATTAAGGAGCAGTTTTTACTAACCTAACCCCCTTAATTATGAAAAGCTTACCTCAAGCGGTGCCTGCAGGGCGCTACCTCGCTTTATTCTGCCTCATTATTTTTAATGTGTCGCAGCCTTTATTGGCTCAGGATGAGCGAGATACAGTCAGATATGTTGATAAATCCATGCCTTCAACAATCTCAAAAGACCTAGATTCGAACCCATTGGAATTCTTCGATGTACCACAAAGTTCCGACGCTTTTCATCCTGAATTATCGAATGAAATAAATAAAAAAGGTCAAATCGTATCCTTACAAAGACCTCCTGGTCCACAGCAAAAAGTAGTTTTTGATTATCAAACCAACGGAAAGTATGCGGCAGTTTACACTTGTCAATTGATTATTGATTCTACATTTCAAACCAAATTTATGAGTTGTTGTGATGTCGTCTTAGCCACTTCAATACTCGCTCCGCACGTTGCCATTCGGAAGGCGGGCTCAAATCTAAGCGTAGCGACGTATCCATTGAGTTCTTATTATCCCATAGTTGCCTACGGCGACGGAACGCTCATGGCGACTGGAAGTCCCGGCTTTTTCTTTTTACCACCCAACCTCTATCCGGGAAGCCAACCTTTACCACTGAAAGGACCCGGACCACATAAGGTGTATTGGTTAGGAGAGGACCATCCGGACAGCGATTCCGCAGAGCTTATTAAAGACGAAGATTCCATGTTGGTGGACCCATCAGTGCGATTTATCCGAGGTAAATGGCAACGTCGAATTTGGCTGAAGTAATGTAAAGAATTCCTTATGTTGCAGACTTAATTAGAGGTTATGTACAGTACACCTTGGATGAGTGATATAGTGGTCGGAACCATGCGCTGGGGAATCTGGGATGCCGGATTTACCACCTCGCAATATGAGGCCATGATTCAAAAGGCATTGAGCTTAGGTATGACCACCTTCGATCATGCGGATATTTATGGGAATCATACCACAGAAGCTGAATTTGGTGCGGCCTTAAAGCTTCATCCAGAGTGGCGTTCGCAAATAGAATTGGTGACTAAATGTGGCATTATACACGTTTGTGATCAGAAGCCAGAACATTACGTTAAAGCGTATGATTTTACGAAAGCCCACATTTTACAAAGTGCAGAAGATAGTCTGCGAAACCTACAAACCGATTACCTCGATGTGATGCTTTTGCACCGTCCTGACCTTTTGATGGATCCGGATGAGGTAGCCGAAGCTTTTGATTTACTCTATACCAGTGGAAAAGTTCGCAGTTTCGGTGTGAGCAATTTTACGCCATCGCAAGTCAAATTACTTCAGAGTACGGTGCCTGTTGGCGTGCATCAACTTGAAATTTCTGTGAAAGATGTCAGTGCTTTTGATGACGGAAGATTGGACCAATGTGCAATAGACGGTATTGTACCTATGGCTTGGTCACCGTTGGGAGGTGGAAACTTACCTGAAGGTGCCGTGGCGGCACTGGAAGTACTCGCGGATGAATTTTCCGTAACCTCTCAAGCCATTGCGCTCGCTTGGTTGTTGCAACATCCGGCAGGTATTTTGCCCGTAGTAGGTACTACAAAAGCAGAAAATTTAGAGGCAGCTCATGCGGCACTCAATATAAAATTAGACCGTCAACAATGGTATACGATCTACCAGGCGGCAACAGGAACTAGACTACCCTAATATGGAGGTAAATGAAAACTTAGCACTAAGTGCTGCAAACTACGAAAATCACGTTGGGCTGAAATTCCAGCTGTACAACAGCCTCTTTTTGACGCTGCCATTAGACGGTATCAAAAACACTGGTATTTTCATTCCTGTTTTGAATGAATTCTGTCTAGCGAAATTGGCAGAGGGACACAGCCCAGTACAAATAATAACTCAGTTTTTTGAGGAATATAAAGACGGTGAAAACAGAGCGGAACAAATCAACTTTCTATTCAAAGTCATTCAGTACATTGAACGGCAAGTTGTTCTTGTGGATGCTTTAGAAGATGCTGCCTATGGGGAACTGAACAACCTATCTGGGAAAGGGTCTCTAAGCGAATTTATGATGCGTATGGAACGCGCCGGAAATCTAGAGGATTTGATGAATAGACTTCAAGACTTTTCTATTCGTCCAGTATTGACCGCACACCCAACACAATTCTATCCAGGACGTGTTCTGGCCATCATCACAGATCTAACAGCGGCTATTCAAGAGAATGATCTTGGCTCCATACGAATGTATTTGAAACAATTAGGAAAGACGCCGTTTTTACAAAAAACGAAGCCCACTCCCTACGACGAAGCCATCAATTTGATTTGGTATTTACAGAACGTGTTCTACCAAAGCTCAGGGGACATCACGGCCGCAATGCGCAGGTCTTTGCCGAACTGGGACGGTACATTAAACCTCATTAATTTAGGCTTTTGGCCCGGCGGGGATCGCGATGGAAACCCTTTCGTTTCTGTTGAAACTACATTGCAGGTCGCCAGCAGACTACGTGATGTGCTGTTACAATGCTATTATCAAGACCTAAGGAACCTTAGAAGAAGAATTTCCTTCACTGGTGTGTATGAGGATTTAATGGCCATTGAAAAAATGGTACTTCGTTGTATTCGCCATCAAGACAATTGGGACTTTAAGATGTTTCGCTCTTCGCTGCATAAAGTATTGAATGATTTGCATGAGCAGCACGATAGTATTTTTGTGGAACTCGTAGAAGAACTTTTAGATCGCATCGCATTATTCGGCTCTCATTTTGCGAGCATTGATGTTCGTCAAGACAGTCGCGAAATCAAACGTGCTTTTGATGCAGTAGCGGACCAATTAGGATTAGATGTACCGACCACTCCAGAAGAGCTCTTTGCGCTCGAGGCACATTGGGACGGCACACTTACCGGCGATGATCGAGTCGACGATACACTCCAAAGTTTCAGAGTCATACGCGAGATTCAAGCGAAGAACGGTCCTAAGGGTGCACATCGATATATCATTTCTAATTGTCGAGGTGCCATGGATGTTGCTCGTGTTTTTGCACTTGCGCGATGGACGGCCTTTGGGGATGAAAAAATCAGTGTAGATATCGTTCCACTCTTTGAGACTATCGATGATTTAGTGGGTGCAGGCGCCAGTATGAATACGTTGTATTCGGAATCCAATTACCGTCGCCATCTGACGCAAAGAGGGAATAAACAAACCATTATGCTCGGGTTTTCTGATGGGACGAAGGACGGTGGTTACATGAGTGCCAACTGGAATATTTATCGAGCAAAAGAGAACCTTACCCGTATTTCCAAATTGAACGATATCGATGTCGTCTTCTTTGACGGACGTGGAGGACCGCCCGCACGCGGCGGAGGAAACACGCATAATTTCTATGCGTCTCTAGGACAACAGATCGCGTCTTCAGAGATACAATTGACCGTTCAGGGACAAACCATATCCAGCAACTTTGGAACTTCTGAAAGTGCTCAATTCAATATGGAACAGTTGATAACAGCTGGTTTGGAAAACTTATTACTTAACGATGAGTCAAAAATCCTTCAACCAAATGAAAGACAGTTGCTCGAAGAGCTCAGTGATATCAGCTTGAAGTATTACTCGGAGCTTAAAGAGGACACATTATTCACGGAGTTCTTAGAAGAAATGAGTCCTTTAAAATATTACGGTCAAGCAAACATAGGATCAAGACCATCAAAGCGTGGGCAAGCTAAAAAACTGGAGTTGGATGATCTCCGTGCCATACCTTTTGTGGGCGCTTGGTCGCAACTTAAAATGAATATCCCCGGTTTCTATGGCCTGGGTAAAGCGTTGCAAGAGATTAGTGAAGCTGGACGCTTGCATGAAGTACAGGCACTTTACCGCCAGAGTAAGTTTTTCAGAACTTTAGTGGAAAACTCTATGCAAAGTATGTGCAAGACGTTCTTCCCATTAACGGCCTATATGGCCAATGATTTAAAATTCGGGAAGTTTTGGTCGTCGTTAAATGAAGAATTTGAGCGCACACAACACTGGGTTTTAAAGATTTCGGGACAGGCAGAACTTTTGAGTAATAACCCAGGCATAAAGGCTTCTATAGCACTGCGTGAGAATATAGTGCTGCCGCTACTAGTTATACAGCAATATGCCCTGATCACCTTACGAGAAGAATCATTAAGCGAAGCAGACCGTGTCATTTTCGAGAAAATGGTCGTTCGTTCGCTTTACGGAAATATCAATGCTTCGCGAAACAGCGCGTAGCGCGAAATTTTGGAACGAGCCTAAAAAAGACGCCCACGGGGCGCCTTTTTTTTAATCCTTAAATTTCAGATCGTAGCGCCAGCCGGCGTAGATCTGACGGCCCATTATGGGACCCCATACAATAGAGGCGTCAAAACCACCCTCAAAAGGAAGATTTCCTCCAACTATGGGGTCAAGCTGACGCACATTCAAGGCGTTTTGAATTCCGATGTAGAATTGTCCAAAGGCGCGACCTTCTTTACTGATTTGACCGTTGAGCATGGTGAATGCAGGGCTTCGCTTTGCGTATCCGATGAGCGGTAGACGCTGTGAACTGTTGTACGTCGCATTCAATTCAATACCCATTCCTTTTCTACCAGAGTAGCTTGCACCCAAGTAAATAAGATGCGGTACGTTAAGAATGACTTCCTCTAGCTTAAAATAATCCTCAATAGCTCCAGACGCATAAAAAGCTGTAAGGTCGCGCTGTTTTACATCTTGATAACGGTAGGATGCCTTTATCATCGTTCTATGGAACAGCTCATATTGTCCTCCAACCTGGGCAGAAATGGAGTAGGGGCTGTAAAGAATACGATCTTGTACATTCGGATAAGAACCACCGGGTGATCCTATTAATAAGGTATCCGTACTGCCGTCAAAATCGAAGACCACTTTGTTTGCAAATTGGGTATAGAATACATCAGCATACCATTGCATTTCTTTGAACAGGACATCCTTAGACCAATTTATTCCGATACCATACGTATTCGATGTTTCAATAGGTGGGGTGATCTGACCGCTTTGATTACCTAGAAATACGGCCGTACGGTCATTCGCCATATAACCCATATATTCTGCCCCTAAGGTTGCAATTCTCCACGATCTACTTGCCTGCCCGCGAAATGCCCAAGGACCAGAGTTGTACTTCAAATGTAATCTAGGAACATAGAAAGGAAGATAGTTTCTAAGGAAATCAAGGCGTTGCCCCAGAATCATACTGAATCCTTCACCGTCGGGCGAATTGACATAACTGTACTCGCCATAAACCCCAGTACATAATCCTTCATAGCTACCGTCATTTTCCCACATTTGTTGGCTTATGGAAAAACTATTGGCATCGAGACCCCCTTTAAGGGTATGTCGCGTGTCAAAAATATTATCCTGAAAAATGAGGTTACCGTACAGTCGTCGCTCTTTTCCCGTAAAAAGTCGATTACCGAAATAGCTGTCAAGGTCCTGGTAGGTTGCAGAGAATTGCGTTCCTATGCTTCTGTTGATACCACCGTCAAGAAAATAGCCACGCTTCGCCCACAGTTCGTATCTGTTGGTTTGCAGTTCGTGCGACCAAATAGGTACCAGTGTTGGAGTACCATAAAGCGTGCTCCCACCGATATTGCTGATACTGCTGGCTTTTATACCAAATTGAGCCTCAGAATTAGCGCCTTGGTGTTTCCAAGCATTCTGAATAATTACATGATTGGATAAGGGTGCATCGAGGTAACCGTCTTCATTTCCATCCCAACGAAAGAGCTGTTGTCTTCCGTGCACCATAATATTAGATGACCATTTTGCGCTCTGTTTCCATGTGTAAATGGCGTTTTGTTCGATACGTCCAGGTCCGGCAAAAAGATTGAAATGCGCCTTCTCTTTAGTGAAGCTAGGGCGTAGCTCATAGTTGATTTGACCGCTCATTGCACCTGCTCCATTGACAACACTACCGGGGCCTTTTGTCAGCTGAATACTTTGTATCCAAGCTCCAGGAATTAAAGCTAGGCCTAAGACAGAAGACAAACCATCCATAGTTTGGAGGTTGCCACGAGTATATAAAGCGTAGGGCCCCTCCAGTCCTAAAAGTCGGATTTGTCGAGTCCCGGTCACCGCATCGGTGAAAGAAGCAGAGATAGAAGCATTGGTTTCAAAACTTTCGCTGAGGTCACAACAGGCAGCTTTTCGAAGCTCAACTTCAGAAATCAATTCTTGTGAAAGCACTGATTTATTCGAGAGTCGGACCCCGGGATCTCTATCTATTTCAACTTCATCCAGTGTTTCGAACAATTGTATGCTTGATGTGTCGACCTGACCAAAAGTGGAGAAGGCCAGCAAAAGTGCTAAGCCTAGGCATTTTAAATGATTATTCATCTAAAGCTCTTGTTCACTATCGTCAGACGAATCCTTGACGCTCGTTTTAATAGGAGTACATAAAGGCTCACCCAAACCGTGCTTAGCCCTTTGATCCGGATCTCTGAAACGACAACAACCGTGTACATCAGCGTACTGTTTGTCAGATGCAGGATGATCTTTAACATCATGACCTACTTCATTGATTGCAGCAATGATTTCAGATTCTTCGACTTTAGAACTATTATAGATGAGGTCTAACATGTGGGTCTCTTGACTCCAGTCGGCCTTTTTTACGCCTTGAATGTAGGCTGCGTTTTCAATGCGCTTTTCACACATTCCACAAAGACCATCTACTTCTATGGACGTGCTATTAAATTTGGACTGCCCGCTCAGACTGATTGTACTGATAAGTGCTAAAGAGAATAAAAATGATTTCATAATACGGCTGATAATTAAGATTGATTTTCATTGAGGCAAATTGCATCAATGATCAAGCGTAAAGCAGCAGCTTTCGATATTTCAAATAGATCGGTGGACCGTTGTTAAAAACTAGATGCGGCGAACTATAAGAGGGAATGGCATATCCAACATACTGTATAGCTTGGACCGTTCCTAACAGATTAAAATTGACGCTCTTGTCAAATTCAATATTGGTCGCTGTGTCGTCTAATTCTGTGCAGGTTGTTTCACAACAGTCTTCAGAATCCAGGGATTTCTCAGTTGAATTGCATGGTTTCGACAGTGGAGCATGACAACATACGGACGCTTCTGTAATGTCCAAATGTTCTTCGTGAGCTAGACTGAGATGAACACTTTCCTCATGTTGACAAAAATGCAAAAAGCTCACTGCACCCGTTGAGACAAGGGTGTAAATCAGTGTGATTACCAAGATAATGAGCTTCCGCATGAAGACAAATTTAACCAATACCTTTGAAGTACAATAGTTGTGCCATGCGAAAAGTAATGATGTTGGGCTCAGGAGAGCTAGGAAAAGAGGTAGTGATTGCCTTAAAAAGGTTAGGTTGTACTGTAGTTGCATGTGATGCCTATGAAGGTGCACCAGCCATGCAAGTTGCAGATGCTTTTGAAGTCTTTTCTATGCTCGATGGAGATGCGTTAGAGCGTGCTGTGCTCAAACATCAGCCGGATATAATTGTGCCGGAAGTTGAAAGTATTCGTACGGATAAATTATACGAATTTGAGAAAGAGGGTATACAGGTTACACCTTCCGCTAAAGCAGCAAATTTCACCATGAATCGCAAACTCATCCGAGATTTAGCAGCACAGGAATTGGACTTAAAAACAGCACCATATGCCTACGCAAGAACGTTAGAAGAATTCGCGGCAGCTGCAGAGCAAATAGGTCTTCCTTGTGTCGTTAAACCTTTAATGTCTAGCTCTGGAAAGGGTCAAAGTGTTGTAAAGAAACATTCAGAACTTGAAGCCGCCTTTCATTACGCAATGGAAGGTTCACGTGGTGATTTGAAAGAAATTATAGTGGAAGGTTTCATTGACTTTCATACAGAAATCACCTTACTAACCGTTACTCAAAAATCTGGTGAGACGCTATTTTGTCCTCCTATTGGTCACCGTCAAGAACGTGGCGATTATCAAGAAAGCTGGCAGCCTTGTGCTATGGATGCTGGCCAATTATTGGAAGCCCAGACTATGGCTGAAAAAGTGACGCAAGCTTTAGGAGGTCAGGGAATCTGGGGAATTGAGTTCTTTTTAGGACACGATGCAGTCTATTTTTCAGAATTAAGCCCTAGGCCTCACGATACAGGTATGGTTACGCTCGCGGGAAATCAAAATTTTAACGAATTCGAATTGCACGCAAGGGCTTTACTAGGCTTAACGGTACCCGAAATTGAATTTCGTTACCCAGCGGTGAGTGCTGTGGTACTGGCCGAAAAGGAAGGAATACCTTCTTATGAAGGTATGGAGTCAGCGAGCATGGAGCCGCAGTCGGATTTTAAACTTTTCGGAAAGCCAACGACGCGTCCATATCGAAGAATGGGTGTGGTGTTAACTTACGATCGACTAGAAAAAGAGACGATGGATGAGCTCCGCGCCCGTGCATTCCGCATTGCGAGCGGAATTACAGTGCATTAATTTTCGCTCGTATTGGAGCGGTGAATGCTTCAACAATATCGCCATCTAGTGACCCTAAAGTTTGTCCCTCAAGTTTATGGTATCGCAACCCATGCTTGAAGGCGTTGATTAGGTTTGGATTGGAGCTCTTCATATAATTAATTGATCCATAGGAGAAAAGAACCTCACTGTAATTAGGACCAATTTCAATGAGTGCACCATCACTCAAGGTAAGGTAGTGGCATAAAACCATCTGAAAGGAAGCACCGGAATTCGACTTCTCACTGAGAATATTCTCAGCTAATGTATCCAGGACTTGAAGTAACTCTAGTTTTAGCTGCTCTAGAATACGCTTTGAAATCCTCCCTGATGATTCGGTATAACGGATTTGATCAATAATGTTATCAAAAGCGCTTGCAGTCCAAAATTCAGTGGTTTTGATACCTTGACTTAATTGGGTTAATTCAGCTCCTTTGCGTATCAATTCCGACGGAATTTCTACGGGGTCAAAACGTTGGTGACGGCGTAAGTTTTCCATGACCCATAAGTAGTATCTAAATGCACTAAGCGTTGGCTGATCCATATAGCGATACAGCGGTAATTCCTTCGCGGTAAAGTACAATTGTGCATCCGGTTGTTGAACGGCGAGCTCAAGATTTTTACGTGTATTCTCAAGATAAAAATCAATATCGCTGTATTGCTTGATCGGGGGCATTGTGGTGCAAACTACGACCTGAGCGTTCTCCTCTGAATTCTTACGAATCGCGTCAATACTCAATGAAAAGTGATTTGCTAGTTTGATCAGTTCATCCGCGGTCAGTGGTGTTGAACCCGTACGTTTTCTGTACAACGAAGCGCGCGAACATCCTAGCACACCCATGAGGTCCTGAGTGATTTTCGATTTACCTTTGGTAGAATCAAAGATCTCTGCAAACAATTGAATTTGAAACTCGTTGGGTGTAAACATGATTTTTGAGTCAGTCCCCTAATATCGAACAATTTAATTAGATGTTGACCAACGCTGAAAATACTATAGCAGATAGGTTGCCCGGAAGCACAATAATGCTTGAGGATGGGAGTGTCCTTCCTTTAACCAAACCCCTCTTTCGACGCAGTTCCGGAAAATATATTCGCCAAAGGAGGTTGGCTGTTTTAAATCGATGGATTCGCAAGGGAATCCTTCAGGTTCTAGGCAGCCCTTGGCTACCCGGGTTTTGGATAGTGACTCCCAAACGAGCACAGCGAGCCCTCATTGCAATAAAAACCATGCCCTTACCCGTCAAATTACTTTTAAGTGTGACGAGTGGTTCCTTGAATGATAAAGAATATTGGACCTCCTTTAAAGCAGATCCTGTTATGAGCGTATGGATCCAATGGACATCCTTCGATTCTTATGCGCAACAAATGAAAAAAAAATACAGGGCTCGTTTAAACAAGACTATGAAGTCGAATGAGGCGATACAAATTCGAGAATTGGCACCGGAAAAAGAGATGTTTTCTAGAGTATCAAAATTATTGACTGCAACACTTTCGGATAGAGTAGTCGCAATGCCTGAAAATTTAAAATGGCTTTTGGAGCTGTATCAGGAATGCTTTGGAAACTCCTTTAAGATACATGGCTTCTTTATTGAGGACCAATTGGTAGGATTCATTTCTACAATTGAAGATGGGAAGCTCTTGCGTGCAATGCATTATGGTTCAAAAGAAAATACTCCTCAAGATTTCTACAGTTATGCCATGTTTTATGCGATAAGATTGGGTATTGAAGGTGGATTCGAAAAAGTGAGCTTAGGCAGAACCGCGACTGAAATAAAAAGTACCTATGGCGCTAAGCCCGAAGAGAATTATTTTTCATTTTATTCTGAAAGTTGGTTTTTTCAGGGCGTATTGAAATGGGCACAAAAACGTTACCGTCCCAAGACTTATGTGCTTCGCAGCCCTTTTAAATAAAAATTTTATGTGTCGTACACATTTCTTAGATTCGACCCGAAACATAAATAAATAACATGAGTAATATTTACGATCAAGTCTTTGAAAACAATAAGCGCTGGATTGAAACACATAAAGCGAGTAACCCTAACTTTTTTGAGCACTTAGCAAAAGGACAAAGTCCAGATTTTTTATTTATCAGTTGTGCGGATTCTCGTGTTCCTGTCAACAATATTATGGGTTTGGAGCCGGGTGAGGTCTTCGTCCATAGAAACGTAGCGAATCTCGTTGTGAATACGGACGTGAACATCCACAGCGTAATACTGTACGCTATTGAGCATCTTAAGGTCAAGCATGTTGTTGTTTGTGGTCACTACAATTGTGGCGGAGTTGCAGCGGCTATGGGCAATCAAAGCCTAGGACTAATTGACGGGTGGCTTCGCGAAATTAGAGACGTATACAGACTTCATGCAAGCGAATTGGATGCGATTGAAAACGAAGGCGCGAGGTACAATAGACTCATCGAGTTGAATGTTCATGAGCAATGCAATAACATATTGAAAACGGAATATTTTCAAAAAAGTCACGCATCTGGCGGAGGACCATCGGTACACGGGTGGGTTTTCGATATCTCGAAAGGGGCATTGATTGATCTGGACTTTGACTACCAGGCACAGATCTCTAAGTTGAAATCGATTTATGACATTAATGGCTAATCAGCTGTCGTATAAAAATAAGTTTGGCGCCTTTACTGTAGAAAGTAAAGGCGCTTCTTTATTAGCCCTTACCCTTAACAATCTGGAGGTATTATATGATTTTGGTGATTCGGCAGGTGATTGGTCTGCAGGGTCCGTCATGTTCCCATTTCCGGTGAGAATGGAAACGGGTACGAAGATGCGCTATCAAAATAAGACTTTTGACTGGCCAATAAACGATACGAAGCACAAAGCTGCGTTGCATGGTTTTACGCCTTGGGTTGATTTTACTTTAACTTTTATTGAGACTGGAATAGAAGCAGCCTATGAATATAATGGCGCGCATTCACATTATCCTTTTCCATGTAAACTAACTATTCAATATACCCTTGGTATAGAAGGATTTGAAATGGCTGCAACTGTTGAAAATACGGGGAGGAATGAACTGCCATTCCACCTTGGTTGGCACCCGTATTTTAAGTTAGGTAAAGTCCCTTTTGTCAGTCCTACACCGCGGTTTCGGCTGGAAAAGAACACGTTTAGTCATCCCTGCGGTAAAGTACCGTGTTCGGATTTTGACTGGAATGAAGAAGTGGACGGCGCCTTCTACATGAGCAAGGTGCAGCTAACGTATCAAAACTATCTCCTTGAGATAAATTCCTTATCAGAGATCATGCAGCTGTTCAGACCAAAAGATGCTGCATTTATTGCTGCAGAACCAATAACCGGTTTAGGTCATGCTCAATTTGAGTGGCGAACCGTAAAGCCGGGTACATTGGATCGGGTTTTTACAACAATAAAATTATGTCCAGCACTAAGCTGAATGCATTCCTATTTAATGGGGAGATTGCGTCGGAAGAGTGACCGTAGTTTCCTTACGTTCTCAGGTCCGTTGAGATTAATTGATCTTCCAGTTCCTCCAAACTTACGCCCTTTGTTTCAGGCATCATATAATGCGTGAATAAAAGTTGCAGCACCATGAATGCTGCGAAGAAGGCGAATACAGTCCATCCTGGGAAGGTTTCGATCACCACCTCCCCAAGCATGGTAATGAGCGCTGCAAAAATCCAATGCGTTCCAGTGCCCCAAGCTTGTCCTGCGGCGCGAACGCTGTTTGGAAAGATTTCGGAGATGAATACCCAGATCACGGCACCTTGACCCACGGCGTGGGAGGCAATGAAGGTTAGGATGAAAAAGAGATTGAACCCTGCCGTAGCTTCGGTTTTGAATCCGTAGGCTACCATAGCTAAGGAGATAATGTACCCTACGGAGCCGATGTACATGAGTGATTTACGCCCCATTTTATCGATGAGGTAAAGACCGACGAAAGTGAAAATTAAGTTGGTTCCGCCTATGGCGATGGAGGAGAAGAGGGAATCGGACGAGGCGAATCCTGCATTCTCTAATATCACGGGTGCGTAATACAAGATGAAATTAATACCGCTTAATTGATTGAAGAATGCAAGTAAAAAAGCCAAAACAAGGCTCGTTTTATATTGACCACTGAACAAACCTTTGCGGCTAAATTCCTGCGAAGAGTGGTTTTTTATGGTTTCCAACTCGGCTTTCGCAGATGCCGCGTCTCCATGCAGCCATTGAAGAGTTTGAAGTGCACCAGTAGCATCATTGCGCTCTACCATGAGCCAACGTGGTGAATTTGGAACACCGAGAATTAGTAAGCAGTAAAAGGCGGCAGGCAATGCTTCAATACCGAGCATCCAGCGCCAGTCGTTTAACCCGCCAATACCATTCAATAGATAGTTCGAAATAAAGGCGACGAGTATACCGAAAACAATATTGAACTGGTACAAGGCTACCAATCGCCCGCGCGATTTTGCCGTGCTGATTTCACTAATGTAGGTTGGAGCAGCTACCGTTGAGGCACCAACACCGACCCCACCGAGAAATCTAAAAAAAGAGAACATATACGGATCAGTCGCTAACCCCGAACCTACAGCGCTTACTAGATAGAGCACGCCTACCCAGATGAGTGTGTTCTTGCGTCCAATACGCTTTGTAGGAATGCCTCCAGCTAAAGAACCTAATACCGTGCCCCAAAGCGCCATCGACATGATGAAAACACCATGGAACCATGCAGAGGTTTGCCAAAGTTCTTTGATGGGTGCGTTTGCACCGGAGATGACGACAGTATCAAAGCCAAATAAAAATCCAGCAAGTGCGACGGTAAGTGACCAATTCCATGTTTTGTTCATCAGAGTGCATGTTAACTCTATGCAATGTAACAAATTTTGAAGGTGAGGAGCAGTCTAGTATCCTGCAGAAAGTTGCAGCCATTCTGCCCATTTAATTCCTAATTCACTTTGCGCTTCTGCTTGTTGAATCAATGCTTTTGCAAAATAGCTCGTGCGAAGATTAACTTTAAGTAATTCTGAATCTCCCATGAGTAACTTTTTACGTTCCGCCTGCAATAACGCCTCCATGTTTTGGGCATTCCGCTGATTAGATTCTAATGCTTTTTCTAATAGCAGTATGCTCTGGGCCGTTGCGTTAAGTTGATTCGTCCATGCGTTTTCCTGTGCCTCTCTTTCCCATTTAAACTGCGCTGTTTGTAGGGATTGACTCCTGGAA
>JAKMEB010000113.1 GCA_022426185.1 Schleiferiaceae bacterium
TCACTCAAGCGATTCAAGGACGACGCAAAAGAGGTCCGTCAAGGATTTGAATGTGGTCTTAACATTGAGAAATTCAATGACATCAAAGTTGGAGATATCGTAGAAGCCTTTGGATTTACAGAGGTTAAACGTACACTCTAGGTAGCGATTTTATAGGAAATACAAATCCCCCGAGCGCGGCGCGCTCGGGGGATTTTTTTTGATTCCACTTCGGCTAAAGAAGAGGCATTACCATTTAAAAAGTACTGCGCCCACTGCGAATAAGGCGCCATAAACGGCTGCGATGCCGCCCAGCCAATACAGTACCAGCAAAGGCGTTCCTGGACCGTCTTTTATTTCAGGGTCCTTTGCTACTTTCCATGCCACAGGTTTCCATGCGCCACCTGGGCGTACGCTCGCGTAAAAATCTACAAGCGTACTACTAGACTCGGGAGCGGTAGTATACATCGCTACTAACCAAGCAACGGTGGTAAAGCCAACGGTAAAGAAAAAGCTGTTTGGGAAGGCCCATTCTAGACCGTAATGAGCGATAGCATAGGCTATAAATGGAGCCACGGTAGCGGTAATTTCTGTCCATGCATTAATGCGCCACCAGTACCAACGTAAAATCAAAACTAATCCTAATCCAGCTCCACATTCCATGATAAATTGCCATACACCAGCGATGCTGTCCATCTGCGAGGTAATGAGTAAACCAAAGAATGCTAAGCAAAGTGTAGCAGCCCTGGAAATGCCTAGGCTCCTTTTACGTGGTGCGTTAGGTTGAATAAAGCGCAGGTAAAAGTCATTGACTAGATAGGATGCTCCCCAGTTCAATTGAGTTGACATAGTAGACATGTAAGCTGCAAAAAATGATGCAAGGAGCATACCTAGAACGCCCCTAGGGAGGTAATCGCGCATGATGAAAATATACCCAAACCTATAATCTTGCTGGTATTTAAGGGCCTCTGGAAGACGATCGCCATAAACGGGCTCCCAGGTAGCGACCCATTGAGCATATTCCGCTTGTTGTTCTGCGGTCAATGGTTCACAATCGTAGACCCCTGTAAGACATTCGTAATTGATGAAATCTGGCGTTTGTTCCACAAGATTGTGCTGACCACCATACAACGCAATGGCACTGAGTGCGACGATGATCCATGGCCAAGGACGAACCGCATAGTGGCCAATTTGAAAGAGTGCACTGGCTAAAAAGGAACTTCTTTCGTCTTTAGTAGAAAGCATTCGCTGGGCACTGTAACCGCCGCCACCAGGCTCGGCACCAGGATACCAAGACGTCCACCACACCATCCCGAAGAAAGCAAGGAACGAGGCCAAAGAGATTTGATAGCGCCCGCTTGTACCTCCTTCACCTACAGAAGGCAGAAAAGAGAATGTTTCCTCAGGTAGCGCTGCACGAAGGCCAGCTAGACCGCCAACTTCCGGTGCTTTTAATACATAATAAGCCAGGGCAACAGACCCAGACATGGCTAATACGAATTGGAACACATCGGTATATACGACCCCTTTGAGTCCCGAAAAACTGACGTAAAACACCACAATGAGTAAGGCAACTCCAGTCCATACAAAAGCCGATTCATGGGTCATCCCAAAAAATCCTTCTAATAAGGTAATCATGGCTACATTCACCCAACCCATGATGAGCACGTTCATGATACCGCCTAAATAGACGGCTTTAAACCCACGAAGTAAAGCGGCAGGACGACCGGAATACCGAAACTCAATAAATTCTACTTCAGTGGTTAGACCCGAACGGCGCCATAAACGCGCAAAAAATACGGTGGTCAGCATACCTCCAGCTAGCAAGTTCCACCAGAGCCAATTTCCGCTAATGCCGTATTGACCTACAAGTTCAGTAACGGCTAGCGGTGTATCTGCGGCGAAGGTGGTAGCAACCATAGAAATCCCTGCGATGTACCAGGGAAGCGATCGGCCGCCTAAAAAGTACTCACTTAAGGTCTTCTTTTTACTACGTCCAAAATACAGGCCTATTAAAACGGTCGAAAGAAGAAGTAGGACGAGAACAATGATGTCTATTGTGCTGAGAATCATGGCGCGGTTTAGTTTCGTTTGCGTGCGAAGAAATCAGTGAGTAATTGTGCGCATTCTTCGGCGAGCACACCACTAATTATTTCTGTTTTTGGATGCATGGGTCCGCCGTGTTTTTGATAACCACGTTTTTGATCACTTGCACCATACACCACCTGTCCCATCTGTGACCAAAAAAGGGCGCCGGCACACATTGGGCAAGGCTCAAGGGTCACGTACAGGGTGCATTTTTGAAGATATTTATTCCCTAAATAGTTACTCGCAGCAGTAATGGCTTGAATTTCAGCATGTGCCGTAACATCGGTAAGTAATTCTGTGAGGTTGTGACTGCGTGCGATGATGCGCCCAGCAGCCACAATTACAGCCCCAACGGGGACTTCTCCAGCGGCGGCAGCAACCTGCGCTTCCGCCAAAGCGGCCCGCATATATACATTGTGATCGTTGAGGTCTATCATCTTCTACGCAAAATAGGGAATTGGCCCACAAGTTTGGCTATTTTTGCGGTTCAAACACCACCAAAGATGTACAGATCTCATACTTGCGGCGAATTGCGCGCAACACACATAGGACAAACAGTAACGCTCGCCGGCTGGGTGCAGCGCTCGCGTGAATTGGGCGGCATGACCTTTTTAGATTTACGGGACCGTTATGGTATTACGCAAATTGCGTTTAACGAAGAGTGGAATGCTAATTTGATAAAGGAAGCAAGAAAGCTGGGCCGCGAATGGGTGGTACAGATTGAGGGTGAAGTGATTGAGCGCCATAGTAAGAATGGCAACATGCCTACCGGTGATGTAGAAATCAAAAGCACGAAACTCGTAGTACTGAATGCTGCGAATACCCCTCCGTTTACCATTGAAGAGGAAAGTGATGGTGGCGAAGAGCTTCGTATGAAGTACCGCTACCTAGATTTGCGTCGTGGTCCATTGCAGAGAAATTTAGCCCTGCGCAACCGCGTAAATATCGAGGTACGTAAGTTTTTGGACGCCCAAGGTTTCATGGATATTGAGACGCCGTTCTTGATAAAATCGACTCCAGAGGGTGCGCGTGATTTTGTCGTGCCTTCGCGCATGCAGGAAGGAAAGTTCTATGCATTGCCGCAGAGCCCGCAGACGTTTAAACAGCTTTTGATGGTGAGTGGGTACGACAAATACTACCAGATTACGCGGTGTTTCCGAGATGAAGATTTACGTGCAGACCGTCAGCCAGAGTTCACACAGATCGACTGTGAGATGGCCTTCGTAGAGCAAGAAGACATCTTAAATACGTTTGAGGGATTGTTACTCCATTTGTTGAAGGACGTGAAGGGCGTTGCTATCGACAGTGTACCGCGCATGACCTATGCAGAGGCCATGGAGCGCTACGGTAATGACAAGCCAGATATCCGTTTCGCAATGGAATTGGCAAATCTGAACAGTCTCACTCAAAACATGGGATTCATGGTCTTTGATCAAGCAGAGACGGTTTTGGGTATTGCCGTACCGGGTGCAGCATCTTGGACGCGTAAGCAAATAGATAAATTGACCGATTGGGTGAAGCGTCCTGATATAGGCATGCGTGGAATGGTCTACAGTAAGGTGAATGAAGACGGCACCTATAAAAGCTCTGTCGATAAATTTTATTCGCAAGAACAGCAAGCGGAGTGGGCAAAAGCTGCCGATGCGAAGCCGGGTGATTTGATTCTAATTCTTGCGGGTGAAGAGCGTCTAACACGCAAAGCCACCTCAGAATTACGTCTTCACATTGCAGAGGAAATGGGCCTACGAAACCCTGAAGTTTTTGCACCACTTTGGGTAATGGACTTCCCACTTTTAGAATGGGACGATGAAACGGAGCGTTACCATGCGATGCACCATCCCTTCACCTCTCCAAAACCAGAAGACATCGCCTTAATTGATACAGATCCAGGGAACGTTCGTGCAAATGCCTATGACCTGGTTTTAAACGGGAATGAAATAGGGGGTGGTTCCATTCGTATACACGACCGTGCACTGCAAAGTCGCATGTTTGACCTTCTTGGTTTCAGCAAGGAAGAAGCGGAGAAACAATTCGGCTTCTTGATGAGTGCTTTTGAATACGGAGCGCCGCCACACGGCGGTCTAGCCTTCGGGTTTGATCGTTTGGTTGCTATCCTCGGCGGTGCTGAGGTTATACGTGATTTCATTGCTTTCCCAAAGAACAATTCTGGCAGAGATGTGATGATAGATGCACCAGCAACAATCGATACGGTTCAGCTCAATGAGTTAAAGCTTGTAACTACTGCGAATTTGGAAGAATAGAGTAGCGCTTTTTGTTTAGATTAGGGGTCCTTAAAACCCTATTATGCTACGCAGCTTTTTATTTTCAGTAGCCTTTACCGCCGCATTTGTATCCGTCTCAGCTCAAGACCGCGAAATTTCAGTCCTAACGCCGTCAGACATCACGTCAATGACATGGGTTGAAGCCATGCAAGATTATCGTGTGAATTTCCATACGGTAGTGGATAAATTCAATGCAGAATTTGACGGTAAGCCCTATGAAAAAGGGCACGGTTGGAAGCAATTCAAACGCTGGGAATACATGATGGAGCAACGTGTTGGCGAGACCGGCGTACGCCCAAACCCTTCGGTTTTATATCAAGCCATTCAGCAGCAACAAGCATCGACTACAACAGAATATGGTGAATGGTCCGTTATGGGACCTGTAAACGCTCCTTCGGGTGGTGGAATTGGCCGTATCAATGGAGTAGCTTTTCATCCCAATCATCATGATACTATATATGCCGGTGCTCCAGCAGGTGGTTTATGGGTCAGTTACGACGACGGTCAAAATTGGACTACGTTTACTGACGAACTGACCAATCTGGGTGTTAGTGACCTAGCTATTGATCCGCTTCATCCGGATACGATGTACCTCGCAACTGGAGATCGCGATGCCGCAGATACCTACAGCTTTGGACTTCTAAAGTCAACCGATGGTGGGGTTACCTGGAACAGTACCTCACTTTCATGGTCTCCTTCACAGAACTATAGAATAGCACGTATTGTCGTGCATCCAGACAGTACTCACATAGTTATGGCTGCAACAAACGCAGGTGTTTATCGCAGTACGAATTACGGTCAGAATTTCACTTTAGAGCAGAGCGGCTCTTTTTACGGAATGCGCATGGGTCATGGAGATACTGTTTTTGCTACGACTAATGGTTCCAGTCCCAAACTCTACCGTTCCCTTGATGCCGGAGATACTTGGTCACAGATGTCCAACGGACTTCCAACCAGTGGTAAGTACCGCTGTGAAGTTGCAGTAAGTTCTGTTCCCGGTAAGGTATACCTTGTTTACGGCTCTTCAAATTACGGTTTTGGCGGCCTGTACCGCTCCACTAACGGCGGATCAAACTGGACATTAATGAGTTCCACTCCAAACATTATGGGTTGGTCAAACAACGGTTCAGGTTCTGGTGGTCAAGCGTGGTACGATTTGACTATTGCATGTGACCCGAACTCTGAAAACACCATTTACGTTGGGGGTGTGAACATCTGGAAATCAACGAATGGCGGAACAAACTGGACGTGTGTGGGACACTGGTATGGCGCAGGATCAACTCCTTACGTGCATGCGGATCACCATCATGCAGACTTCAGACCAGGTACTTCGGAATTGTATGTTGGAACAGATGGTGGTGTTTATAAAACCACAAACAGCGGCAGTTCTTGGAGTGATTTGAACGACGGTATGAACATCACACAATACTATAAAATTAGTCAGAGTACCTCAGATACAACAGTCATATTGGCTGGAGCTCAAGACAACGGATCGCACTTGCGTAGCTCGACCTTTAATTGGTCAGAAGTCACCGGTGGTGATGGAATGGATAATGGTGTTGATGCCGTGAATGACAACCTAATGTACACCTCCATTTATTATGGGGACTTCTATAAGAGCACGAACGGTGGCGGATTTTTCAGTTCTATAAACACCTTATCTGTTTCTGGATCAGGAAACTGGGTAACTCCTTTTAATACCGATCCAGTATCAACTAATACGGTTTATGCCGGTTTTAAGAAAATCTGGAAATCGACTAACGCAGGAGGCTCTTGGTCCGCGACTTCTTCAAATAATATTAGCGGTAATTCGAATATTGATGAATTTGAGGTAGCCCCGTCGAACACAAACTACATCTATACGCTGATCAACAGTAACATCTACGTATCGACAAACGGAGGAAGCAGCTGGTCCAGTATTACTCCTACAGGGTCTATGAGCCCGTCTCCGAACAATATTTCTGGTGTAGCTATAGATCCGGATGATGAAGAACATATTGTTATTAGTATCAGCGGATATGCCGGCAATAGGAAAGTAATGGAGTCTTTTAACGCGGGTTCAACCTGGAGTAATTTGAGTTCAGGCTTGCCCAACGTCCCGGCAACTGCCGTAGCATTTGAGGGAGGTACTAGCGATGGAGTTTATGTTGGAACAGATATCGGGATGTACTATACGAGCTCAAACTTTTCTAATTGGATCAGTTTTAATAAAGACCTACCTAATGTCATCATTTCCGACATCGAAGTCTATGAAGACGATGCGCTTATACGTATAGGAACCTACGGACGCGGCGTATGGCAAAGTCCTCTTATGAGTGGCTTTACAAATGCGCCTATCGCATCCTTTTCAGCGGATCCCGTTGCAACCTGTTCTTTAGGCGATACCATTTCCTTAACAGATCTTACGACTGGACTGCCTACCGCATGGAATTGGCAGATTGCTCCATCAACTTACAACTTCGTTGGTGGAACCACGGACAGCTCCCAATACCCTAAAGTGGTATTTACCGCGACCGGTGCGTATACGGTGACACTAACGGCAAGTAATAACTATGGAACAGACGACACGACATCGTTTCAAATCTTAGGTGTGGGTGGTGCGCCATTACCATTTACAGAAGATTTTGAATCGGGACTCGCCGGTTGGGAAATCGCTAACCCTGACGCCGGCATCACTTGGGCTTCAGCAACCGTAAACGGAACTAGCCCGGGAAGTACAGCAATGACGATAAACCATTACTCATACAGTACCACTGGCGCTGAGGATGAACTGATCAGCCCAGCACTGGACTTCTCAAACGACACCTTAATCAATCTCGAATTTGAATATGCTTCGGCCTATTATTCCAGCGGATATAAAGACAGTTTGAAGGTATACGTAAGTGACGATTGTGGATCCACTTGGGATTTAGTTGCGGCCTACGACGGCTCCGATGCCAGTTATACTACGGCAGGCGCAGTAACCTCTGCTTTTGCACCATCGGACTCAACCTATTGGTGCCACGGTTCCTCTTCAGTAACCTGCCCTACCATTGATCTAGATGCCTACAGCGGGACTGCAGGAGTGCGGGTAAAATTTGTTGCAGTCAATGGTTATGGCAATAATATTTATCTAGATAATATTAATATCTCTGGTCAAGCTCAATTCCCTCCAGTGGCAGCTTTCACTGGTGATACTGCAGGTTGTACAGGAAAGACGTTGCAATTTTATGATTACACAGCCCCGGCTGCTGCATCACGATTGTGGTCATTCCAAGGCGGTACCCCGAGCACGAGTTCATCAGCCAACCCATCGGTCACCTATGCTACACCAGGGATGTATGATGTTAAATTGGTGGTCGCTAATGCCGCGGGTATAGATTCTGTTGTGCTTTCTAATTACGTTACCATCATCAGTGCACCATCAGCTGGCATTGCACTTACTAGTTCAGTATCTGCTGCACTTTGTAATGGCGACAGCGTAACGTTCATGGCCACACCGACTAACGGTGGACTCAATCCAACGATCAATTGGATTTTAAACGGTTCAGTAGTCGCGAGTAATTCATTTACGTACGGAGGTACTTTTGCAAATAACGATGTGCTTAAAGTACAAATGATAAGTTCAGACGATTGTGTAGCTAACCCGGTAGTAGAAGATTCAATCACCTTAATGGTAAATAGTCTTCCAGCCGTTACACTTGGCTCACAAGGTTATGTATGTGAATTGGACGGGCCGCAACTTCTTTCTGGGGGTCAACCATTAGGAGGTATTTACAGTGGGTCGGGCATAGTTAATGACAGTATCTACCCTTCGACTTCCGGAGTTGGATCGCATTGGGTCTATTATACGTATACGGATCCAACAACAGGCTGTTCCAAAACGAAGCAACGCGCTATAAGCGTTCAGCCGGCACCGGGTAAACCTACGGTTTCTCAGAACACCATGGGTGAGCTGGAGGCTGCTACGCCTGCCGGTACCTTCACTTATGAGTGGTTGGATGCCAGTATGAATCCTATCAGTGGTGCAACCGGTGCGACTTTCTTACCACAGTCGAATGGCGACTACTACGTTCGCATTTTGTCAAACATCCTCTGTTCTAATGTTTCAGATGCCTACAGCGTTGTAAACATTGGCTTAGATGAAGCGATGACCACAGGATGGAGCGTGTATCCAAACCCAGCACAAAAAATAGTAACTCTTCGTGTTGAAGGTGCTGCAGATGTGCGCTTGCTGGATGCTTCGGGTCGACTCGTATACAGTGGTCGAATAAGCGGCGAAGCCCAGTTAGATGTGCAGAATTGGGCGCGTGGAACGTATGTTCTACAAGTCATTACGGCTACTGGTGTTGAAAACGAAGCCATTGTGCTTCAGTAAGCGGAAACTCTTTTAAAATGAAAAGCCCCGAAGCATTTGCTTCGGGGCTTTTTTATCTGCGAATGGAAGCGCAATTACGCTACAACCATATGTGCAATCATGCTTTTAAACAATGCCAAGCCGTCTTCATTTTTTAGCTCAGAATCTGCCGCACGTTCCGGATGAGGCATCATACCAAAAACGTTTTTAGTGGCGTTAGAAACGCCCGCAATGTTCTCTAGTGCGCCGTTTGGATTAACGGCCGTCCCTACTTCACCTTCAGCAGTACTGTATTGGAAAAGAATTTGATCGTTTGCTTTTAACGCAGCCAATGTCTCTTCTGAACAGTAGTAATTTCCTTCGCCGTGTGCGATGGGGATTTTATAGCCGCGTGTATGATCAAGATCAGCGCTAATACCGGCGGTTTTTGAAACCGGTTTGATGTATACATTTTTACAAATGAACTTGTGGCTGTCGTTGTGACGAAGTGCTCCAGGCAACAAGCCGCTTTCTGTTAGGATTTGGAAGCCGTTACATACGCCCAAAACATAACCCCCGTTATTGGCAAATTCAATGACACTGCCCATGATGGGACTCATCTTTGCAATGGCACCTGAACGCAGGTAATCTCCATAAGAGAAACCACCAGGCAACACCACACAATCTACACCTTGAAGGTCGGTGTCTTTATGCCATAAATTGACTGTTTCGTAGCCCATAATGGTTCCGAGTACATACATCATGTCTTGGTCACAATTTGACCCTGGGAAGGTGATTACACCAAACTTCATAGCAGCGTGCTTAAAAATAGTTTAACAAATGTACGTGCTTTTGGTCGAATAAAAGGCTAAGAAAAGTGATGCGGTAAACATTCTAATTATGGGTTATAAACGGCTAAGGTTAGATTTTTCAACCGATGTGAGGAGGAATTTTCGATTCGGACCTGAAGGGTATAAATTCCTGTGCTTAAGCGGTTTTCGTTCCACAGGTAGGGGCCGACGCTGATGGGATTCTGCCCTGAAATCCCTTCAAATTTCTTCCATGGGGAGATAGGGCGGCCAGAACGATCTAAAAGTCGAAGGGAGAGGAGCTCGCCGCTCACTAAGGAAACCCACAATTCTGTCGATGGTAGGTAATGATTCGAGTCAAAACTGAGGTGGGTTCTGCTGAGCTGCACGTTAAAGTCATTCACTGGTGTGCCAAAGGTGCAACTGTTGGGTGCATTAGGCGAAGCTTCAGAGGGGCAGCACCAACGTGCGTGATGTGGTGCCCAATTCGAAGGGGCACTTCCGGAACTGTGCAATGAGACGCGTTCCCAACTTCGGTGTTCCAGCGGTGCCTTCCATGGGGTATAGGTGATTTGGTCAAAAGTTTCTGCGCCGACTCCTTGTAAGAGAAGTGTAGTGCTGTCATTGGGCAGCGAGGTAGGACTTTTGAAGGCACGAATTTCCTGTGGAGCCAGCAGCGGATAACGCACCTGTGAAAGTGCGCAAAACGTGGGCTCTGTATTGTGGAAGAAACAGGCGGAGGTTCCAGAAGCGGTTATTTTTAGAAGCCGAAGCGGATCCAGCCGGATAGGACGATCGCTGATGGAGGCCAATTCGATAAACTCTTGCAATAATTCTGGAGCAGGGTGAACTTCATTGATAAAGACGGTGCCTGAATCAGGGAGGGCATTAGGCATTAGGTACAAGATAGAATCGCCTAGGAGTGGTGGTAATGAAGCTTGCGTTAAAGGCAGTAGAAATGGTGCTTCAGGCGTCCATTTGGCTTGTAAATGCGGTGAAAGAAGGTGCAGGTAAGAATAAAGTGAATGGGAAAACTGGACATAGTTTGTGCCGTTATCATCCCCAAAAAGGCCATTAGGTGGGTTTTTAGGTGGATTTATTGTAGGAATTGGCCCAGAAACAGATGCTTGCGTAGGGGCGACGCGCCATTGCGCGTTGGTGTACGATATGGAGTCGGCGATGAGCCAAAAATCGCCGAAGGATTCGTGCGGAGCGTAGGGAAAATCATACGGTTGAACGGCTATTGATATGCCTTCGTTCGCTAAGATAAGTACGCCTTCATCGGGCAACGAAAACCCGGGTATTAGGACGGTGTTTTGACCACTACCATAGCCTTGTGTACCGGAATCAAGCGGGCAAGAGTAGGTCTTTATTACACCGCTTTCTGTGACCAAATTTAAAATCGCTTCGGGCATTGCTCTAGGACTGAAAACGATAAAATAGTCCCCTTCATTTCCTGCAATTTGATGGACGGCTAGTATCTGTGCGCTTTGACGATCAGGATATTCGAGTAGTACAGAATCGGAAGCCAAGAGCATCAGGTTACCGGCCGTATCACTGACTGCGAGGATCTCGATCAACCATTGACCCAAAGGAATGGGGCGGTTAAATTGCACATCCCAATACGAATCGCTGAGGTACGGAAAGAACGCAGTGTCTATATAGTCGCCTTGCAGCGAACGTAATAGTATGCCGTTCAGACTCCCGGGTGCTGGGAGTGTGGGTTCGGACCAATCCAACCGGAGCTTGTAAGGCGTCAAAACTTCAATGCTTTGAAGTTTCGGCGAAATCGTATCGCGAAAGGCGTACCCCTCTGCTTGTAATGTTGAGAACAAAAATTTATCCACTCGACTAGCGGTATATGTGCATCGTATGCTTAGACTTTTTGAAGAGCGAAGGGTGCTGTCAGTGGTACTAAACAAGAGTGAGTCTGCATCGTACACGTGGAACGTGTAGTTGCTGTCTCGCTCAATACGCAGCGCTACCGTTACTGGGCTTCTATTTACGTAACCGTTTAGTGCTGCTAGAACGGAATCTTTTTCTACGGTGTGCAGGACAAGGGCGAGTTCGTCTGCATTGGAACCGGAGAGTTGAAGGGCATAATGCCCAAAGTCGGATTCCATGAACTGAAAGCTGCAAAAATTGGCGCTTGATGGATTAAAATCCATGTGCATTTTAAGGGCCCAATTACCGCGAATCGCTGCGCGACTTTCTCGGCGCCATTCCAAAGAACCTGCGGCTGGTGGGGCACTCCGCAATCCATCCGAAGTAAAATCCATCCAAGCCGTATCGCCTTCCCATGCGCTATGTGGCTCGGTTAAGGAGTCGTAGAGTTGGTAGAATTGGCCCATGGCCGCGTTAAAAATGAAGCAAAAACAGAACGTTAGTGCACTACGAAACAAGTCGGTGGACATAAGGCAGTTTAGAATTAGCTTTGCAGGGTACTATATAAGTTAAGTCAATTTTTATGAGAATTGCAGTTGTCGGTGCCACGGGAATGGTTGGCCAGGTCATTTTGAAAGTATTAGCAGAGCGCAGCTTTCCTGTTACAGAGCTCATACCTGTTGCATCCGAGCGTAGTGTGGGAAAATCGGTAGCTTTTGGTGGCCGCGATTGGACCGTTCAAAGTTTAGAGGCCGCGGTGGCTGCTGCACCGGACCTAGCTCTTTTCTCGGCAGGTGGGGAAACCGCTCTGATATGGGCACCAAAATTTGCGGCAGTAGGAACGCGGGTCGTTGATAATTCTAGTGCATGGCGGATGGACTCCGATAAAAAATTGGTCGTACCCGAAATCAATGCAGACGAACTGACTTCGGAAGACTACATCATAGCGAATCCCAACTGTTCGACCATTCAATTGGTTATGGCATTGCATCCGCTCCACCAGGCTTTTGGGGCAAACCGAGTCATTGTCAGTACCTACCAAAGCGTTACTGGAACGGGTAAAGCAGCTGTTGATCAGCTCGAAGGCGAGCGTAATGGTGAAGACCCAAAAATGGTATATCCCTATAAAATTGACCGCAATTGCATCCCGCATTGCGACATTTTCCTCGACAACGATTACACCAAAGAGGAAATGAAGATGAC
>JAKMEB010000118.1 GCA_022426185.1 Schleiferiaceae bacterium
GCCCAATACAAGAAAAAACTGCTCTTGCAATGGGAAGCCTTGCCGCCGGTATTTATGACTTCGGCAGAAGGGAGATCAGGACGCGAAGAGTTGTTGCGATACCTAGATGAGGTCAACAAGAGCATTACGGCTGAAATGTACCGTAAACTCTAAGGCAGCTTATTTTTCTGGAGAAATCAGCCCAGATTTTTCACCAAAGTAACGCGCAAAGTCGCGCATATCTGCAGCCAAGGCAGTGTCTTCTGTTGCACGCTCATAACCGTCGGCCATAGAAATAAAAGTCTGGTGGTACATGCGCTTCATATCGTCCATGAGCATGTCTTTGGTCCACAAATCAATGCGGAGACATTCAGAATTTTTATCGTCCCAAACGCCCATCATTAGCGCTTTCGCTTGCTCATTGGAAACTCCGCCGTCCGTAGCGTCCCAAGTAATGGTTTCTGGTATTTTATTTTCGTCTAGTCCAACGGTGATTTTGATTTCACTTTCTTTCTGTACAGCCATTAGGGTTTGTATTGTGCGTCGCGCAGGAATTTCTGTGCATCGCGGATAGTAATGATTTCTTTTAAACTTAACTCACGGTGATTTTCCGCGTAACTCTTGACTAATTTATAACCTATGTATTTTGCCACTCTACCTGGGATTTCAGCATCCATAGCCGTACCTAATTTAGAGAAAGGAGCGGGTTCACTTAACCTTTGCCGCACCATCATATCAGTAGAAAAGAGCAACTTTTCACGTACCATCACTTCCCATATATTGGACTCATTGGCTTCTAAAAACTCCCATTCCTCTATCCGGTATCCTAAAATTTCGCCTGAAGCGATGTGGTATCCAGTCAGTGCTTCTGTAGCCAATGCAACTTTCCCGTGATACACCATTTGAGCAAGTAGCGTGGGGTCGTTAAAATTTTCGAGCGAAAGGGGAGCCAATACTGCATGTGCATACGAAATAGGTAATTGGCTTTGACGCAATAAATCGCGCTGATATGCAGGAATTCCCTCATAGCCCGGGTAGCCTGCACCAAGAAAATTGTCCAATCCAACAAAAACATAAACAGGGTCTCCTTCTGCAGAACCAGGATAGTACAAACAAGGCGTTTCTAAATCTATACCACTAATGAAAAAATACAGTGCTTCCGGTTTTGGTAGATTCAATAAGTTATTTGCACGCCCACTAATGGCATTCAAATCCCGTGCGATTGCTTCTTTGTCCATTAAGTTTTGGACGTTCGTAAAATGGTCGCGTAAGGTTGGGTTGGCGCGTTCTTGTTTCCAAAAATTAGGAATCGGGTTGGATTGAAAAAAAGGATTGAAATACGTCTTTAATTCAGTCATGTTGAGCGAATCGCCACCGAAAAGGGCCGCATCAAAATTGCGTACCTCCCAGGAATGATTTTCAATACTTTCTGTAGGAAACAATGAACCTGATCCGTTAAAACTACGTTGGATAAAGAAGCCTAAGGCTACTACGAAGGTCAGTGCGAAGAGGTATATTTGATAGGTGCCTTTCATAGGGTCAAAATTAAGGGGAAAGCAATGAAATTAAAGGAAACGGCAGATCATATTACAAATTGGTTGAAAAGCTATGCAGAAAACGCGGGTGTCCAGGGTTTTGTGGTAGGCGTAAGTGGTGGTATAGATTCCGCGCTCACCTCTACGCTTTGTGCCCGTACAGGACTCGAAGTCCTCACGCTAGAAATGCCCATACACCAGCACCCTGACCAAGCCTCGCGTGGTAAAGAGCACCAGTCATGGCTCGCCTCAAATTTCTCAAATAGTCGTCACTCTCAGGTAGACCTTACCCCAGTGTACGACCACTTTGTAGCAGCAATGCAACCGGGAGGTGCAGACCACGACCTTTCTCTAGCCAACTCTCGTGCGCGTTTGCGTATGTCTACTTTATACTATCACGGTCAGGCAAATGGCCTGTTGGTTGCGGGAACTGGAAATAAGGTGGAGGATTTTGGAGTAGGATTCTACACCAAATACGGTGATGGTGGTGTGGACCTGAGCCCTATCGCTGACCTCGTAAAATCTGAAGTATTCGCTTTGGCCCGCCATCTTGGGGTAGTCGACAGCATCTTAGAGGCAAAGCCTACGGATGGATTGTGGGGCGACGATCGTACCGACGAAGACCAGTTGGGCGCCACTTATCCAGAATTAGAGTGGGCGATGGCACAGCAAGAGGCAGGAAAATCGGCTTCAGATTTCTCCGGCCGCGAAGCTGAAGTCCTGGAGATTTACTCCCGATTCAATACCGCGAACAAACATAAAATGGTGCCGATTCCAGTGTGTGCCATCCCGCCGGAACTCAAATAATTAATCTAAGCTTACCTCATCTGTGAAGAAGTAACTGGGATACCCTGCGCCAGGGTGCCATGGCATTAACTCACCTGCGTTTTCATAGTGCACTCTGATTTTTGAAATAGGAGCTGCGCTATTGGTCTTAAAAGGCAATGAAAGCCGTAAAGGCTCTTCCTCAAAAAGTGCTCGGTATTCGAAATATGCGCCACCAAGCTTTGTCCATTCTTCCTCATCTTCAAAAAGTACTGTTACGGTCACACTATTGGGAAGGGCAATCCAAGCTCGAATGTCTTTTAATACCCCCACTGAAATAGAATCTGCCGATTTAGGCTCATTCAAGGAAATCTCCAAAATGGCATCTTCTCCTTGGATCCCAATCCAGTGCCCCTTGCGCCAATCGGTATCGCCTTCAATGCCGTCGACTGCTGCTCCGGCTCCACCTGCGGTGTATTGAGAAGTAGGAGTTCCTTGAATCCAGCGGGCACTGTAGTTGTCGTCTCTTTTGGTGAACATCGCCTTTGCGATGTGATTGCCGTATCCGTAATGCGGGGTAATAGCCGTAACAAAACCATTATCGTAGGCCGTACCCTTGCGTTCTCGACCCTTGCGGTCCCTTTTCCATTTCACGTTTTCATAGCGGTCGTAGCGCAACAACTCATAGCTGCCCGTGGGTATAATTTCCACTGGTGTTTTCCCAGAGAAGGTTCTGTTCACACGAATGATGGGTGCCGGCGGTGTAGGGTTATTCAGGCTTGTAGTATAGCGTTGCGTGGTCTTCCATGGCTCACTATCTGTTCCGCGTTGGACTTTCCAGTTACCTCCTTCAAGCAGTTTTTCATGAGTGACGTAGCGCTTCTGTTTGTGGGCCAAAACATCTTCACCCAGGTGGTAACTTGATAGGTAAGGCCCCGTTCCTTTAGCTGCTATATCCAATGATTTTCCACTGGCCAATTCAAGGTGAATGGCGTCCCATTTGGGGGTGCTCAGCTGGTAATGTGGTTGACCGGGTACCAATGGGTAGAGTCCCATGGAGGCCATCACGTACCAGGCACTCATCTGTCCACAATCTTCATTACCACTCAATCCGTCTGGGGCATTTTGATACTGTGAGTTTAGAATTTCATTGACCCAATAGCTCGTTTTGCCCGGGTTGTTGGTAGCATTGTAGAGGTAGGCAATGTGGTGTGAAGGTTCATTTCCGTGTGCGTATTGACCGATCAGTCCTGTGATATCGGCTTGCTCTCTGCCCGTAGTTTCGCTTGGTGCGGTAAAGAGCTCGTCAAGCAAATCCTCAAGTACATCGTGCCTGCCTTTAACAACCATTGCTTGCTTTTTGCGCGGCAGAGCATTCCAATTTTCGCGGGCTGCTCTAAAATTGGTCAATACTTCCATCCAACCCTCTATATCATGTACTGGGGAAAAGCTGTATTGATAAGCGTTGGCCTCGGTGAAGTGATTATTCACCTCTTGTGGGGCGTAGGGCGATAAGAAATCTCCATTGGTCCGCGGACGTACAAAGCCGCTTTCTGGATCAATGAGCGAGCGGTACGCAGAAGCACGTTGCTTGTAGCCATTCATCATGCCGAGGTTCCCTAGTCGCTCGGCCGTCCATGCGATACAGGCATCGTCATACGCATATTCGAGTGTTTTACTGACCGATTCACTTTCGTCTTCAATACTTAAAAATCCAGACTCCTGATAGGCGCCCAATCCGAAGACGTCCATCTCTGCCGTGGCACGCATGGCTTCGAGGGTCAGGGCGGTATCGGTGTGGTAGCCTTTGGCAATGGCATCGGCGAGCACACTCACGCTATGGTATCCTATCATACAATCGGTTTCATTACCGGCCAATTCCCATATGGGCAATCGCCCGCGCTGCTTGTACATGTCGAGCATACCGTAGATAAACTCCTGCGTACGCTCAGGTTGGGTAATGGTGTACAAAGGGTGCGCTGTCCTATAGGTATCCCAGAGTGAATAGACCGTATAATGTGCATGCTCGGTATCGGTGTAGATTTTGCCGTCTGCACCGCGATAACTGCCGTCCACATCACTCCATAAATTGGGCACAGAATAGGCATGGTATAAGGCTGTGGCAAAAATAGCGCGGTCATCTTCCGAGGCACTTTTTACTGTGCTTTTGGTCAATTCCTTCGCCCATTTCTCTTGCGTTTCAGCAAATACGTCTTCAAAGTTTTTGTTGGTCAATTCCGCAACAAAATTTGTCCACGCACCTTGCTCTGAGGTTCCGCTGATGCCAATGCGAATAGTAGTTTCCTTTACGCCTTCTGGCATCGGAATCCAGTACACTCCATCACTTATTTCTATGGCTGTATCAGGTCTTGCCGTGATGTCCATTCCAAAATAAAAATGCTGTTCTCTAGCCCATCCTTCTGAAATTCTACTTCCTTGCCATTCTCCATTCCCTGTGGCTTCGAACGATTTCTCTAGGACTCGGTCTCTGAAATTTAAATCAATCATAATCCCAGGCTCACTGCCTTCACCAAACCGGATTCTTAAGATCCCTGTACGATCTCCTGCTGTGGCTTCAATTCGGGTTCCGTCGTCTAGGATACAGGCGTAATAACCGGCCTGTGCGTGTTCGTCTACTTTGAAGAATTTAATATGATCCCCTTCTTTGGTCGGTGAGGAATAAGGCAGCATCAACAAATCGCCATAATCGCTCACTCCTGTTCCGCTGAGGTGGGTACACGAAAATCCATACATCGCACTGTCGGTATAGTGGTAGCCTCCGCAGCCGTCCCACCCTTCGTAACGGGTATTCGGGCCTAGTTGGATCATCCCAAAAGGTGCCTGCGCACTGGGGTGCGTGTGGCCGTGGCCACCGGTTCCGATAAATGGGTTGATGTCTTTAATCGATGTCCACTCCGCATCTTGAGCAGAAACTTGTAGCCCTATCAATAAGGCGAGCACTAAGGTCCAATTTCGCATGTCTACAAATTAGGAATAATGCGTAAGTTTAAAGAAACACAGATTCATGTCTAGAAGAAGATTTTTAAAAAATCTCAGCTTGGCAGGCGCGGGCCTAGCTATAAATCCCTTGAAATCAGCCGCGCAACCCTTAAATCTAGGTCCTTCCATCAAGGATAATCCGTTAGTGATTAGTACATGGATTCACGGTATGGAAGCAAATCAAGGCGCGTGGTCAATCTTAGAATCCGGCGGGGACGCACTAGATGCAGTGCAAAAAGGTGTTGCAGTTACTGAAAATGATTTGAATAATAGAAGTGTAGGTTTAGGCGGTCGGCCGGATCGAGATGGCCATGTGACATTAGATGCATGTATTATGGACCACGATAGTCGTTGTGGCTCTGTAGCCTTTTTGGAAGATATTATCCACCCTATTGATGTGGCTCGAGCGGTCATGGAAAAAACACCTCATGTCATGCTCGTTGGCGAGGGCGCACAGAAATGGGCGCTTGAGAACGGATTCTCCAAAGCAACATTCGATGTGCCCGTTGCTCCGGTACAAAAAGATTATGAAGAGTGGCTTATTAAATCGGAGTATAAAACGGGCGTAAACGTTGAAAATCACGATACTATCGGCATGTTGGCCTTGGATGCTAGTGGACGTATGGCAGGGGCATGTACCACTTCCGGTATGGCCTATAAAATTAGAGGTCGTGTTGGAGACAGTCCCATTATTGGTGCGGGGCTTTTCATCGATGGCGATGTCGGAGGAGCTACTGCAACAGGTGTGGGTGAAGCCATGATTAGAACAGCGGGTTGTGCGTCTGTAGTTGAATCTATGCGTCGCGGCGCCACGCCCGAGGAAGCTTGCTACGATATTGTCCAGCGAATTTTAAAAAAACATCCGGGTGTAGAAGGTATGCAAGTCGGGTTTCTAGCAATGAATATGCAAGGCGAATATGGCGGATATAGTGTCTACAATGGATTTAATTATGCCTTACGCACCAAAGGGCGCAATGAGATGGTTGATGCTAAATACATGAGAACATGGGAGTAAAGAAGAGAGATGCGCAGCGCAGATGGTGGCGTATTTCCATCGTTACTGGAATTATAATATTAATCGGGGCTTTAGTCAGTACGAAAACGAAATCCTTGAGTGGTGCTCAAGATTGTCGTGACTGGGCACCCGTGGAATTGTTGATACCACCTGTTCAATCCTATGATTTCGATAGCACAGAGTGGAACACGTTGGATGATGTGGAGTTTCAATTGGATTCAAATTTATCTGAAGAAGCCTACCGCATTGTTTCGAACGAGGACGGTGTCAAAGTCTATCACGGTTTGGAAGGAGATCACCGTGCACAAAGCACTTTGGGTCAATTGGGCTTGATGGCCACTGAGGTTGCTCTTCCTTGGGGTGAGATTACCGACGAGCCTGTTTTTCGCCACCGCGGTGTGTTACTAGATGTTTGCCGTCATTTTTTCACGGTGGATGAAGTCAAGCGACACCTCGATATTATGGCACTTTACAAATTCAATGTATTGCATTGGCATTTGACTGAAGACCAGGGTTGGCGTATTGCAATGGATCAGTATCCAAAATTAGCAGAGGTTGCGGCTTTTCGAATGCACGGAGATAGTGTTTACGGCGGGTCGTACAGTCGAGAGGATCTAGAAGAAGTGGTAAACTATGCTGCTGGTTATGGCATTGAAGTCATTCCTGAGATTGAATTACCGGGACACAGTCAAGCGGCCTTGGCTGCTTATCCAGAGTTGGGTTGCACGGGCGAGCCGGTAGAAGTAGCAACGGAATGGGGCGTTTTTAAAGAAATCTACTGTGCCGGAAACGAGCAGACCTTTACATTTTTGGAGAATGTGCTTGACTATGTATGTGAGATCTTCCCCTCAAAATACATTCACATTGGAGGCGATGAAGCCCCAAAGTACCGTTGGGAGCATTGTCCGAAATGTCAACAACGCATAAAGGCAGAAGGCCTTCAAGACGAAGAGGCTTTACAAGGCTGGTTCAACACGCGAATTGAAAATTATGTAGCCACTAAGGGCAAGCGAATGGTCGGATGGGATGAAATTCTTGAAGGCGGCTTGAGTCCAAATGCGACGGTGCAGAGCTGGCGTGGTTTTGAAGGAGGTATTGAGGCCATAGAGCAAGGTCATGATGCCATAATGAGTCCAACATCACATGCGTATTTTGATTATCCAGTAAGCAGTATTGATGTGCCAAAAGTGTATGCATACAGTCCTATACCTTCAGGATTGGATCCGTTGGATGCGGGACATATTTTAGGCGGTGAATGTAATTTATGGTCGGAACGCATTCCAGATATCGAGACATTGGACCGCCGATTCTTGCCACGTGGTATTGCTATGGCTGAGGTATTGTGGTCACATCCTGTCGTGCGTGATTATGATGCGTTTTGGGAGCGACTTCAAGATCATTATCCCATACTTGATACGTTAGGTTACAGCTATGATGTGGAGCAAGTTCCAGTAAAATTGGGCACTAAAAATGATTCTTTTAAAGAGGAGCTCAAGGTCATTGTAACGGCGGAGCCGGCCTCAGCAAATATTGAACTCAATGTTGAGGCACCTACGGGAATGACCATGGGTAATGCGACTGTCTTTACCGAGCGTGGTGTGCACCAAATGAAGGTACAGCCTAATCGTAACGGACAAGCCATGGGAAAGTTGCTGGACTACAGGTTTGCGGTGCATGAGGGTTTAGTAACGCACAGTTGTTTGACTAGTCCTCCTACCAAGCCATATACGGGTACAAAGGATATTCCATTGGCCAATGGTGTCTTGGGATCAAGGAATTACCGCGACGGCAACTGGGTTGGGTATTTTGGCCCCGATTATTTTAGTGGGCATTTTGATTTCAAAGCTCCGTATCAAATTGATTCCATAAAGATTAATTTTTTACAGAGCAGATTGAGTTGGATTTTAGTACCTGAAATAGTCTATACCGACATCTATGTTGAAAGCGATGTGATCGAGCGCTACGAATGGAACAGAACCAGCACAACCTCGCAAGAGGGCACCTTTATAGAAACCATGTTACTTGCGCCCGAAGGTGGTTTTTCACCGACTAAAGCAGTAGATTTTAAAATTCCTAACACAGAGAAACTACCAAATAGCCATCCTTCTGCAGGACAGTCCGTTTGGCATTTCTTAGATGAAGTACAGATATATGGCCGACCAATTTGAAATAGAAATCGCAATTGAGGAGCCGGGACACGCTTCTCAGCTCATCGATTTAGGAGTGCACAGAATAGAATTGTGCAGCAATCTCAACGAAGGCGGATTGACCCCATCTGCTGCACAAATCGAAATGACGGTTGATGTCAGCGACCTCCCTGTTTACGTCATGTTACGGCCGCGTGCAGGGGATTTTATCTATAACAGATTGGAAAAGCACATGATGCTTGAGGAACTTAAAATCGTGAGTGATTGTGGTGCTTCAGGTATCGTCTTTGGCGCGTTAGACGGTGGTCGTAATGTGGATGCAGAATTTGTGGAATTGCTTGCTCACTTTGCACAAGACTATGGTTTAGGAATGACTTTTCATCGCGCTTTTGATGCCTGCGCGAGGCCTGAAGCAGCCATGGAGTTGCTTGTTGAGTTGGGTGTGGAACGCATATTGACAAGTGGTTTTGCCCCCTCTGTCAGCAGTGGGTTACCAGCGATTAAAAACTTGTGTGAGCAAGCAGCAGGACGGATAGAAATACAGGCAGGATCCGGTGTTAGCGCGTCAGTTGTGGACGATCTATGGTCCGCAGGTGTTCGATCCTACCACTGTACGGCACGCATGAAAGTACCCGCACGCAAGGGTACCGTCGAGGCGGAACTGGGCTTTGGCGATTATTGGTCGCTGGATCGAAAAAAAGTAGAACAACTAGGTGATGCGCTCTGGCGCAAATTGGCATAAAAAAACCCGCACAAAGCGGGTTTCTTAAACTTTATAAGATTGGGTTATTTCTCCCAACGCTGAATTTGTGCGATATCAATAGATAAAGGAATAGGGACACCAGGAACCGTAACTGTAACGTTGGTATCTGTTCTAAATGTAAAGGCATCTTGCTCTAACGTTCGTATTACAAACCTAACATTCGAAGCGCCTAATCCGCCTCCACCGCCAGGAATCTCTATACCAAGATCGAGTCCCTTTAAAACTAAGATGGTATCGTTTGAAATGGCCCAGCCTAATGAGTCTATACGCGTACCAGCAGAATCTATAGTTAGGCCACCATTCTCCATGAAATTAGCTTCCGTAGTGCTTGTGTTTTGCACATCAGATGAATCTAAGAACGGTAATGCTTTAATAGTCAGCTGTGAATTTATTCCAGTCCATACGCCTGTTACTTTAAATTCAGTGCTCTGATTCTCCCATTTTGTACAAGCAGCCAACGAAGCGGCAACGACAATAAATAATGCGATTTTTTTCATGATTGGTTGTTTTTAAGTGCTGTAAAGATGCCAAATTTTATGCCAATTCCTTTCTAGCTGCTTCTCGATCTTTCGTTAATTGACGTTTTAAATCTTCGAGGGTGTTAAAATGAAGCACCTCTCGGTGCTTTTTTACTACTTCAAAACACAACCTTCTACCATATAAATCTCCTTCAAAGTTAAGGATGTGCACCTCAACAGAGCGTTGAGTCGCACCCACTGTAGGACGTCGACCAATGTTTGCCATAGCTACGTACGATTGGTCGTCAATAAGTACAAAACCTAAATAAACACCATCAGACGGCACCAGTTTGCGGTCAAAATCGAGCGCAATATTTGCGGTAGGGAAGCCGATCGTTCGGCCTATTTGGTCGCCTTTTATCACGGTACCGCTGAGCGTGAATGGGTGACCTAAATATTCGGCAGCGAGCTCAACATTACCTCGATGAAGCGCCTGGCGTATTTTGGTACTGCTCACATTGACACTTTCCACATCCAGCGCTGGAATTTCTTTGACCTCAAATCCGTAAATGGGACCAAATTCTTTTAAATGATCAAAGCTGCCCTCTCTGTTTCGCCCAAAATGATGATCGTAGCCAATGACTAGGTGCTTTACACCAATGGTATTCACGAGAATTTCTCGTACAAACTCTAAGGAAGGTGTGCGAGAAAACTCTTTACTAAACGGATGTATGATCAAATGATCCAATCCGGTCTTTTCAAGGAGTTCAATTTTTTCTTCTACACTAGAAAGCAGTTTGAGCTCGACATCCGGTTGTAAAACCACGCGAGGATGAGGATCAAAAGTGAGTAAAACACTTTCGCCACCCACATTTTTTGCCGTTTGAACCAATTGGTTCAATATTTTTTGATGGCCTAAATGTACTCCGTCAAAGGTCCCAGTGGTGGCGACAGCGCATTCTAACGTATTAAATTCTGCTAAGGAGCGGTATACTTTCAACGTGTGTTGTATTTTTCCACAAATTAAGCATACAAACCGCAAAAACATGAAGAAAATTAGCCCAGCGCACACGATCCAAGCAGGATGGTTGCGATTTAAGAATCAAGCAGGCCTTTACGTAGCATTTACCGTAGTCTACTTTATACTATTAACGTTGGTTTCTTCTATTGCGAACGGAGTTGGAGAAATGTTTGGATTTCTTGGTGGTGTAAAAGCTCCGCTCGCGATTTCTTCAATCATCTCCGGTGTGGCTGCGAGCTTCCTAACATTAGGTTATGCCCATGTTGCACGAAAAGATCAATTGGGAGAACCAGTAGACTTTGGAACCTTCTTCGAGTCCTTCAAAGTAAATCAAAAACCACTGCTCCAAGTCAGTGTTGTGACCGCTCTAGTAGGCTTAATTTCGATCTTTATGTTCCCTGATGAATTCTTTACCATTTCCTCAGGACAGGTTCAGGATCCGGATGAAATTCTCATGGTACTAGAAGATATGCTTGCGAACCTTCAAGAAAATAGCGGGACGGTCATAGGGGTAGGGTTGATTCAATTGATCTTTAGTATTGGTCTGATGTTCTCTACTTATAAGGCGTCTATTGACGGCAGCGATTTGTTTGAAAGTATTACTTGGAGTTTTAACGTAAGCTTTCCAAATTTCTTTAGAATTTTCATAACGCTGCTTCTCGTAGGTATTCTAGCGGTTCTTTTTACGTTCCTCACACTCTTTATAGGTATTCTTGCCGTTATACCTATCACCATGCTCGTTTATTATGATATGTTTGATCAGGTGTCTGATGATCAGGATATGGGAGTTCCCTTGGATGAAGAAGAATCGATTTAGAAACTAGGTTTCTTTGATCGACCCTTTGAGAAAGGATTGCCACCTGTGCTACGCATGTGTGGCGGACCATAGGTGTGGTGCACTCCAAAGTAAAGATCAGTCTCGCCTCGCGAGCCCTCGGCCTTTTTGTTTTCCCCCTCCACTAAGCAAGTGTGTGTCGGGTTAAAAACAAAAAAGCCCGGTTGCTTTGCAACCGAGCTTTTCTTGTTGGTGCGGATGAAAGGACTCGAACCTTCACACCTCACGGCACTAGTGCCTAAAACTAGCGTGTCTACCAATTTCACCACATCCGCTTCCATTGGGACGGCAAATATAGATAGAAAAATTACTTTGAGGGAAAAAATGATTGGGTGGCTTGAAAAATTAACTTTGCGTAAAATCCTTTTACATGGCAAGTTTTGATCCCAACGAGCTCGGTACGAAAGAGCGTCACAGTTTATTACTTGGAGCCATTGCTCCCAGGCCCATCGCTTTGGTGAGCACGGTCGATGAATTTGGAAACAACAATCTTAGTCCGTTTAGCTTCTTCAATATATTTAGTTCTAATCCGCCGGTAGTAATTTTTTCGGCAGCTAGAAGGGTTCGGGACAATACAACGAAGGATACATTGCACAATGCAATGCAGCAAAAGGAAGTGGTGATTAACGTAGTGAACTATGCCATTACACAGCAGGTAAATTTGAGTTCAGCAGACTATTCTTCTGATGTAGATGAATTTGTAAAAAGTGGTTTAACACCCATGGAATCAGAGGTGGTTGCCCCGAGAAGGGTAAAAGAAAGTCCGGTCAGCCTAGAATGTGAAGTACGCGATGTGTTACACATGGGAGAAGAAGGCGGTGCTGGAAATTTAGTGCTGTGTATTGTTAAAAGAATGCATATTGCCGACGAAGTATTATCAGATGGAGGCGGTATAGATCAAGAGGCTATAGATCTTGTGGGAAGATTAGGAAAAGCTTGGTGGGTGAGAGCCTCAGGCGATGCACTTTTTGAATTGGCTCCACCAAAGTTAGGTATTGGTGTAGATCAAATTCCAGAGGTTATTCGTAGGTCAACCGTATTGACAGGAAACAATCTAGGCCAATTGGGTTCAGAGATTACCCTTCCAACCGCCGAAGAGGTAGAAGCGAAGAAAAATGATTTTGATGTCCGACGAATTTTGCAAAATTTCGCAGACGGAATAGAATTGCGTGAGCAATTACATGAAATGGCCAAAGACTTATTAGACAATGGTCAAGTGAAGGAAGCTTGGAAAGTATTATTAATAGATAAATCGGCCCGATAGTCGGGTAAACAGATGCAGTTAGAAGCAAGAATCCAACGTATTATGGATGAGCAGGTCATTTCAGACCGATTCAGAAAAAGAGAATTTGTAGTCCAAACAAAAGACCAATACCCTCAGACATTGATGTTTGAATTTACTCAGGACAAAACAAGTGTGCTGAATAATTTCAAGGAAGGTCAGGAAGTCAATATTGAATTCAATATTCGTGGACGCGAATGGACGCCGCCTCAAGGTGGTGATACCCGATACTACACGACGCTCCAGGCTTGGAGAATGAATGCAGTTGAAGCTGCTGCCGGTCCAGGACCATCAGATTTACCACCAGCAGGTCAGCCCTTCACTCCGTCTGGCAACGACACCTCTGTTTTAGACGACGACTTACCGTTCTAAACAGAGTACTGTGTTTTCATCTACAAACAACCCGCTGTACTTCATTGGGCAAGGGGACTGGGAAATTCCCGACCCTAATG
>JAKMEB010000145.1 GCA_022426185.1 Schleiferiaceae bacterium
CTAGAGGACATCGTACAAGATCTGGATGAAGTGCTACTCATGAGCGTGAATCCGGGATTTGGCGGTCAAAAATTTATAGAAAACACCATCAAGAAAACTGCACAAGCACGCGAATTGATCGACCGTACGGGTTCTAAAGCGCTCATTGAGATCGACGGTGGAGTAAACCTAGAAACTGGTGCACGCCTATTAGCCGCTGGTGCTGATGCGCTAGTTGCAGGTTCGTTCGTCTTTAAGAGCGACGACCCTATCGCAACCATTGCTGCTTTAAAAGCACTTTAACGTCGGAATTCTGCAGTCTGTTCGTAGACCGATTGTAAGATTTCTTGCTCCACATCATCCACGGCTAATCCACGGCGTTGCATCATGCGATGTGCTGTATCCAAGGCTTTATCCAGCTTGTATTCCATAGTGCCTTGAGGACCGCCCCAAGAGAAAGAAGCAATAAAATTACGTGGAAAACCTGCGCCGTATACGTTGGCACTCACACCTACCACAGTCCCGGTGTTGAACATGGTATTAATTCCACTTTTACTGTGATCACCCATGATCAATCCACAAAACTGCTGGCCGGTTTTAGCGAAGCGCTTGCTTACATAGCTCCACGCCTTCACTTGATCGTAGTTGTTCTTTAAATTCGAGTTGTTGGTGTCGGCACCTAGATTACACCACTCGCCTAAAGCACTGTTGCCTAAAAATCCGTCGTGTCCCTTATTACTGTAGCCAATGATCACACTGTTGTTGACTTCTCCGCCAACTTTACAATGCGGCCCCAAAGTCGTTGCGCCATAAATCTTTGTGCCCAATTTCAGCGCGCTATGTGCGCCCAAGGCCAATCCACCCCGAACCACAGAACCTTCCATGATTTCAGCGTCCTTTGCCAAATAGATGGCACCCGATGTGGTATTTAAAATACAGGCCGTTGCCTTCGCTCCTTCTTCTAAAAAAATTCGGTCCCCAATTACCGTGCAAGATTCATGGACCGGTGCGCTGGTGCGTCCGGCAGTTAGTAAATCAAAATCGGTCTCTAATTCCGCAGCATTTAACCCCCAAATATCCCAAGGTCGAGCAATGATATTCAATGGCCCTTCAAAACATACACTGCCCGAAGTATCTGCGGGCTTCGTGCCTTTCCATGCGATAACGACATTGCCCTTGCAGAGGCTTTGATCTGCTTTTAATGCAGCTGCCGCAGTAAGGAATTCATCCGTTGGACAAACACCGCCATCTACCGCAACATCCGACTCGATAAGGCTTGGAAATTTACGCTGCAAATAAGGTTGCGTCTCATTACCCACTTCATGTCCCCGCTGGGAATATTTTTCCGCAATAGTCAAAATCCCACAACGCAACGCAGAAACTGGGCGTGTAAAAGTTAAGGGAAGCAAGTGATCGCGGTTAGAAGAATCGACTAGTTGTATACGCATCTTTCGGTAATGACTTTGGTTATGGAAAGTTAGGGCAAAAAAAAGACCCGCTGCAAAGCGGGTCTCGTATTTTATAAAGCCTAAGCTTAACTTTTCTTTCCGTAACGGCTGCGGAATTTATCCACACGGCCTGCTGTATCTACCAACTTCACTTTTCCAGTGTAGAATGGGTGCGAATAGCTAGAGATTTCCATTTTAATCAATGGATATTCTACGCCTTCAACTTCGATGCTGTCTTTTGCATCTGCACAAGACTTAGTAATAAACTGATCGCCCGTACCCATGTCTTTAAAGACACACAAGCGATAGTTTTCTGGATGAATACCGTTTTTCATTTTCTTCTTTTTATTTAATAGCCTGAGTTTTGGCCCAGACCCCTGTTTCTTTATGGACGGCAAATATATGGTAAATGTTCATAACCACTTCATTGCGAGTGCAAAAATACTAGAGTAGCTTCGTAGCAATGAAAAAGGTCCGATTCATTTTGCTTCTCATTGCCGTTGCCGCACTCTCTAGCTGCCGCAATACCATTGATTTTCAAGGGAGTAACATTGAATTAAACTTCTCACAGGACACCATTTACCTCGACACCGTATTCACTGGATTAGGCAGTTCTACACGCATTTTAAAGGTGTACAACACCTCTACCGAAAACATGACAGTCGATAGAATTCACCTTGCTCGAGGCGCAAACAGTTATTACCGAATGAATGTCGATGGCATTAGCGGTAAATCTGTTGAAGATGTAGAAATCCTCGCAGGAGATTCCGCGTATGTTTTTATTGAAATCTCTCCTGATGCCCAAGGCACTACAGAAATGGTTTATACCGATAGCATTTGGTTTGAAAACGGCTCTGTGAAACAACATGTCGATCTCATTACTGCAGTCTGGGACGCCTATTACCATTTCCCTGATCGCGTACTGACCATCACTCAGCCGGAGCCGTATCCAGACATTAAAATCCCGTATTCCATTCTCCCCTGCAATGACGTGTGGAATGATGACAAACCTCATGTCATCTATGGTTATGCGGTTGTAGACAGCGCCTGCTTACTTACAATAAACAAAGGAACACAAGTCAACATTCACAAGGGCGGCGGACTCTGGGCCTATCGAGACAGCCGTTTAATCGTTAATGGCGGTGGTGCCGACGCAGATCACATGAATGAGCCAGTAGTTTTCCAAGGGGACCGATTAGAGCCCGGATACGAATGGGTACCTGGTCAATGGGGCGGCGTGCTTGGAGGACTCTTCCTAATG
>JAKMEB010000070.1 GCA_022426185.1 Schleiferiaceae bacterium
GGGATTTAGAAACGTATTGGAACGAAAACGGCGCCCCTGAGGACGCCGCAATTTTATTAAAAGGATCGAGAGGAATTGCACTTGAGCAACTCCTTCCCTTACTTTAATTAAGAATTCTTAATCATATCTCGAGAGATCACGATGCGTTGGATTTCTGAAGTACCTTCATAAATCTGTGTAATCTTCGCATCACGCATCAAACGCTCTACGTGGTATTCTTTCACGAACCCATATCCACCGTGCACTTGAACCGCTTCTGTAGAAACCCACATTGCCGCTTCTGATGCGGCCAATTTCGCCATCGCACTCGCTTTATCATAAGACATGCCCTGGTCTTTCAACCAAGCCGCTTTGTAAACCAAAAGTCTAGCCTGCTCAATCTTCATCTCCATATCCGCCAACTTAAAGGCAATGGCTTGATGTTCGTGAATAGGCTTTCCAAATGTGGTGCGTTCTTTAGAATAGCTCAATGCCAAATCAAGAGCACCCTGAGCAATACCTAGAGCTTGAGCTGCAATACCAATACGCCCACCACTTAAGGTTTTCATTGCGAATTTAAAGCCGAAGCCGTCTTCACCTATTCTATTTTCTTTAGGCACCTTCACGTCGTTAAAGAGCAATGTGTGTGTGTCCGAGCCACGGATACCTAATTTATCTTCTTTCTTACCGACCACAAATCCTTCCATGCCCTTCTCTACAATCAAGGCATTAATTCCGCGGTGTCCTTTTTCCCGGTCCGTCTGCGCAATAACCAAAGCGACTTCACAAGTGCCGCCGTTCGTAATCCAGTTCTTTGTTCCATTCAACAAATAGTGGTCACCCATATCGACAGCTGTGGTCGCCTGAGAAGTTGCATCCGAACCCGCTTCTGGCTCACTCAAACAGAAAGAACCAATGATTTCGCCTGTGGCAAGACGTGATAAATATTTAGCTTTTTGCTCAGCTGATCCAAAGGTTTCAAGACCCCAACAAACCAAACTATTATTCACACTCACTACAACAGACGCCGAAGCATCTATCTTCGACAATTCCTCCATGGCCAGAACATAGCTCAGGGTATCCATTCCAGAACCACCACTTTCAGGTGACACCATCATGCCCATGAAGCCTAATTCGCCAAGTTTCTTAATTTGTTCTGCAGGGAATTCCTGCTTTTCATCTCTTTCAATGACTCCGGGTAACAGCTCGGTTTGCGCAAAATCGCGCGCTGCATCACGAATCATCAAATGCTCCTCAGATAGGTTGAAGTTCATCGATTTTTCTGTTTATTATTGGGTCTTGCAAATGTACAACGCACACGTCAATGTTTTAGGCTTAATGAGCGGAACCTCACTCGATGGGATGGATGCCGCTGTAGTGCAATTCTCAAAGGACCCCAAAACAGAATGGAAACTACTGTATTTCAAATGCTTACCCTACCCCAAGGAATTAAAGAACTGTATTGAAGCCACCTATGAAAATAAGGATCTAAGTGACGAAGCATCGACTGCTTTCGCGGCATGGACCACGGAAGTCATTCGCACTATTCAAATGGATTTTGATGGCACCATCGATTTAGTTGCGAGCCACGGCCAAACTATTTTTCATCGGCCCGATCAGAAACATACCTTCCAGGCCGGCTGCTTGCCAGAAATTGCTACCGCTACCGGACTTCCGCTAGTGACCAATTTCAGAGTTCAAGATGTATTATTGGGCGGTCAAGGTGCCCCGCTCGTTCCTTTTGGGGATCACAAACTCTTTGGGAACTATGATGCGGCACTCAACTTAGGTGGGTTTGCTAACTGCAGTATAGGAGCACCACGGCTCAGCCATGGTGTTTCTGAGGCATTCGACATTTGCCCTCTCAACAGAGTGCTCAACCTTTTCGCAAATGAATTGGGTCATGCTTACGATAAAGACGGGTACTTCGCACGTCAAGGTCGCATCAATCCATGGGTCTTGGACCAACTAAACAGCCTCCCGTTTTATGACTTACCCGCACCCAAAAGTTTAGGACAAGAATGGATTGATGAACACTTCATCGAATACGTAGATCTGCTTGCTCCGCAAGATGCTCTAGCAACGTGCGTCCAGCATATGGCGGATCAAATCGCGCATCAACTGAAGGGTAAAAAAACATTAGTTACGGGCGGCGGAGCATTCAATACAACGCTCATGCAAGCCATTGAGGATAATAACGTACCCGTTGTAGTACCGGAAAAAACAATCATCGAGGCTAAGGAAGCCGTAGTTTTCGCATTGCTTGGGTACGAACGTTTCATGGGTAGAGAAAATGTCATTGGCACCACCACAGGGAGTGGAATATGGCACAGTTCTGGCGCGGTATTTCACCCCTAAAAACGTACCTTTCGGTCCCTATTTAACAGAGTTTCGCATGAAAGAACAACTACGCGCATTTGAGGAGCGCCCCGCAGAAGTGGTCTTCCACTGGCACGATTCAGAAACAGAAGCCAAAGGTTGGGTTGTAATCAACTCACTACGAGGTGGCGCAGCAGGCGGAGGCACAAGAATGCGTCCAGGACTAACAGAAAACGAAGTCCTTTCACTGGCTAAAACCATGGAAATTAAATTTACCGTTGCCGGGCCTGCAATAGGCGGAGCTAAAAGCGGTATTGATTTTGATCCAAACGACCCTCGGAAGGAAGGCGTTCTAAAACGCTGGTACAAGGCCGTTTACCCACTTCTCAAGAATTATTACGGTACCGGAGGTGACCTCAATGTAGATCAGAAAACTGAAGTGATTCCGATCACAAGCGAGCTGGGTATTCTGCACCCACAAGAAGGTGTTCTCAATGGCCATTACCAACCTGGAGAATTTGCGAAGGCTCGGAAAATCAAACAACTGCAAAATGGCGTAAGTCTGTCTGTTAATGCGGCTCGTCTAACTCCTTCGAAGGTTGGCACCTTCAAAGTTGGAGATTTAATAACGGGTTATGGGACTGCCATGAGTGTTGAACATTTTTACGCGATCTGGGGTGGCGACCTGACCCAAAAAAGAGTGATTATCCAAGGCTGGGGTAATGTGGCTTCTGGAGCGGCCTACTACCTAAGCCAAATGGGTGCTAAGGTGGTTGGTATTATCGACAAAGTAGGTGGACTGTTAAAGCCGGAAGGTTTTACCTTTGACGAAATCACTCATCTCTTTGACAGCAAGGAAGGCAACGCTTTGGCAGCGACAGATATGCTTTCATTTGAAGAAGTGAACAAGCAAATCTGGTCAATGGGCGCTGAAGTTTTTATTCCGGCAGCCGCCTCGCGACTGGTCAACAGAATGCAATTAGCCCAAATGCTTGATAACGGGCTTGAAGTCATCTCCTCAGGTGCAAATGTACCGTTCGCCGATCAAGAAATTTTCTATGGTCCTATTGCAGAGCTCGCAGATTCCAAATGCGCCGTTATTCCCGATTTCATTTCTAATTGCGGAATGGCACGCGTTTTCGGCTACTTAATGCAAGAGGATGCTCATGTTGAAGATGAAGCGATTTTTGAAGACGTATCCAGTACCATTCACAATGCACTTCGTGACGTTTACGCTATTGATAATCAACCAAACCTTATTACTTTTAAGGCATACACTAACGCTCTGAAACTACTGATATAATGATCTACACTTTAATGCTGGTCGTCTTCGTTCTCGGCTACGCTGCTATTGCGTTTGAACACCAATTAAAAATTGATAAAGCTGCCGCTGCCTTAGTTACGGGTGTCGTTACCTGGACGCTTTATGTTCTTGCAAGCCATCACGTACATGAAGTCGAAGGTGAATTACTTCATCATCTGAGTGAAATAGCATCTATACTGTTCTTTTTGATTGGTGCAATGACCATTGTTGAGCTCGTTGATGCCCACGAAGGATTTTCTGTAATTACGGATAAAATTAAGACCACGAATAAGGTGAAACTTCTGTGGATCATTGGTATCCTGAGTTTCTTTTTCTCTGCAGCCCTAGACAACCTGACCACATCCATTGTTATGGTGAGTTTGCTACGAAAACTGATTGCCGATCAAAAGGACAGATGGTTCTTCGCCGGTATGGTGGTAGTCTCTGCAAATGCCGGTGGTGCTTGGTCGCCTATTGGTGATGTGACCACCACTATGCTTTGGATAAAAGGACAGATTACGGCTGTCGCAGTAGTGACCGATTTAATTATTCCATCGCTCTTCACGCTCCTGGCACCACTAGCCATTCTCTCTTTCCGCCTAAAAGGGAATGTTCAGCGTCCTTTAAAAGCTGAAACCGCAGAACACTATACGGATCCTACTACACCTTTTGAACGGAACTTTGTATTCTTCGCGGGCGTTGCCGGGCTCATTTTTGTTCCAATCTTTAAGACGGTAACACATTTGCCTCCCTTCATGGGAATGATGCTCTCATTGGGTGTACTCTGGATCATAACGGACCGAATGCATAGGAGAAAACCGGCGGAAGTAAAACATCATTTGAGCCCCTTAGGTGTTTTGCAAAAAATTGATACTCCATCCGTCTTATTCTTCTTAGGAATCTTACTAGCTGTAGCTTCGCTTCAAAGTATGGGCCAATTAGGCGACCTCGCCGCAGCACTAGACAACAGCATCGGTACAGATACTGAAACAGGCGTATTCATTGTTAGCATTATTATAGGTCTGTTATCCTCCATCGTGGATAACGTCCCCTTGGTTGCAGCTGCAATGGGAATGTATGAAGTCGCTGCAGACGGCCTTTTCATGCAAGACGGTGTCTTTTGGCAATTCCTTGCTTACTGCGCGGGAACTGGTGGTTCTGCCTTAATCATAGGCTCTGCAGCAGGG
>JAKMEB010000080.1 GCA_022426185.1 Schleiferiaceae bacterium
GTCAAGGCGATGGCGAGTACTACTTTTTTCATTTTCTTTCGATTTATTTCTTTAAACTATTCAAAACTTCCTCGCTGTAGTCTTTCTCTTTTTTGACAAAGAGTACACCACTTTGAGCACTTTTATCCAGAACCAATTCTAGCTTACGTTTCTGGGCTAATGCCTGAACCGCTCCAAAAACCTTGTCCTGAATGGGCTGAACCAATTGCGTCCGCTTTTCGAAGAGCAGACCCTCTGGTCCAAAATATTTCTGTTGCAAAGCAAGCACTTCTTCTGCTTTTTGCGCAATAGCTGCTTCGCGTTTTTTTAATTTTTCCGGCGACAGCAAAATTTGTTCGGCTGCTAACGCATCCTTCAAGCTTTGCAAGTCACTCTGCACCGCACTTACCTCTCCGGCCCATTGCGTACTTAGTTGATCAACTTGCGCCTTCGCTTGAGCATATTCTGGAAGATTCTTTAAGATGTAATCCGTATCAACGACTCCATAGCGCTGCGCAAGCAACGAGGTTGAAAAGAGAACAGCAAGTAATAATCCTATGTTTTTCACGGCCTCGAAGGTACTTCAATTAGAACTGTTGTCCAATGATGAAATGCGTCTGCCACCCACTTGCAGCTGCGCCATTAGGCTCAGGGTCAAATCCATAAGCCACATCAACACCCATCAAACCAAACATAGGCATGTAAATACGCAAACCTGCACCTGCACTACGTTTCAAGTTAAACGCGCGGTAATCCCAGAAATTGTCGTAGTTGTTTCCACCCTCCATAAAGATGAGTGGGAATACTTGGGCAGAAGGATTATTCGCTATGATGTAACGCATCTCAAATACGTATTTGTTGTAGAGTGCACCTCCACCGCCTGGTGTAATGGAATTGTTGGTGTAGCCACGGAGACCTATGATCTCGCGACCATCAATCACAAAATTCGCTAATCCATCCCCTCCTACATAGAAACGCTCGAACGGCGGTAAACCTAAATCCTTGTTGTAGCTGCCTAAATAACCAAACTCTCCGTGCGTACGGATCACTAATTTTGAGGTGATTGGGGCGAACCAATCTGCGTTCAATTTCCATTTGTGGTATTCCACCAATTTAAAACGCTCTTCAGATGAAAGGCTCTTGTAATCAATATCGTCGCGTAACAGACTGAATGGCGGGGTCAATTCCGCTGCAAAACTAATCTGCGAACCGCGCGTCGGGAAAATTGGCACATCTGTATTGTTACGGCCAAGCGTGAATTTATAATTGACGTTGTTTGAAATCCCCTTGTTGTAGTTCAAGAAACCAGTTGGGAAGTTGTTCAAATTAAAGCGACGGAATTCCAATCCCTGGTACAGCGTGAAATAGTCATCAGGCCACTTCAAGCGCTGTCCTAAACCAAAATTAATACCTGTAATCAACAAACTCTGGCGGTTCGGATCGCTGGCCTGCACTCCATTACTTTGAACGTTGTGGTAAATGGTTCCGGTGAAGCTGTTCGGCTTCTTACCCCCAAGCCATGGTTCTGTAAATGAGGCGTTGTAACTCTGGAAATACAGTCCATTCGACTGCGCGCGAATATTGATGGTTTGCCCATCGCCTGTTGGCAAAGGCTGCCAAGCGCGTTTGTTACGGATGTTTTTTGCGGAGAAATTATTAAAGTTAAGACCAAGGGTGCCGACCACACGGTTGGCGCCCCAACCGCCTTGCAATTCAAGCTGAGAAGTTGATTTCTCTACTACTGTATATTCCAAATCTACTGTACCGGTCTGTGGATCAGGAACAGGATTAACACCTATCTGAGTTTGATCAAAATAACCCAATTGTGACAGCTCGCGGATGGTACGCTGAATCATTGCTTTTGAAAACAAATCTCCTGGACGCGTTCTTACCTCGCGGTAAATCACATGGTCATTCGTACGCTCATTTCCAGTAATGCTCACCTTTCTAATAGTCGCTTGACGACCTTCCTGGATTCTGATCTCGACGTCGATCGTGTCGTTCTGAACGTTCTTCTCGATGGGCACCACCTGTGAGAAGAGGTATCCGTTGTTCAAATAAATAGATGCAACATCATTTCCATTTGGATCAAAACTCACGCGTTCGTTTAAGTGCTGGCTATCGTAGATGTCGCCACGATTGATTTTTAATATGCTTCGTAGTAAGGGGGTGTCGTATTTTGTATTCCCTACAAAAGAGAGGTCTCCAAAGTAATATTTTCGGCCTTCTTCTAATGTGATTTCAATGTTGATGAGTTCATCGTCTACGCGGTAATTTGTATCCCGAATGATGCGTGCGTCGCGGTAACCCATACCGTTGTATTTCGCTACCAAGGCACGCATGTCTTCCTGGTATTCCTTCTTGCGGAGCTTCGATACTTTGAAGAGTGCTTTACCCTTCATCTTCGTATTCTTCATTGCTTTCAAAAGGACTTTATCTGCTACCGCTTCATTTCCAACAAAAGCAATTTCTCCAATCTTGACGCGCTGACCTGGCTGAACGCGAAACCCTAGAATGACTGCGTTATTGAATGTAGTATCGCGTTCTTGTGAAATAGTTACTGACGCATTTAAATAGCCTTTTTCACGAAAATAAGACCGAATCTTATTGCGGCTCATGACCACCAAATTCTCATTAACCACTTTTCCTGTGCGCAAATCCAATTCTTCACGAATGTCGTCTTTCCAAGATTTTTTCACGCCGGTAATGAAATACTTGCTCATTTTAGGCAACTCCAGCAACTGAATGTCGAGGTAGACTTTTTTACCACTCTTATTGACGACACTGAAAGAAACATTTTCAAAGAGTTGCTGGCGCCATAACGTACGAATAGCATCTGAAATCTTCGGATCCGGAAACTGAATGTTATCTCCGACACGAATGTTGGTCAACATGATTACCACGTTTGGATCTAAATCCTGAGCGCCGCTTACCGTAATGCCGGCAACCTCGTAATCAATTCCTGGAATAAGGCCAAAATCACCGTTTTGAACCACTTGTGCAGTGGTGGTGAAAGAAGCTAGAGTAAGTAGCAGTGCCCAAAGGGTATTTTTCATGTCTTTATTCTGACGTTAACTGTTGTGAGGTTTGACCAAACCTGCGTTCGCGTTTTTGAAAAGCCGCAATTGCATCGTACAAACCGGATGCGTCGAAATCGGGCCAAAGAACTGGGGTGAAATACAATTCTGCATAAGCCAGTTGCCATAATAGGTAATTACTTATTCGCTGCTCACCGCTTGTTCTAATCATGAGATCCGGATGCGGCATTCCGGCAGTAAACAAATGTTGTTCCACTGCCGATTCATTTATATCTGATGGATGTATGGACCCATCAGCGACTTTAAGAGCAATTTTGCGAATGGCTTGTACCATTTCATCTTGTGAGCCGTAACTCAACGCAAGTGTCAAAGTTAATCCATCATTCTTTGCCGTAGCCTGAATAACGGACATTAACTTTTTATTTGCTTTTGAGGGTAAGGTATCTACATTTCCAATGGCACAAAGGCGTACGTTGTTGTCCATCAAAGTAGGTAATTCCTTCTCCAGAGCGCTCATCAGGATGTTCATTAATGCATCTACCTCTGTCTTGGGACGGTTCCAGTTTTCAGTTGAAAAGGCATAGACCGTGAGGTAGTCCAAGCCCAATTCTGCGGAGGCCGTTGTAATTCTTCTTAAAGCCTCCACACCTACTTCATGACCGCGCACACGAGAAATAAAACCCTGCTGTTTTGCCCATCGACCATTGCCATCCATAATGACCGCAATGTGCTTAGGCATTTGCTTAGGGTCTAATCCGGCATTGGTCCGATTAGCTTTAAAAACTTTAGAATCCACTGCAGCGTTCATCTCGAGGACTTAGATTATAAAATAGGGTTAGTCCGGCAAAAATAGTCCAATCTGCTTGTTCAGCAGTGCCTCTTGCCAATCCATTTGAATAAGTGACGTTTCCGGGGTTTGAAAAATAGGCTGCAACTGGATTTCGCTCTTCTTCCAAAGCGGCCGCATCTACGTAATCACCGCTGGTATCATCCATATAATCAGTTCCGTAACGGCGCCAGCCGATCTCTGCAGTCATACTAAAATCTCGGCCTAAACTTTGACGATAGCCTAAACCAAATGGTACCGTAAGGGTCGTATTGCCATAAAAGAGTTGATCACTCAAATCGGTCTGCTGTCCCTCTGTTCCTAATTCACGAAGGTTGTGCCATTGGTCTTGGTAAAAACCCTGAGGGTTGTAAAATGTCAATCCCAACCCGGCAAAAACATAAAAAGAACGTTTGAATTTCGTACCCGTTCCGTAAGGCCAGAAATTAAATTCGGTCATGTAACTAAACTCAGTAAGTTCTGTACGAAATGCTATATCTCGATTGAGTTTGAAATCGTCTTTTGCCCATGCGTCAGACGCACCCACATAACCGCGGTAATAGTTCATTCGTGTACTCCAATGCCAATTGTACTGACGACGCAATGTGATTTGCCCTGCAGGTTGGTTCGGCAAAAAACCATATCCCCCTTGCGCGTTCGTTCCAACGGCGCCAACATCGCCATGAAACAGCGTTCCTGAGCCGCCCGCACCAAGCTCATAAAATTGGGCGTGGAGGGAAAAACTGCCAAAGAGCAGGAAATAAAAGAGGACTTTTTTCATGATTTAATTTCTGTAATCTAGGCCCCAGCTTAATTTATTTCTAAGGGTAGAAGGGAAATCTTGCAGTTCTGTTTGCACCAATGCAATACGGAAATCGGCTTTTTGAATGAAGAGTTCCGTTGAGGTATCAAAACTGTGAATGCGACTGTCTAATGAAGTTAAAAATTCGTTTTCTCGACTTTCTACGCGAAGTCGAAGCGTGTTGTTGTCAGAGATAACGAAGGGACGCATGGTCAAATTGTGTGGTGCTATAGGAGTAAGCACAAAATTTTCACTGTTGGGCATGATGATCGGGCCGCCACAGCTCAAACTGTAGCCGGTGGAGCCGGTTGGCGTGCTCACAATTAAGCCGTCCGCCCAATAGCTGTTCAAATAGGCACCATTCAGATAAGTGTGTACCGTAATCATACTGGTCGTCTCTTTCCGAGCAATGGTAATTTCATTCAGCGCGAAATTTGGCTTGACTACGCGATTACAAGAGGTGCGAACTTGCAATAGCGAACGAAAGTCCAATTGGAATCTGCCGCTAAAAAGTGCATCCAGTGAGGTTTCAATATTGCTTTTTGCAACATTGGCAAGAAAGCCTAATCGGCCCATATTAATCCCTAAAATAGGAATGTCTTTATTCTGTATAAGAACCGTAGCATCAAGGATGGTACCGTCACCACCTAAAGAAATGAGGAAGTGCGGATCAAAGTTTTCCAATTCTTCCTCGTCTGCAAAGGTTGAAAAATGCATCTCAGGAAACTCTTCTGCTTTGATTTGGTCGCACGCTCCGGCCAGGGTATGATATACTGCAAAATCTGCACCTTCCTCAACCAATTTCTCTAATACAACCTCTAGATAAGGCAGATTAGCGGGCTTGGGTGTGCGTCCAAAGAGTGCTATTCTCATGAGTACTTCAAATAGTTCATTAAATGGTCGTAACGCTCGCGGTAATCTGCTTCGTACGATTTATCGCCAAAGATACCTTCTATTTCGTAGCCGTAGCGTTGTAAACTCTTGATTATGGGTGCGGTATGCTCTAAATTTACTTTCAGCGTTACTTGTAATGCCGATTCGACTGCTTGATGCGTCATCCACAACGCTAAGAGTTTGGCATCATTGTGTTCTACTGCGTGTGCAATTTCTAGTATGCTGTATTGATCTGCTGCGATACTTACCACGAGTATGGCACCCGTTTGAAGTAATGTAGGTGTCCCTCTAAAAAACTCTAAAATATCAGATAATAGATACGAATTCATGTAGTATCCTTCTTTATTCACCACGGGGACTAGTGATATTCGGTGTTGCGTGCAAACCTCCATTACTCTAAAGAAGTGTGCCCCTTCCTGGACATGCGGCAGAAAAGCGGGACGCAGTGCGCTTCCAATGTGTAACGTATCATCGTCCATTTCATAAAGGGTGTCCTCGCTTAAAATACCAGCGTACATCCCATCATTCGTGATGACAGGCAAATGGCTAATTTTTAGATCTTCCATGAACTCCAAAGCCTCCGCTATTGTTGTTTTCAAGAGGATCCCTTTAATGGGTTCTGTATGTAGTGTTTCTTGCAACATTTGATAACAAACATAGCCCTTTTCTTTAGCTTTGCCCCCATGAACGATCACACAAAACTCAGCGTAAATATCAATAAGATTGCCACCCTCCGTAACGCGAGAGGCGGCGATGTACCTAATGTGCTAAAAGTTGCCCTTGATTGTGAGCGATTTGGGGCGGAAGGCATTACCGTTCACCCAAGGCCCGATCAACGTCATATACGTTACGGCGATGTGGCGGAATTGGCCCCTTCCTTAACCACGGAGTTCAATATTGAAGGCTACCCAAACGAAGAATTTATAACCCTCGTGCTCATGCATCAACCTGCACAAGTCACCTTAGTACCAGATCCTCCCGGCGTCCTCACTTCAAATGCAGGATGGGATGCCATAACACATAAAGAGCTTCTCACTGATGTAATTGCAACCTTTAAAAAAGCGGGCATACGAACGTCTATTTTTATTGAAACCGATCTAGAACAGATTGCTGCAGCAAAAGCTGCGGGAGCAGATCGTATCGAATTGTACACGGAATCCTATGCCGTCGGTTATGCGAAAGATAGCGCCGCCGCAGTTGCTCCCTATGCAAGCAGCGCAGCCTTTGCAAAGAGCATTGGCTTAGGAGTGAATGCCGGGCACGACCTCAGCCTAGAAAATCTCAGCTTCTTTGCCCAGAAGCTTCATGGCACTCTAGACGAGGTAAGCATTGGTCACGCATTGATCGCTGATGCACTTTATTTAGGACTTCACAATACCATTCAACAGTACAGAAACTGTTTGAACCCGACCTCATGGAAGTAGTTCCGTTATTCTCTAAAGTGTATGGCGAAGGTACACCTCTGATTATTCTTCACGGATTGTTTGGCATGGGGGATAATTGGGCGACCCACGCAAAACACTGGGCTGGCTTAGGTTGGGAAGTACATGCCGTAGACCAACGTAACCACGGTAAGTCGCCACATCATGGCAAACATAATTACGAGGTAATGGCCGCTGATCTGGAGGCCTACATGGATGCAAAAGGGTTGAATACATCGGTCATCTTAGGCCACAGCATGGGTGGAAAAACAGCCATGCATTTTGCCGTGAGTCGTCCTGAACGCGTACGAGCATTAGTTGTAGTAGATATTGCACCAAAGGCCTATCCTATACACCACCAAGAATACATTAATGCAATGAACTCTATTGATTTTGATGCGGTTCATTCGCGCGGAGCTGTAGACAACATTCTTGCAGAACGTGTGAATAATGCGGGTATTCGTCAATTCTTTATGAAGAGTTTGTATTGGATAACCAAAGAAAAATTGGCTTTTCGATTCAATCTCCATGCGCTAGAAGACCAGCTGCAAGAAGTGGGCACACCTTTAGAATTTGGATATTTTGATCGCCCTACTCTATTTATCGCTGGCGGCGCAAGTGGCTACATCAACGACGAGGATGAAGATGGTATTTTAGATCATTTCCCAGCGGCGCAAATTGAGTCCATTGCGAATGCAGGACACTGGGTGCATGCAGAGGCTCGGGAACCTTTCTCCGCAGCAGTGAATGAATTCCTAGAATCGCTAGTCTAAGACATCTTTAAGTTCAAACAATAAGAAGTGAGCGGGACCTTGACGCTGCACTAAAGCATCAGCAACATCTGGTTTACCTAAAAACACCCACGCCTTGTTGCTAAAGTCATACCTCTCAAGAGGTTGGCTGAAAATTCCTCGGTCCAGTTTATCGTTGCGGTTCGCATCCTCATAGACCTGGACCATAAAGCGTTCAGGTAATTTCACATCAACGTATACCGTATCTTTTAGTGAATTGATCTCTTGAAAACCTACTGCGAGTCTCTGCTCGTTCGCATCAAGCACTTCGAAAGCTATGCGCGTTGGATACTGCTCAGCCGAAGCACAAGTAAAGTACAGGCCTGGTTTTTCCTGAGCGCTTAAAACACCCATAAATAATACCAAGACAAATAATGGTGCTTTAGTCTTCATCGTCGATTTCTACCCCTTTTTTTGCTAATACTGTACCGTGCGCTTTGAGCGAGTCTAAGACCTCTTCGTAAATGGGAATGAAGATCGTCGGGTGATCACTATAAAAGGCAAAGCTGGATTTGAATTGATCTTCGGTGATGCCATGTTTATCATAAACTTTAGCATAGTAGTCTTCAATACCGTTCGTATCGCCTAACATAATGGAGCCGTTCCTCGCGCCCTCAATGACGTGGATATCCACCATGATCGATATCATTTGAGCCTGTGTCAAAACATTTTGAGGAACTTGCACTTCGGGCGCAGAACATCCTAGAAACAGGATGAACACTATGCTTTTTAAATAATACCCGAATCTTTCCATCTTCTACGCTCTATTGAACACTAAACGAGCACCCAATACGCTATCGTCTATTTTCCCCTCTTTAAAGGCGAGATGACCGCCAACAAACGTATGTGATACTTTGCTTTTGAATAGCGTTCCTTCAAACGGGGACCATCCACATTTGGATAAAATATTCTGTTTGTTCACATTCCAAGGTTGGTTAGGTGCGACTAAAATAAAGTCTGCATGATAGCCTTCGCGCAAGAAGCCGCGTTCTTCCATTTGGAATAAAATCGCTGGATTGTGACACATCTTTTCAACCATCTTTTCGATGGTAAACGTACCGTCGTGCACGCGTTCCATCATTGCGGGAAGGGCGTGTTGAACCAAAGGGCCACCGGAGGGTGCATTGAGGTAGGTATTTGCCTTTTCTTCTAACGTATGTGGCGCATGGTCCGTTGCAATTACATCTAAACGGTCGTCTAGTAACGCTTTCCAAAGCGCATCTCTGTCCGCCGCGGTCTTTACTGCCGGATTCCATTTGATGTGACTGCCCTTTTGCGCATATTGACTGGAATCAAACCATAAATGGTGGACACAAACCTCAGCTGTAATACGCTTCTTCGCTAAAGGTTTGCGATTTGAAAACAGATGGGTCTCCTTCCCAGTGCTGATGTGAAATACGTGAAGTCGACTGTTGTATTTCTTGGCCAATTCAACCGCTGTAGAAGAGCTTAAATAACACGCCTCCTCACTTCTTATGATGGGATGCTGATCCATAGGAATGTTTTGACCAAACTCAGCCTTAGCCCGTTCTAAATTGGCTTTGATTGTTTCCTCGTCCTCGCAATGAGTAATCAACTGATGGTCCAATTGAAAGATCCCTTCTAAGGTCTTTTGCTCGTCGACTAGCATGTTACCAGTGGACGAACCCATGAAGATTTTAATCCCCGCAACATCGCGCTTGCTCACCTTTTTCAATTCTTCGAGATTGTCGTTCGACGCCCCCATGTTAAAGCTGTAGTTCGCTAAAGAAACCTGAGAAGCACGCGTATATTTTTTTTCGAGCTCCTCAATCGTAAGAGCCGCAGGCTTTGTATTGGGCTGCTCCATGTAAGAGGTGATACCACCAGCAACAGCAGCACGAGATTCCGAATATATATCTCCTTTGTGCGTTAAACCCGGCTCTCTAAAATGAACCTGATCGTCGATAATTCCAGGTAAAAGGAATTTACCATCCGCATCAATTACGGTCACATTGCCGTTTTTTGGGCCAATAGAGTGGTCTATTTTTGCAATTCGCCCGTTTTCAACGAGTAAGTCGCCTTCAAAGACCTTACCCTCATTGACCATGCGGGCATTTTTAATGAGATACGATTTCAACATTTACTAGGTAAGGGTTATTTAGGGTTTGGTGAACCAGCTCCAAATTTTCAATTTCATAACACCAAAAATGGCCTCTTTGATGATGCCGCTAGACATTTTACTGGTCCCTTCTGTACGGTCGGTAAAAATAACGGGGACTTCCTTAACGACGAGTCCTTTACGCCAAGCTGTAAATTTCATTTCAATCTGGAAAGCGTAACCTACAAAATGGATTTTTGAAAAATCAATCACCGCTAAAGTTTCACGCTTGTAGCATTTAAAACCAGCAGTCGCGTCTTGGATCGGCATTCCAGTAATGAAACGAACATAAACAGAGGCGAAGTAGCTCAATAGCACTCTGCTCATAGGCCAATTCACCACATTTACGCCTTGAACATAACGTGAGCCTATGCTCACATCTGCGCCGTTTTCACAAGCCTCGAGCAAACGTGGTAAATCTTCCGGATTGTGTGAAAAATCGCAATCCATTTCAAATACAAAAGTGTAGTCACGTGTCAAAGCCCATTTAAATCCATGTATGTAAGCGGTACCAAGACCTAGTTTTCCAGTTCGCTCTTCAAGGTGAATACGTCCTGCATAAACGTCCATTAGGCGTCGAACAACTTCTGCAGTGCCATCAGGCGAACCGTCATCGACAATCAACACCTCGTACGCTCCTGGCAAGGCCATGACTGTATGAAGCATCTTTTCGATGTTTTCAATTTCGTTGTAGGTTGGTATTATGACTAATGCACGGGACATAAAGGCAAATGTAGGAAAGAAAGCGCTAGTTTAGTGTTATGAACTGGGACGTGTATACACGAAAAATTCACTGGAAGATTGCACTCATTGCATTCGGTACTATCATTGGCCTTGCCTCTCTGTTTTATACGGAATCCTTCCTTAAAGAATTACGAGCAGAGGAACAGCTTAAGATCAAACGATGGGCGGAGGCAGTTGAAGCGGTATTCTTCGCTGAAGACGATGCCAATCTTAGTTTTTACACTCAAATCATCCAAGACAACAAAACCATTCCGGTTATTCTGACAGATAATGAAGGAACAATCATCGCTTACCGAAATCTAAACACGCCTGAGAGTAATCCAGAAAAGTATCTTTCCCGGAAACTGGAAGAATTCAAATCTAGTGGCAGTGTTTTAGAAAACTCTTATGCAGATGGACAAATCAACTTACTTTACTATAAAGGCTCCAACCTACTGACTAAGCTTCGTTTTTACCCATTGATTCTACTGGGTGTGATAGGCGTATATATGCTTATTAGTTACATGGCATTTTCAAATGCTCGACGCTCTGAGCAAAATAAAGTCTGGACCGGTATGGCGAGAGAGACTGCGCATCAGATTGGCACCCCGCTTAGTGCACTAATGGGATGGTTGGGGTATTTGAAAGAGCAATATCCAACGGAAATAGCCTTTGGTGAAATGGAAAAAGACATTGACCGATTAACCGATATTACCGACCGATTTAGTAAAATAGGCTCCCAACCCGAACGAACCGATCAAAATCTCGATGAAACCATTGAAAAGACTGTAGCCTACTTGCGGAGTCGATTGGGTAAAAAAATTGAGTTAGCACTTGATATCGAGGGATCAAGTGAATCCAGTCACAACCAGCAGCTCATTAGTTGGGTCTTGGAAAACATGATTAAAAATTCTGCTGACGCTATGGACGGCTCCGGCGTGATAACCATTGAAAAACGAGTGCAATCGGGTCGTGTATTTATTTTTATAAAAGACTCCGGACGGGGGATTCCTATCACAGATCAGCGTAAGATATTTGAACCTGGATTTACCAGTAAAAGCCGCGGATGGGGTTTAGGACTGAGTCTTGCTAAACGCATCATAGAGGAATACCACAGTGGTAAACTAAGTTTAGAGTACAGTGCCCCCGCTGACGGTACGACATTTAAAATTACGCTCCCGCTCGCTCGATGAACCCTACCACGCTCTATCTGCACATCCCATATTGTAAGCAGGCCTGCCATTATTGCGATTTTCATTTTTCAACAAAACGCTCCACAGAACCGGCGGTGCTTAAAGCCATGTATTCTGAATTGTCCCTTCGTGCGCAACAGCAGCCTTGGAAGGACAGAACTATAAGCAGCCTCTACTTTGGAGGTGGTACGCCTAGTGTTTTAGAGTTGACCGATCTCTCTCGCCTCATCGATGAAGCACAATCGTTGTTTTCTTTTTCGCCTTCGATAGAAATCACTCTCGAAGCTAATCCAGATGATATTACTCCAGAGAAATTGGACGCCTGGCACTCTGTGGGTATCACAAGATTAAGTGTAGGACTGCAAAGTTTCGACAACGACGAACTGCAATCCATGAACAGAGCGCATGATGCATCACATTCTGAACAATGTTTAAAATGGATCGCAGCTAGTCCAATCAATAATTACAGCGTGGATTTCATGTACGGAATGCCGGGGAGTACGATTGAAAGTTGGAAACGACAATTGGATCAATTGGCCACCTACCTTCCGCCGCATGTGAGCTGTTATGCACTCACTGTTGAAGAGAAAACCGTGCTCCACCACGATGTGGAATCAGGAAAAACCATCATGCCTACAGACGAAGTTGTTGTTGCACAATTTGAGGCTTTACGCACCTGGGCATCTGTACACGGATATGACCAATACGAACTGTCCAATTTCGCGCAGCCAGAAAAATACAGCAGGCACAACAGTCACTATTGGAGCGGCCAACCGTATTTGGGTATTGGACCGGGTGCACATTCTTTCGATGGCAAAAAGCGTTGGTGGAATGTTTCGAACAATACCTTGTATGGACAGGGTGCGGAAGTTCCTAGCGAGCAACTTTCTTTAACCGATCTACTGAATGAACGCCTGATGGTACGTTTAAGAACAGCGGCAGGATTCGATTGGGAAAATGACCTGCCTCAACATCTAGAAAAATCGCTTGAAGCAATGGTAAGGGAAAGCGTCCAAAAAGCGGAAAGTACGGGACGCTTAAAATGTACTCGAACTGGGTTTTCGATACCTCCTAATCAATGGATGCAAAGCGATGCCATTATAGCAGACCTGTTTTTAAGCACAGAAGGGGACTAAAGCGCTTATTCGAGGAAAACAGAGTATCTTGAGGATTCATCAAAAACCCAGCCCAGTAAAGATATTGGGGCTAAAGCGTATTATGAAATTGACTGTTAACTTTTCAAAACCTATCGCAGATCTAAGTCTAGCCGTCAGTGATGTTGCACGAGCATGGTATATCGAAGCACCTAGTTTTTCACCTGTCGTATTGGGGGATTGGACAGGAAGCGTTGCAGAAGGTGGAAGTGTTAATTTTTTCAACGTACAATTCAATCCGCATGCCCACGGAACGCATACAGAGACTGCCGGACATATTACTGAAAAACGACACAGCATCAATGCGCATTTTCGCGACTTCATGACGAAATCACTGGTCCTTACCGTGCTTCCAAAAGGCGGATGCATTCGCTTTGAAGACTTCCAAACAGTATGGACGCAGGCGCAAGAAAAGGGCTGGACCTATGCAGCGAAATCTATCATATTCAGAACAAGTCACGATGAAAAGAGTACGACGAAAGCCCATAGTGGAACCGACTGGCCTTTTCTTGAGGCTGCGATTGGAAACTTTCTTCGTGAGCAAGGCATCGATCATTTGATTATTGACCAACCCAGTGTAGATCAGGAAGAAGATGGCGGGGCACTCGCTTGCCACCATGCCTTTTGGGGACCTCAACCAGAGACTTCTCTGCATCGTACCATAACGGAACTAGCACATATACCACAGGCAGTGACTGATGGTCCTTATGCCCTATTGCTACAGGTAGCGCCTATTGAAAATGACGCTGCGCCTTCCCGCCCTTTACTCTACAGTTTAGGCTAGCCCTTCTTCACTTTTCTATTGCGTGCATCAACAGCCGCCAGTGTAGCCATGTTTACAATCTCGCGCACTGATGCGCCCAATTGCAATACATGTGCACTGTGCTTTGTTCCAATCAACATGGGACCAATGGCTTCTGCAGCACCAAAGCTCTGGAGCATTTTATAGGTAATGTTCCCTGCCGCAAGATTTGGGAAGATGAAAACATTCGCTTGGTGTCCTACAAGGTCGGAAAACGGAAAGCTCTCCTTCAATAATTCCGGTTCCAAAGCAAAATTTGCTTGCATTTCACCATCTACAATCAAATCGGGATGTTCTTTACGAAGAATGGCACTGGCCTGAGCCATTTTACGCGCATCCGGCCCGTTTGAAGAACCAAAGTTAGAATAACTCAACAAGGCCACTTTTGGCGTGATGTTCGTTCGTTTGACCGTATCCGCAACATTCAATACCATTTGTACCAGATCTTCAACCGTAGGATCTAAGTTGATCGTCGTATCGGCAAAGAACATTGGACCACGTTTACTCAACAAGATGTACATTCCTGCTGCTTTGCGCATTCCTTCTTCCATACCAATGAGTCGAAGAATAGGACGGAGTGCTGTAGGATATTTGACGGTTAATCCACTAATCAATGCATCCGCTCTGCCATCGCGCAACATCATGTTGCCATAGTATTCACGCGATTTGATTTTTGATCGGCATTCGCCCATGGTCCATCCTCTACGCTTTCTAAATTCATACATCTGCGCTGCATAAGCCTCACGGCCATCGCGATCTGCCATGATATCTATGA
>JAKMEB010000081.1 GCA_022426185.1 Schleiferiaceae bacterium
AGCCTACTATAAATACTACAATAACATGCCCTATCTGAGGGACGACGAACAATCATTCTCACAAGCTATTGGGGCATATGTTGCGGTGGGCGATCAAGAGAGTTCAGATGATGCCGAAGGTCGCTCTTACGGGTTCGAATTGTTTTTACAGCAAAAATTAAAAGGTACGTATTGGTGGACCTTGAGTTACAATTACGGCCACAGTGACACTCGATTGAACGACGCTAACCCTTGGCTTTCAACGGTATGGGACAATCGACATAATGTAAATTTTGTCCTAGGTAAAGTGTGGGGCAAAGGTTGGCAGATCGGCGCAAAATACCGTTGGGCTACTGGCACACCGTATACGCCGTTTGATTCCCAACTGAGTGCAACACGAACAAACTGGGATGTACTACAGCGCGGAATATTTGACAGTCAAAACATCATGGGCGAACGCCTTCCTAGTTATAGTGTCATTGATGTGCGATTAGATAAGACCTACAACAAGAAAAACTACAGCTTAACGTGGTTCTTAGATCTTCAAAATTTCACCAGTTCTGCTATTCCACTAATGCCCTATTTAACTGTGGAAAGAGATGAAAATGGAACGCCTCTTTTAGATCCGGCGAATGCGGATGCTTATTCAGTGAAAACCATATCCAGTGATACTGGACGATTATTGCCAACCATAGGCCTCATTTTAGAGATTTAATCACGATTCGTTTACCTTTGTACGCTTAATCCTGCACAATGCTTAAATCGTTACTTCGCAAGCTCCCACTGTTTTTAGCGAATTCAGTAATCGCATTAACCTTATTGTGTTTATTCAGTTGGCTCGTACGAGAAAACACAAAGGGTAAAGATTGGATCCCTCATGAGGTGAGCCGCGCCGTTACCTATTTTTCCACATTACCCGATCGTATTTTAGTCGCAAAAGCAGCAGTTGAACGGCTGCCACTTGTGTTTATCCCGTCGCCTGAAGACTTTGAGCCTATCAATACTTTAGATGAAGATGTAAAGGTGTTAATGAGTTATGCTACAGCGAATTGGAAGCGTAAAATCGTTATTAAAAATCTCAAGACCGGCGAAGAGTTAAAAACATGGAACGTAGATCGGCTAGCCAATCCGCATAATAGGATCATGCACTCGCTCATGCTCCCAGACAGCAGCCTCATCTATTCATTGAATGGCGTTACCGGACTGATAAAAATAGATAAAGACAGTGAGCGCCTCTGGAAACAGGACACGATCTCACATCATCACGCCATTAACTTGGGTGCCGACCATACATTTTGGGCAAACACGTACAACAAAGACAACGGGGAGCATATTTATTATGGAGCCCAGTTCAGTATTGACGGGCGCGAATTCCCGTTTATTGATAATACCATCACCCAATTTGATGCGACTTCAGGACGTATTCTTTACCACAAAAGCGTTACTGAAATCTTAATTGAAAACGACCTGACCTACTTACTTATAAAATCCGATTCCCCAGGCGACCCCTTGCACATTAATGATATTCAGCCTGTCTTAGAGGACGGTCCATTTATGAAAAAAGGTGATGTATTCATCTCCTCCCGGACAAGTTCATGGATCATGCACTTCCGTCCCTCGACCGGTGAAGTCGTCGAATTGATCGAAGGTCCTTTTATGTCGCAGCACGATGTTGATATTGAATCTGATTCAACAATCATTTTCTTTAACAACAGTGGGCAAACCCTCAAGGGAGAACGATCCGATGCTCATCGCTTAGCGAATAACCGCATAATGGTAAAGGAGCAATATTCCGGTGTTCAACGCTATTACCTCCAAAGTGGACGTTTTGAACGTATTTATCCTGAAGTATTCACGCAGAACGAGATTTTCTCATTCACTGAGAGTCTAGTGGATGCCTTACCAGGCGGAGGTTACTACATCGAGGAGCAAAACTCTAGTGTTTTATGGATCTTAAAAGACGGAGAAGTCAAATACAAGAACATTTTACCATCGCAGCATGAAGGGCACCACCATTTAGCCAATTGGGGCAGAGTAATGCCTTAAAGACCTAAACTATGACCTTTGATCAAATCATTCAATTTCGACGCTCTAACAGAAAATTCGACCCGAACCAGCCAATTCCTGCTGATGTTGTAGAAAAGGCCTTAGAGCATGCTACATTGGCTCCTAACAGCAGCAATATGCAGCTGTGGGAGTTCCACTGGGTACGCGATGAGGAAAAGAAAAAGAAATTAATTCATGCATGTCTCAACCAAAGTGCAGCAAAAACTGCGCAAGAGTTGGTAGTAATCGTTACTAGAAGAGACAAATGGCGCAAGCGCGTTAAATGGCACAAAGAACTTATTCTAAAGGATGCAGAGCGCGTAGGTCGTGATGCGAAATCTATAAGAATGAGGTTAGTTTATTATACCAAACTCATGCCCTTCTCTTACATGAATGACGGCTTAGGTATTTTAGGTTTATATAGGAGACTCCTCTCCTTTTGTATAGGCTTTTTTAGACCAATTTATCGAGCAGAGGGACACGCACAACAAAGAATAACCGTGCATAAAAGCGCAGCACTTGCAGCAGAAAACTTCATGTTGAGTATGGCTTCCGAAGAATTCCACACCTGCCCCATGGAAGGATTTGATGCGAACAGAGTAAAGAAGATTTTGGGTTTACCACTTCGCGCGGAAATCAATATGGTCATAGGCTGCGGCAAAGGAGAAGAACACGGCTTTTGGGGTCCGCGTCGAAGACTACCAGCCGAGGAGGTTATCATTAAACATTGATTTTACCTATTGATACTGTTCATTTGGGTAGAATTTTCACTTTCCATAGAATCAAAAAGAATTTCAACAGCAACCTCATTGCGCCTGTTAAATATCTCATAAGGGGGATTGTAACCAAAAATGAAGAATTTATTCTCATGCGCTATCCCTTCTTTAACAAGCGTATCTATCAACTGAGCTTTGTACTTCGCGATTTTCTTGTCATTTGCCCAACCACCAAAGTTTATAACTGCCAATAGTTTTTCAGGCTCTTTAACAAAATCAATCGACTTTTCATTAGGCAGTGGCATATCACCTCTTTCCAAAGAGTGAGGGATCATGAACATAACGCGCATATTATCCTCCAAAGTCATAGCTACAGGACTTGTCATTGCAATTCTCTGTTTACGGTCATTTCCGCCAAAAATATAATTCGCTAAAATCGAAAAGCCTCTGCTTGAACCTTGTTTATAAGAAGTACTATTCAATCGTATTGATGTAAAAAGAGCCTCTTCATATCGCCTAATCTCAAAACTGTTATATGTTTTAAGTACTTCATAAGGGTATTCTTCAATTCTCTGATTAGAAGCCATAGACTTAAGGTAATAGATTAAACATGCACAGATTACACTCAGGAGTAATAATGCTACAACAATTCTTCGCATAATAGAATGTATTCTGTTTTTGAGAAAAAACGACTTATCTGTTAGACTATTAACGCCTAAAGAGAAACTACAAAGTATTTATTTACGCTATAAAAAAAACGCCCCGGATTAACGGGGCGTTTAATGAATAATAATGGCATATGCCTAGTTAAGGACTGACTAAATTAACGCTCACATTCACATAGAATGGGTTTGTAAGAGCATTAAGCTGTGCGTAATCTGGAGAGTCTAACAGACCAAATGCACGGTAAATATCTGGACCTGAAACTAAGCGGTCAACGTCATAACGATAGTTGATACGGTAACCGGCTTGAACAGACATCCAAATGAAGTTCTTTAGTGAGAACTCGTATACGGCCCGGACACGTATTTCTCCGCGGCGGATCTCCAAATCTTCATCACGAATATCAAAACCTGGCAGGTTCTCGTACATACGGAACGACTGACCTTGTAACTCATATCCCAAGAATACCATGTTACGAGGGTTAATTGTTCTTCTAACGTGCACTCGAGCTGGGAACAATGCTTCTGTACCCCATTTGTTATTTGCGCTCGTTTTGTTGTATAAGATGACCGGAATGTAGTTTAACTCCCCTACGCGATAGGTACGGGCTACACCCACAGCCCACTGCTTTTTTTCTGTAGGACGCTTACCCCATAATACAGCCGCCGAATATTTAAAATATTGTGCAGGCATCATTGAAGAACCATAGGTGCCGCTCATATCTGCAGACCCTTGAAAAAGGATAAACTGCTCTTCATCCAGAGGCTTATAAATTGTCGTATTAACTCCTGATGTGCGAAGTCCATTCTCAGAAAGCGTCTGGTGCAATGGATTATCTGAAGCGGATGGCGCTTCAGCATAATTATAGGAAGTGTTCCAATAATTGGCTCCCATCTGCCATACAAGATTGGTCTGGCTAACTACTGGAAGGTTGAATCCGGCACGAATACCCGCTGTTGAGTTCACCTGTAGCGCCTCTCCACCTACTATGGTAGTTCCGTCAGCTAGGTTCATATCCCCTGCCTTAATAGTATATGGCCCTTGGAAATCATATCCAAATGAGATAAGCTTTGCTGGAGAAAGTCCTTCAATCTTAGCATTGGCATAACGCTTGACGCTTTCATCCTCAAAGCCTAGGTCATCGTATAAACTCCAATCAATATCGTCATAAGAATCTGTTGATTCCGTCTCTGTCTGAGCAAAGATTGGTGTCGAAGTAAGGACGATTGTCGCCGTCGTTAACTTCAAAAGATTGCGCAACACGAGTTACTTCTTCTTTTTTGAAGGCATTTTTAAACGCTTCCATACGTCCGTCCGTCCAATGGCCTCCACGCCAATATAGCCGCGCATGTCCAAAGTGTTATCGTCGCTCATCTTAATGGTACCGCTGTATGTAGATCCATTATTTGGATCATATAACGTTCCTTCTGACCAGGTATCATCACCTTGATAAACAAAGTCCTTACACATCCGGAAGCCTCGTAACGGGACATTACGCAGGTCTGGATTCGGATTATTAATATCTGTTCTTGGGCTTCCATCGGCATCATTAGGCTCGATAAGCCATACTACGCGACCGTAGTATTTATTTCCTATACGGTCAACTTTGATGCGCGAACGGCCGTTTGATGGCTCCCAAATACCTACGAGCCTATCTCCAGGATTTTCTGACTCTTGTTGTAGATCGAAACTTAATGTTCCAAAGGCTATGACAGCTGAAACTGCCAAGAATGTTAATTTACGAAGCATGGTCTTCTATTTTATAGTTAATTCAAGTGTAAAATTCAATTTAAAGTCGCGGTTGCCGTCCCAGTAATCTTCTGCGAGATCCGCATCTAATACTACGTATACTTTACCGTCCTCCATGATTTCACCAAGTTCGGCCTCAGCAGCTACATCCAATACGGCCTCAGTAGCACCCTCTTCTAATGGATTTTTAACTGCTGCCTCTTGCATGGACACATCCTCATTATCGCAAGCGAAGGCTACTACAAAGGCATTAATTTGAGCAAAACCCAAACTGTCTTGAGGAAATACGGTAGCTGTTTTCAAACGGGCATCGCTGATTCTCATTCCCTCTTCAAAGGCTTCACCTAGAATATCGGCTAAATCAATTGAAATCTCAGTTTGTGCGCCGTTTGGACCTGCAAATAAAGGACCTTCAAGGCTAAACTCTAGATCATTTACAGCGTATTCATGAACTTCACCAGGGCCAGAGCAACTGGTCGCCATCAAAACTGAAACAGCAATGATTCCAGCTGTTTTTAGAAATTTATACATATTCGATCATTTTAAGAATCGGAAATATAAAACAATAAAAAGTGCGGTATCGTCCGACACACTTTTTTTTGCTTATCAGCTGCCTATGTTTACGTTAAGACTGATTTCTTTCTCTATGCTTAATCAGGAAATATGTTTCCTTATGTTTCAGCAAGCAGTCTACCTTGACACACTAACGAATATTTTACTGGGTAAATGTTCGCTTTTACTCATAAAATGAGAATTCCCCGCTTCTAGTTCAACGAAGGTCATAACTACTTTATTCAAGATCAATCGTTTGAAAACATGAGTGCGATATTCATACCCTTTTTAGTACCGCTAGGATTACTTTTATTTCTATTAGAAGTCTACTTTCTTAGAAAGCATCAGATGAAAATCACGCTTGAGCAGACTGCTTTGAATATTTCGTTAGGATTTGTCGAACGCTTATTAGGACTTTACTTAACAGAAAAATCAATCCTACTACTGCACAAATCACTAAATTTTGCCTTCTTCGAAACACTGCCCAAAACATGGTGGGTATTTGTAATAACGTTCATCGCCTTAGATCTCATTTGGTACATATTTCATATTGCAGGGCATAGAATATCGCTCATGTGGGGAATACATCTAGTTCACCACCATAGTGAGGAATTCAATCTAAGTGTGAATTTCGCATTAAGCCCATTAGGGTTTATCCTAAGAAGTTTTATGTATTGTTCCTTAGTCGTTTTCGGCCTGCCTGTAGAATATGTCATTCTTAGTAGTTATTTGAATGCCTTTTATCAATATTACCTTCATACTCAGTTTATAAATACCATTCCTTACTTACAAAAGATCTTTGTAATGCCAGCGCATCACCAGGTGCATCATGGCTCCAATGAATTGTATTTAGATAAAAACTTTGGAGGGGTATTTATATTTTGGGATCGACTGTTCAGAACATACCAGCCATTAGTTGAACCCGTAAAC
>JAKMEB010000120.1 GCA_022426185.1 Schleiferiaceae bacterium
ATTCGAAAAAAGCACGCCTAGAATGGATCGGCGCTCGCACATAAAAAAATTACTGGCTTTGGGGGCAGCTTCGGCGGCACCGGGTGCGCTTTGGGCAGCCGGATCTGAGATGGGAGGCCAATCTACAGAACAAAAAAGACTTTTTGGCTACAAGCGAAGTGTGAGCCACTGGACGGTAGAGGACCTGGAATGGGACGATCTCTGCAGTTATTTAGTTCAAGAAGGTGTTGAAGCGGTGGATTTAGTGGGGCCGGAAAATTGGCACCATTTAAAAAAGCACGGACTGGACAGCTCCATGTGCAACGGCGCAGAGCTCAACCTGGTGGACGGTTTTATTCACGAGGAATTTGAAGGCGTGCTGCACGAGCGGTACCGGGCAATGATTCCACGGGTAGCGAAAGCGGGGTATACTAATTTGATCTGTTTCAGCGGCAACCGACGTGGATTAACGGAAGCGCAAGGATTGGAGCAAGCCGTCAAAGCGTTGCAGCCTATGGTTAAGCTTGCTGAAGCCCACGGCGTCGTATTGCAAATGGAATTGTTCAATAGTTTGGTAGACCATCCAGATTATATGGCAGATAGCAGCCGGTGGGGTATTGAATTGGCCCGCGAATTGAACAGCCCCAGTTTTAAACTACTCTATGATATTTACCATATGCAAATTATGGAGGGCAATTTAGTGGCAAACATCAAGGCGAACCACCAGTGGTACGGGCATTACCATGTGGCGGGAGTACCCGGCCGCAACGAACCGTGGAACGACCAGGAGATCAACTACCCGGCAGTCATGGCCGCAATAGAAAGTACAGGGTTCGAAGGTTATGTAGCCCTAGAATACTTGTTTACCGCACCTAAGAAAGAAAGTATGGCACGCAGCTTTACTGAATTTATACGATAATAAAGACCACAAGAACTAAGCTATGGCAGAGGATAAAATGCACTACGACGCTATTGTCGTTGGATCCGGAATTTCAGGAGGATGGGCCGCAAAAGAACTCACAGAAAAAGGACTGAAAGTCTTGATGCTGGAGCGTGGGCAAAACGTGGAGCACATTAAAGACTACACCAACACCAATAAAGATCCTTGGGAATTTCCACACCGCGGTAGGGCGACTACCGCACAAGAAGATCGCAACCCCGTGCTCAGAAGAGACTACGCATTGAATGAACTGAACCCGGACTGGTGGGTGGACGATCAAGATTGTCCCTACACGGAAAAGAAACGGTTCGATTGGTACCGCGGGTACCACGTAGGCGGTCGTTCTCTCATGTGGGGACGTCAAAGCTACCGCTGGAATAGAGAAGATTTCTTAGCCAATGAAAAAGAAGGCATTGCCACACCATGGCCCATAGGCTACGACGATATGGCACCGTGGTACACTCACGTGGAGAAGTTTGCTGGATTAAGCGGCTCGCATGAGGATATGGATGTGCTGCCAGATAGTGTGTATTTGCATGCCATGGATTTGAATTGTGTAGAGAAAACAGCGGCGGAACGCATTCGGAAATCATTCGATGAAAAGCGCCGATTAATTATTGGCCGCACCTCAAACATCGCCGTTCCCCACCATGGACGGACGGGATGTCAATACCGGAACAAATGTTGGTTGGGCTGCCCGTATGGCGGCTATTTCAGTACACAGGCCTCTACGCTGCCAGCAGCAATGGCCACTGGAAATTTAACGTTGCGTCCGCACAGCATCGTGAAAGAATTGATCTACGATAAAGACGGAAAGAAAGCGAAGGGTGTGGTGGTGTTGGATGCGGAAACGAACATGACCTATGAGTACACCGCACCCATTGTATTCTTGAATGCCTCTGCCTTAAACAGCACCTGGATTCTCATGAACAGTGCAACAGACGTTTGGGAAGGTGGATTGGGTTCAAGCTCAGGTGAGTTGGGCCATAATTTGATGGATCACCATTTCCGCGTTGGAGCCAGTGGCACCTGGGAGGGAGATCAAGACAGCTATTATTTTGGTGGACGTCCTACCGGGTTTTACATCCCGCGTTTCCGGAATTGGGGCGATGACAAACGCGAATATCTGCGTGGGTTTGGTTACCAAGGCTCTGCATCACGAGGCGATTGGCGACGCGGTGTTCGTGAACTGGGCATTGGGGCAGATTTTAAGGAAAACATCAGCAAACCGGGACCTTGGACGATGGGTATGACGGGCTTCGGTGAGGTGTTGCCGTACCATGAAAATAAAATAGAATTGGACCGTACGAAAACGGATAAATGGGGGCTTCCCGTACTTTCTTTCGACGCGCAGCTCAGAGAAAATGAAGCGAAAATGCGTGTGGATATGAAGCAAGATGCAGTGGATATGTTGGAGGCTTCAGGCTTTAAGGACGTATCCGGCTGGGAGTCCGATTATGCTTTAGGCATGGGCATCCATGAGATGGGAACTGCTCGCATGGGCACAGCGCCGGAAAATTCTGTGGTGAATAAATGGAATCAAGTTTGGGACGCGCCCAACGTGTTTGTCACGGACGGTGCGGCAATGACATCGGCTTCTTGTGTGAATCCCTCACTGACGTATATGGCCATGACGGCACGAGCAGCAGATTATGCCGTGAAAGAACTGAAAAAAGGAACCCTCTAAGACTCATACTATGGAAGATAAAAACTTAACCCGGAGACAGATGGTGCAGCGCATGGCGCTCGCTATTGGTGGAACGTTGGTGGCTCCTACAGTGTTGTTAGAGAGCTGCTCTTTTGATCCAGATACTTCAACCGCGGGCCCCGAACGGCTTGCGATCCTCGATGCCATCGCAGAAACCATCATTCCTAGAACCGCCACCGCCGGTGCCCGAGACGCGCGCATTGGTGCCTTTATTGATGTGATGATTCGCGATTGCTATTACCCGGATATGCAGGAAAAATTGAACGCAGGTATTCAGGAAATTGCCGTGGAAGGCAAACGTATCATGAGCGGACCTTTTTGGGAGGCAAGCCAGGAAGATCGAGAGGCATTGTTGCGTGATTATGATGCAGCGGCAGCGGCCGACGGTTCACATTTCTTCTGCACCCTAAAGGAACTTACGATGCTGGGCTATTTTACTTCTGAAGAGGCCGCGACGGATGGTGTTGTAAACTACGAGCCCGTGCCCACACGTTACGACGGTTGTGCCCCGGTCGATGAAAATACAAGGGTGTTCTATTCCAATATTTAACATCCCTAGATGAAAAAAAGAACGGCAGCGCCCGGTCCTTCATGGACCGGGCGTTGTCATTTAAAATTTTGACTATCTCTAGTGAACTAAATGGTTATGAGGTCGTTAGAGATTGTAGAACAACTTTATAGTGGTTATGCGTTTTTGTTTTGCAACCCTGTTCACTGTCCCGGACTACGCGGGCTTAATTGTGGTACTAAGCGATGGTATCCTGCAGTACGATCGCTGAAATTTTTGTCATAAATATGGCATTGTGTTAGTTGAGAAAAGCCCGGTCATACAGCCGGGTTTTTCGTTTCTAACAACTCTGCTGCGTTATAAATGTAAACCACATTCTGTTTTTGGACTGTTGTTCCAACGCCCTTCGCGTCCTTCTCCCGGCTTCGTACAATGTTTGCACCCAATACTAAAGAAACCCTTCGATTGCAACGGATGAAAAGGAAGTAAATGATCCTTGATGTAGGCCTCGCGTTGCTCTCTCGTGACATCAAGGAGCGGATAAAATTTAATTACGCCCCCTCTGTCTTCAAATATGTCTAAAGTGTTTCTTCGGTCGCTCTGCCAATGCATAAGACCGCTGACCCACACTTTATGTTCATCCTTAAGTTTCTCTAAAGGCTGAACTTTATTGACCGTGCAGCAGTAGTCGGGATCTTTGGTCCAGGTTTGATCTGTCGTTGTAAATTCGTGCTTCCAGTCTTCAGCGCGGACCTCGCGTGTTTTGAGCCCATAAACCTTAGTGAGATAGTCTTTATAAACCAGCGTCTCCTCGAAGTGATAGCCCGTGTCTATGAAAAGAACTTCTTGCTCTGGTTGGTATACCGAAAATAGGTGCAATAAATATGCTGAAGTGGCAGCGAACGAACTGGTCAGCATAACCTCATCAAGGCGGTAACTTCTGTATAATGCGGTGATGCGTTGTTCTGGTTGCAGTGGACGAAACGCTTCGTTGAGGGCTTTGATGTGCTCGGCACGCTCTTGCTCATTCATTTAAGGGCGGTATGTTAAAACGTGACAAATGTCACGATTTATACAACCCCCGCAAGTTTATTCGCGTTTTTCTTAAATTTTAGGGGCTTTTACACCTCGCAAAACGCTCACGCGTTGGTTGATAAGTTGACTCAATGTGTCTCATTCGAAACTTTTTAGCATGTAACTTTAGTGGAAACTAAAGAGCCAGTGGACAAATCGCTAACTCTTTGATGTACACTATATTCCTATGAGAAGACGCTATTTCTCTCTCTTTGTCCTTGCACTACTCTTGTGGTCCGGGGATGTATTTTCACAAGCTGTCCCAACGGGTGGACAAACGCTAGATTTTAGTGCCCCGCTCACCACAAATCCTTCGACTGCTGCCGGAGGGACATGCGTTTACGACGATGTGGTCACCATCAACGGCACTTCCTACGATGCCATCGTTACCATTAATTCTATAACCAATGCGCTCATTTCAGACTTTGACGCAACTGGAACAAACAACGGAAATACGGCTGCTAATTTCAGTCCTTCGGTACTCTGGACTGGTCCGGGTGAAATCTCTTACCGCATACTATTTATAGAAGACGGTACAGCAGCCAGTCCCGTTCCTGTTACTTTGGGCGCGGTTAGCTTGACCGCCTGGGATATGGATGCCATAGGTGTTAGTGGAAAATACATTGAAAGTAGTGCCTACAGTAGTTTTACTTTAGGAACCTCAAGCATTTTAACGCATGCACCAACCGGCACTAATGCGGGCCGCTTCAGCAATACCACACCCAATTCAAACACTGTAGGGAATTCCGGTACGAGTCGACTTACTTTAGAATACAGCAGTGCAAGCACTTTAAATTTTGCTATTGGTTCTGGTGGTGCAGGAAATACGACGCAAATGATCACGTTGGGTAATCCGTCAAATTGGTTTCCCACCACGCCATCAAGAACTGCGATTCCAACCCTAGCTGCTTTTGGTACGACGGCTCCTTTTTTCACGTGTAGTGGCATTGCAAGTGCCAGCCAATCGCTTTTCATTGAAGCTCGAAA
>JAKMEB010000136.1 GCA_022426185.1 Schleiferiaceae bacterium
ATGAGGGTTTGCACATCACTTCGATGGCGGGAACATGGATGTCCGTAGTTCAAGGGTTCGGCGGCATGAAGATTCGGGGTGAAGAGTTGCACTTTACACCCAAGCTTCCAGCAAAGTGGAAGGGCCTCACCTTCTCCATCCTTTGGAGAGGCGCAACACTCAAAGCCAACCTCACGGCCGAAGGCATGACCATCGAAAACGTGAGTGGCACTCCAGCTAAATTCGCGATGGACGGCCAGTGGTTTGAATTAACCGCAGGTAAAACAGCATCGACTGCGACTGAAGTAATCGCATAATGAATAGTTACTATCTTAGAAAGGCGCCACGTGCGCCTTTTTTAGCCCACAGAACATGAAGAAATTTTTAACCGTACTCTCCATCAGTGCAGCGCTCGCTGCCTGTGACGTTCAGCCCTCAGCACCCCTACGCATGCAGGCCTCTGATCTGGCTTCGCCGCACGTTCATCACGGTACCCAAAGTGCCTTTGTGGTAAGTGATTATGTAAATGGCCTGCTCGAATTGCCAAGCGGCCTAGACTTCGACGGAGAAGTCATCACGGGTACCCTAGAGCATGAGCTGAACGTCGCACACATTGACGGAGATAATGAGGATCTCGACGTGCCTTTCTTCAAAGGCGCCAAACGCGCCATCACCTTGAGTATTCCGGGTTTCGAAGGAGAAGAGGTTAAGGTAAAAGGTGTGTTTAACGCCTGGAACAGCGATGCCACCTTCTTGAAATGGACCGGCGACGCTTGGGAAGCGCCGTTGGTGCTTGCGCCGGGTGAATATGCCTACAAGCTCGTCGTGAATGGCGAAGAAGTATTGGATCCCTCGAATGCGGTGACCGTCCCCAATGGATTTGGTAGCTTCAATAATATCTTGACCGTGGAAGGCGGCGGCGGTGAAGCCCCCGTGGCCATTGATTTCCAGTTCGTACACGAAGGTTCATTACGCTTTTCTAGCGTTCCGGAAGACCAGGAGGTTTTGGCCTTATTCAACAACCGCGTTATTGAGGTAAATAGATTAGACGATGGGTTGTCCATCTGGGTTCCAAATGAAGCAAAGGACTGGGAACGCGCGTGGATCAGATTGTATACGGCAAGAAATGGTCAGCAAGGTGGGGATTGGTTAATCCCTTTAAAGTTCGGTGAAGTGGTTATTGATACGAAGGAATTGGACCGTAAGGATTGGCACACTTCCATCATGTATTTCGCGATGGTGGATCGATTCTACAACGGCAACCCTGGAAACGATCAGCCGGTGGAGGACTCGACCGTGCACCCTCGTGCCAACTATCAAGGCGGCGATATCGAGGGTATGCGCCAAAAATTGGCTGATGGGTATTTTGATGCACTTCACACCAACACGCTTTGGATCAGTCCAATCACACAAAATCCGGAAGATGCTTGGGGCCTTTGGAATCAAGGCGGACCCGTGAGTACGTTCTCCGGATACCACGGATATTGGCCCGTGAGCAATATCAAACCGGACCGCCGTTTCGCTTCTCCTAAAGAGCTGCATTTGCTCCTCGACGATGCCCATGCAAAGGATCAAAATGTACTTCTGGACTATGTGGCCAACCACGTCCATGAGTTACATCCGGTGTACCAGAAACATCCAAATTGGGCCACCAACAAATACACGGCAGACGGAAGACTCAACACACAACTTTGGGACGAAGAGCGCCTGACCACTTGGTTCGACACCTTCATGCCGACCCTCGAACTTCGTAACGACACCGTCGCAGAACTCATGAGCGATAGCGCCTTGGTGTGGATCACAGAATATGATTTCGACGGCTTCCGCCACGATGCAACCAAGCACATTCCGATGAATTTTACGCGTTTACTCACAGAGAAAATTCGTGCTTCAAGCGATGACCATGTGTACCAAATTGGGGAAACCTACGGCTCGGATGAGCTCATTGCCAGCTACGTCGGTAGCGGTAAAGTCGATGCCCAATTCAACTTCAACCTCTACGATGCCGCATTCGAAGCATTCACGCAAGAGGGGGCCACATTCGACCGATTGCGTAAGGCTTTAGAGAGCAGCCTGACTTACTACGGCCACCCCCATTTGATGGGTAATATTTCTGGCAATCAGGACAAGCCGCGCTTCTCTTCCATGGCCTCTGGACACCTTAGCATGAGTGAAGACAGCAAGCTGGCCGGTTGGACACGTGAAATCCCAGAACCTACAGAGCGTGGGTATAGAAAAATGGCCGCCATGCACGCCTTCAATATCGCGGTTCCAGGCATTCCAATCCTCTACTACGGCGACGAGATTGCCCTTCACGGGGGGAACGACCCAGATAACAGAAAAA
>JAKMEB010000157.1 GCA_022426185.1 Schleiferiaceae bacterium
GTACAACTGTTTATCTTCACATGAACGAAGTCACCGGGTTTAAAATCGTGGCGATCAAAGACAACCACACTATTGGCATCTGTTCGCCCAAACAATTGTGCCTCACTTTTCTTAGAGGTTCCTTCTACCAATACTTCAAAGGTCTTCCCGACCATTTGCTCATGACGGTATAAACTGTGTTTGCTCTGTAATTGGATAATCTCAGTCAAGCGACGCTTCTTCTCCTGTTCAGGTATATCATCTTCCAGTTTTCTCGCAGCATAGGTATTTGGACGCTCACTGTAAAAGAACATATAGCCAAAATCATACTTCACGTATTCCATCAGGCTTAGCGTCTCTTTATGGTCTTCTTCCGTCTCCGTAGGGAATCCAGAAATCATATCGTGGCTTATGGCACAGCCTGGAATGATTCGGTGAATGCGGTCGATGAGCGCGATGTATTCTTCACGGTTGTGACCACGGTTCATCAATTCTAAAATGCGCGACGACCCGGACTGCACCGGCAAATGGATGTAATTACAGATGTTTCTGTATTTCGCAATGGTCTCCAATACATCATCGCGCATGTCCTGCGGGTTTGATGTGGAGAAGCGAATGCGCATGTGGGGAACGGCCTCTGCAACCATCGACATGAGGTCGGCAAAATGCACTGCACTGGCCTTGGCCAGATCAGAAGCCTTATCATAGTCTTTTTTAAGACCACCACCGTACCACAAGTAACTGTCTACGTTTTGCCCTAATAAGGTGATTTCCTTGTATCCGCGTTTTGATAAATCCAAGACTTCGTCCACAATGGTTTGCGGGTTACGTGAACGCTCGCGGCCTCTTGTAAAAGGCACCACACAGAACGTACACATGTTATCACAACCGCGCGTTATGGACACAAAGGCACTCACGCCATTTCCGCCCAAACGTACCGGTTCGATATCATCGTAGGTTTCCTCTTTACTTAAAATGACGTTTACCGCTTTTCTACCACCGTCCAATTCCTGTAAAAGGTTCGGCAGATCTCTATAGGCATCTGGTCCAACGACTAAATCGACCAATTTTTCTTCTTCTAAGAGTTTACCTTTTACCCGCTCTGCCATACAACCCAGCACCCCAATTTTCATATCCGGGTTCTTTTTCTTGTGGTTGTTAAAATGATTCAGTCGGTTACGAACGGTTTGTTCCGCTTTATCACGAATAGAACAGGTGTTCAGCAGGACTAAATCTGCCTCTTCCGAATTCTGCGTAGTTGTAAATCCTTCCTTACCTAACACGGAGGCAACAATCTCGCTATCAGAGAAATTCATCTGGCAACCGTACGACTCTATATAGAGTTTCTTGGTGCCCGTAGGGTTTTTGGTCTCAAGGACCGTTCCGTCGTGTTCATGCGGGTTCTTGTCGCCCTCGGCGTAGAGACCCCTTCCGCTTGCGCGCTTTGTCTTTGCTTCCATAATTTGATCCGCTCAAAACTTTACTTTCTTTTGCGGTTGTACAAAGATACATCCAATACTGACAATTTGTCCGATTTTAAAAAATCTATTACGTAGTAATACCGAAGCCACGAAAACCACTCCTTTATTTAAGAGGTTGAAAGTTGCCGATTTTTAGCCTTTACTTTGCGCCAATAATTAAAATGCTCCCCGCATCCTATGGCAAAGAATCTCGTAATTGTTGAGTCACCTGCAAAAGCAAAGACCATTCAGAAATACCTAGGCGCCGATTTCCAAGTACTATCCTCCTATGGACACATTCGCGATTTGTGCGATAAAGGGATGGCCATTGATATCGAAAACAATTTCCAACCAGAATATTGTGTTTCGAAAGACAAAACTTCTTTGGTCAAAGAATTGAAAGCCGCTGCTAAGAAAGTCGACAAAGTTTGGCTCGCTTCGGATGAGGACCGCGAGGGAGAAGCCATTGCGTGGCACCTCTATGAAAGTCTGGGTTTAAAAGACGAGAACACAGAGCGCATCGTATTCAACGAAATCACCAAAACGGCCATCTTGCGCGCAGTAGAGCATCCCCGTAAGATAAATAAGGAATTGGTCGATGCTCAGCAAGCGCGTCGCGTTCTTGATCGCCTTGTGGGTTATGAATTAAGCCCCGTACTGTGGAAAAGCATTCAACGCGGTTTAAGTGCCGGACGTGTTCAAAGTGTAGCCGTACGCCTAATTGTAGAGAAAGAGCGAGAAATTGAAGGACACGAAGTGACCTCTAGCTATAAAGTCAGTGGTATTTTCAGTGATGGTAAAATCAGCTTCAAAGCAGATGTTAGTACCAATTTCAAAACGCAAGAGGAAGCAAAAACATTTCTCGAAGGTTGTGTTGGCGCTACATATGAGGTTGAAAGTGTGGAAATGCGTCCAGGAAAGCGCAGTCCTGCGGCACCTTTTACAACATCAACATTACAACAAGAAGCAAGCAGAAAACTAGGGTTTAGCGTAAGCCAAACCATGACCCTTGCACAACGTTTGTACGAAGCCGGACACATTACTTACATGAGAACAGACAGCTTCAACTTGAGTAACGATGCCGTCGCCGGTATTGCTGCACATGTGGAGCACAGCTATGGCAGTGAATACCACCAAGCCCGTAAATTTACCACTAAAAATAAAGGCGCCCAGGAGGCACACGAAGCGATTCGTCCGACCAACTTTGCAAAAAGCGCGGCAGGTGGTGATGACCGCCAGAAAAAACTTTACGATCTCATCTATAAGCGCACCATCGCCTCACAAATGGCAGATGCGAAATTGGAAAACACCACCATTAAACTGTTCAATCAAGGACATCCAGATTCGCAACGTTTTACTGCACGTGGACAGGTCATCAAATTTGACGGTTTCATTCGCGTTTATCAAGAAGGAACGGACGACGAAAGCACAGACGAGTTGGACGGTCAATTACCGGCAGTCCAAAAGGGCGGCACCTTGACTTCAAAGGAAATTACAGCGACCGAACGATTTACGAAACACACCCCGCGTTACACCGAAGCCTCTTTAGTCAAGAAACTAGAGGAACTCGGTATTGGTCGACCATCTACCTACGCACCGACCATTTCAACCATACAAAAGCGCAATTACGTCCTTAAGGACAGTCTTGAGGGAAACCAACGAGACTACCATGTTTTAAGTGCAACGGCTGAAGGTGTTTCTGCTCGTCTAGATACCGAAACCTACGGCGCAGATAAGAATAAATTATTCCCGACAGACATCGGTCGAGTAGTCACCGACTTTTTATTGGAGCATTACGGCTTGATTATGGATTACCAATTCACTGCAAAAGCAGAAGCCAATTTTGATACGGTAGCGACCGGGAAAATCGGCTGGCAAGAAAGTATCAAGGAATTTTATGGTGAATTCCATCCCCTCATTGAAAATGCACCGGAAAATGCACGGGCAAGTCGTGTTTTAGGCGAAGAGCCTGGAACCGGGGAACCGGTATATGTCAAACTCGCTCGCTATGGATTCGTTTTCCAATTCGGCGACGGCGACGAGGAAACTAAACCGCGTTTCAAAAAACTCCCACCAGGTATTGGCTATTACGATGCCACGTTGGAAATGGCCTTACGCAAGGAAGTACTTCCACGTACCGTGGGTGACTACAAGGAGCTTGAGGTAAAAGCAAACGTTGGGCGCTATGGGCCTTACGTGATGTGGAATAAGAAATTCTACAGCCTTACTGACGATGCACCCGAAACGGTAAGTCTTGAAAAAGCGATAGCGGTAATCGAGGAGAAAGAAGCCGGGGCAGCAAACAATACGATTGCTGAGTTCACCGATGAGCCAGCAATCCAAGTCCTCAAAGGCCGTTATGGACCGTACATCAAATCTGAAGGAAAAAACTTTAAGATTCCAAAAGACACGGATCCAGAAACCTTAGACCGCGCCGCTTGTGAAGAACTTATCAAAGCGGGCCCCTCAAAGCGTCGGGCAAAGCGCAAATAAGGTTCTAAATTAGTCGGGTAAATGATTTGCCCGTGGAACATCTTAGCCCCGTCCCTGAAAGTGTAATCGATGCGCTTCCTGTTTTGGACGCCAATCAATTGGGACGGAGTATACGTCGCCATACTGAAATGGAAGGATTACCCGACCTCGACGGGATCAAGGTCGCTATCCTGGGGGTACAAGAAGATCGTAGGGCTTATCGAAACGTGGGCTGCGACGGAGCCGCGGATGCTATACGGCCGTTCCTTTACCAGCTTTATAAGGGTAAATGGGATTACGGCATTGCCGATCTAGGTAATCTCTACAAGGGTGAACGACACACAGATACGTTACTTTTATTAAAAGAAATCGCGCAAGAACTGCTCCAAAAGCAGATTGTGCTGATCACCATTGGAGGTTCGCAGGAGCTTACCTACGCCAACTATCGCGGGTACGATTCACTGGAACAAACCGTAAACATTGTTAGTGTTGATGCTCGACTTGATGTCGGTTCGGAGGGACGCGATTTAGATCACCAGAGCTACGTTTCACATTTAGTACTTCAAGAGCCTCACAACCTTTACAACTTCACTAATTTAGGTTACCAGACTTACTTTAATAGCCCTGAAGAGATTGGGCTTATCGACAAACTGTTTTTCGAAGCGGTCCGCTTGGGTCAAATACAAAATCAAATTTCCAAAACGGAACCGTTTCTGCGCGACGCCGACCTCGTCAGTATAGATTTAAGTGCCGTTCGCCAAAGCTACAATCCAGGTACATTTTACACGTCACCCCACGGTTTGAGCGGTGAAGATCTATGTGCTATAACTCGTTATGCTGGCATGAGCGATCGCCTCACGCAATTAGGTCTTTTTGAATACAATCCACGACTTGATCGCAATGGTCAAAGCGCACACCTCTGCGCGCACGCCTTGTGGTATTTTTTCGAAGGTGTATCACTGCGCTTTGGAGACTACCCAATTGGCTCGCGCGCCCATTATGAAAAATACACGGTGCTGGTTGACGACGAGGATGAGGTTCAATTCTATAAAAGCCCTTCTAGTGGGCGCTGGTGGATCGAAATTCCAAAAGGCGGTCCAGATTCCAACAGAACGACCCTAGCTCCCTGTGATTATGAAGATTACACTGAAGCATTGAACGGGACAATACCTTCCAGATGGTGGAAAGCCCAGCAAAAAGCGTGATAACTAACCTATAAAAGTGTGGTTCGCACGGGAATTTTTCTATCTTTAGCGGCAACACAAAACATGTTTGCTCGAAACCACATGAAAAAAACCCGTATCGCCCTGTTTGCAATGCTCTGCAGTTCAGCCCTTTGGGCTCAGCAAGATGTGCAGTTCACACAGTTTGCAAACAATAAAATCTTCTACAATCCAGGTGTTACTGGAGCAGGAGATGCCATTTGTCTTTCCGCAGCGCACCGATCACAATGGGTGGGATTCGAAAATGCACCTACCACACAGAACTTTTCTGCGAATATTCCGTTGAATTTTCTTCACGGTGGATTAGCATTGAATTTTACGAATGACATGATCGGTTACTTTCAAGATATTACTTTTGGAGTAGGTTACGGGTACCAAATGGACCTTGCGGGAGGAACATTGGGACTAGGACTTCGCGCAGATTTTAGAAATAAGAATGTAACATCTGGTGTATGGGCACCGCCTCAAACAATGAACGACCCCTCATTAGTTGCATTGGGAAGTACATCTATGGCCACTGATTTATCTTTTGGCGCATATTACCAGCAAGATGCGTGGTATGCCGGACTAAGCAGTACTCGGCTTCTTGAAACGAAAGACATTTTAAATGCTACCGGGGGAAGTGCCAATGCACAGATCCGCGGACAACGCCATTATTATTTGATGGGAGGTTACAATCTTGACTTAGGCAATGGCATCGTACTGCAGCCTGCAGCGATGATAAAATCAGATTTAGTGACCACTCAATTAGACATTAACGCAGCAGCCACATACAATAATCAGATATGGGGTGGCGTTACTTACAGGGTATACGATGCACTTGCGGTCATGGCTGGTTATCAAATAACGAAAGATTTACGTGCAACATACTCTTACGATTTAACGACGTCATCACTTGCGAAGTCAAGCAGCGGCTCGCACGAAATCATGATGAGTTATTGTTTTACCATAGAAATACCGCCTAAAGAAAAAGGCAGTTATAGAAACCCTATATTTTTGTAATATAGCGGCTTGCTTAAAAATTGAATAAAGTAGAAATACAATATATTATGAAAAAGTTCCTCTTAGGGATAGCGTCAATCGCACTTCTAGCTTCTTGTGGCAGCAGTGATCATGGCGAATTGGTCGGTGTTCAAGACCGTCCAACGTGGTACCCTAGCGAACCTTATGGTATGGTTTACATTCCTCAAGGATCATTCACCATGGGTAACCATGATGAAGATGTACCTTATTCATACACCGCACCAGCAAAGGTAGTGAGTGTACCTTCCTTCTACATGGACCAAACTGAAGTCACGAACAACGAATACCGCCAATTCGTGCGTTGGGTACGCGATTCAATCACGCGTACGCGTCTCGCAGAAGGCCTTGTTGAAGACTTTGAATACACGGACTTAGCGGAAATGGAAGATCCTACTTTCTTTCAAGAATACGTAGCTCTGAACTACCCAGATAGCATGATGCGCCGTTTGGATTGGGATCCTTACCTCGAATGGGACAAAGACCGCTACCCTTCAGCTGAATTCACTGAAGTTATTGAAAGTATGTACCTCGCTCCTGAAGAGCAGTGGTTGGGTTACCGACACTTAGATACGCGTCAATTGAACTACACCTACTTTTGGATTAACAAACAAAAGGCGGCGAGTAAATTAAATCGTGTTGAATTTGATTATAAAGATCAGGACGGCGATGGTGAATTGTTTGGTTATAGAGATTATATAAAAGACACCCAATCTGAAAGCGATCGTGCCTCTTTCTTCGAGAAAGAAACTATTAACGTTTATCCCGATACGCTAGTATGGATTCACGATTTCACGTACAGTTTCAATGAGCCAATGCATGACAAATACTTTTGGCACCCGGCCTACGATGAATATCCAGTAGTCGGAGTAAGCTGGAGGCAAGCCCGCGCATTCGCAAATTGGAGAAGTAAATACCGCAGAGACTTCCTCAAGCGTGCTGGTGAACTGATCGAGCACGACTTCCGTCTTCCGACAGAAGCAGAATGGGAATATGCAGCACGCGGTGGTGAAGAATTAACTACGTTCCCTTGGGGTGGTCCTTATGCGACGAACAGTGCAGGTTGCTACCTCGCTAACTTTAAACCACGTCGTGGTAATTTAACTGCAGATGGCGGATTCTATCCAGTAAAAACAACAGCCTACTCTCCTAACGGCTATAACCTGTATTGTATGTCAGGTAATGTAAGCGAGTGGACTTCCACCGCCTTCGATGTTCAGTCGTATGCATTTGCAAGCGACGTCGCTCCTGAATTCCAATACAACGCTTTTGAAGATGAAACTGAAACGATGAAGCGCAAAGTAATTCGTGGTGGCTCTTGGAAAGATGTCGCCTACTTTATGCAGCTCGGCGCAAGAGACTACGAATATCAGGATACAGCCAAAAGCTATATTGGTTTCAGAACCGTTCAAAGCTTTATTGGTCGCGATCTTAAAGACTTTTAATAAAACCCTATCACTAATTAACTCACAACAACAACTTTTGAATTATGGCACTAATTGATGTAAACGGTAAGAGATTTAAAAACTTCATGGCAAAATTGTACGGTATCGGTGCAGCTGTCGTAATTCTTGGAGCATTATTTAAAATCATGCACTGGGAAGGTGCCAATATCATGCTTGTTGTTGGTCTTGGGACAGAAGCTGTGATCTTCTTGTTCTCTGCATTTGAAAAACCAGCGACCGATTACGATTGGTCTTTAGTATATCCCGAATTAGCAACTGGTGACGGTGAGCGTTCATTAAGTGTTACAGAGCAACTGGATACAGCATTACAAGATGGTGGTATTGATTCAGCATTAATAGAGCGTTTAGGAGACGGTATGCGTTCGTTAAGTGAAACAGCAGGCTCATTGTCGGGTGCTGTTGATGCAGCTGGTGCTACAGCCGCTTACAGTGAACAATTGAACAGTGCGGCCAGCAATATGGAAAACCTTAATGCACTCTATGCGGTTCAACTTGAAAACACTACAGCGCAGGTAGAACGTCAGAACGACGTAATGGAAAAATTAAACGGTGCCTCAACAAGCGCAGAAGGACTTGCATCGCAACTTCAGAACTTACAAGGCAACCTAGAATCACTAAACAGTGTTTACGGTGGTATGCTTACTGCCATGGGTAAATAATCGGATAACGAACAAGTATCCCATTAACTAACCCGAAACAAAAAGACTAAAATGGCAGGAGGAAATTTATCACCACGTCAAAAAATGATCAACATGATGTACCTCGTGTTGACTGCACTATTGGCCCTAAACGTATCACGTGAGGTCATGGATGCTTTCTATGAGGTAATGATTGGTCAAGAAGCATCTATTGAAACTGTGGAAGGCCAAAACGCATCACTATATGCAGCATTTAATAGAGCTGCAGATGAAAATGAAGTGAAGGCCGGACCTTGGAGAGACAAAGCAGTAGCCGTTAAATCCAAATCTGATATTCTCTACAATACCATCGAGACTATGAAAGCTGAGCTCATGGAACGCGGTGGCGGTGAAGATGAGGAGGTTCCCGGTAAGCCTGCGAAGATGGATGATCGTGAGGCTGCTGCCAACTACTTCCTAGTAGAGCAGCGTGGTACAGAATTAAAAACGTCCATGGCTGATTTCCGTGATTACTTAGTGAAGGAAGCAGGTGACAACAAAACTTTAGCTGGAGCAATTTCAAATTCATTTGACCTAAGTGACCGCATGCACGATGGTGCTAAGGAAAGCTGGGAGAAATCAAAGTTTGAGCATTACCCACTCATTTCTGTTATGACCTTCTTGACGAGCATGCAAAGTGATATACGTACTGCTGAAGCCAACGTCATTGGTTACCTGCACGAAAATATTGATGCATCAGACATCAAAGTTACAGGTGTACGTGCTGTAGTTATGCCAAAATCGAAATTCGTAACTCAAGGAGATGAATATGAAGCTGAGATATTCTTAGCGGCATTTGACGACACCAAGGATCCAGAATTTATGATTAACGGTGAAGCGCTAGACCCTGAGAACGTAAGCGGCGGTGTTGCAACTATTAAATTCCCTGCCAACCGTACTGGGACCGTTGAATGGAACGGAACTATCATCCTCGAGGCAAATGGAGAAAAGAAAGAATATGAGATTTCTGAATCATATAATGTAGCACCTCCGAGTGTAGTTATATCTCCAACCAAAATGAACGTGCTCTACCGTGGCGTAGATAATCCATTAGAGGTCTCTGTACCCGGTGTAGATCCTGCTAACCTTATTGTATCTGGTGCTGGAGTTAAAAAGTCCGGCAACGGTTATATTGCTGATGTCACCAGACAGCGCGGCGGAGAATTAAAAATTAGCGTTAGTGTTAAGGACGGAGACAAAACTAAAAACATGGGGTCTAAAGTATTCCGCGTTAAGCAGTTGCCCGGAGCTTCTGGTGAAGTGTTCGGCAAGACTGAAGGTCTTATGTCTGCCGGTCTATTGAAAAAAGCTAAGATTGACGCCAAGTTCCAAAACTTTGATTTTGAACTCCCTTTACGTGTGACTGCGTTCCAAATTATTGTACCGCCGTTTGCGCCTATCGATTGTAAAGGAAATTCGTTATCATCTAATGCTAAAGCAGCTTTAGATAAGGCTAAGCCAGGTACCCCAGTCATTATTAGAAACATCAAGGCTACAACCGCCAAAGGCATAAAGCCGAAGGTTGCGCCTATTACTATTGATTTGAACTAATATGTTACGAATTAAGTCCATTTTATTGATTTTTGCTTTCTTCGGCTTAGCCTTAGGAAACACTGCACAAGCACAGGTATTAGACCCATCAGATGATGGTATTGTTCCTGAATTGAGCAAACACTATCGCAACAATCGCGTAGTCCCCTATCCATACCTCCGTCAGGACGACATGTTATGGTCGGAGCGTCATTGGGAGCGTATCGACTTACGTGAAAAAATCAACCTTCCAATGTACTACCCGATCAAGCCTATGCCTGATCGTAAAGCATTGTGGGATGTATTAGTTGATGGTATTATTACTGAAAATACTATTACTGAGATTTTCCTGGATGATCGCTTCGAATTACCAATGACAGTGGAAGAAGTACGTCAGAAAATAGAATCGTACGACACCATTCCAAATCCCGAAGATCCCTTCGGTCCACCATTGGCGATTGATACCATTTCAATTAAAGCTAATGCCGTAGTAGCATACCACCTCAAAAGCGACTGGTATTTCGACAAGCAACGTGGTGAACTTAAGAATAGAATTATTGGTATAGCTCCGGAAGTACGTGATCCACGTAATCCATCTTTAACCTACAATCCTTTCTGGATTTGGTTCCCTGATGCGCGTTACGCCATGGCAACTTCGGTAGCCTACAATGAAAAGAACAACAACCAACGCTTAACGTTTGATCAAATCATGCACTTGCGAAAGTTCAATGCGGTAATCACTAAAATGGATAATGTCTACGACAGAACTATTGCAGATTACAAGCGGAATAGTGCGATGAATCAATTACTCGAAGCCGCGGCTATTAAAGAGGATTTGAGGAATAAGGAACACGATATGTGGACTTTCTAAACGAATCCCGTTAGAGCAAAAACACAGAAACTCCTGCTACCTTTGTAGCGGGAGTTTTTATTTTATGAAATACGTAGATTATATCATTGTTGGCGGAGGAATATCCGGTTGTGTGCTGAGTTATACTTTAATGAAGTATGGTGCCAGTGTACAGCTTTATGATCTTCCTAAAGCCAATAAAAGTTCCGTCGTGGCATCAGGACTCTGGAATCCTGTCGTTTTGAAACGGATGAAGAAAGTTTGGAAGGCTGATGCTATGATGGAAGCACTTCATACGGTTTATCCTGAAATGGAAAATTGGACGGATAAAACATTCTTTGAGCCACTGCCTATACGTAGGGTATTCCACAACGCTGGAGAACAAAACCAGTGGGCAGCGCATTCTGATCATCCCTCCTTCTCTCCGTACCTTAAAGAGGGTGTATCTGATGTTCCCGCCCATGTTATCGCGAATCACGGCTCGGGTTTGATGAAGCAAACTGGACGCGTGAATGTATCTACTATGCTCAACGCCGTACAATCCAAATTAAAGGAGACCGACGGCTTTACGGAAGCCGAATTTGACTGGAGTCGGGTGGAATCGCATGGCGATGGGGTTCGCTATGGCTCTTTGGCTGCACATGCGGTTATCTCTTGCGAAGGTGCACAATCTGCTTTGAATGAAAGTACATTGAATGTTTCAGGCTTTGCCCCGGTAAAAGGAGAAGTCATCACCGTTCAGCTCGACTCTGATCTGCAAAAAGAATGCATTCATCAGGGCCACTTTATGATTGGAGAGGGCGACGGAAAAGCTTTGGTAGGGGCAACCTATGCATGGGACGGTTTCCACGAAGGGCCCAGTCAACTCAAACGAGTCGAACTGGAGGAACATGTTCGAAAGGTTTGGAGTGGTTCTTTTGCCACAACTTCTCATAAATCTGGAGTACGTCCCGCAGTTAAAGACCGCAAACCTTTGGTTGGACCGCATCCAACTCACCATAAAACCTGGGTATTTAACGGTATGGGAAGTCGTGCTATTTTAATGACGCCCTATTTAGCACAGACGCTAGTGGAACATTTCATGTATGGTACGGCTTTGCTCGAGGAATGTCTTCCACAAAGAATGGTAAAGGAATCTGGATCAGACGAATCGTAACGACGACAGGACCGTTCTCTAGAATGGCCTTATTTGCTTTCTTTTCTTATCCTTTTCCAATGATCAATGGCCGATTTATCATAATGGACGAAAAGTGAAAGCCACGTCGTGCGTGCAATACGGAAAAGCAACGGACCAAGGGCTATAAGTAGGACGGCTAAAGCCGTAATAGTAGGCCACATTTCCCAGTCCATCCAAATCCCAAAAATGACGTATACCGCTACAAATAAGGCAACTGTATAGCCATAACTGACATACATTGCCCCATAATAGAAGTTAGGTTCAGGTTCGAAATTTTGATTGCAAAAACTGCAGCGGTCATTTATTTCAGAGAAGTGCTTGAGATTATATGGATTTGAATTAGGATAAATATCCCCTTCCATACAGTGTGGGCACTTGGATCGTGTAATAGCGTAAAGCTTAGTTCCTTTTAACATTTGTATTTCTTCTGAAATGCAAGGCAAAATTAGGTGATGTCGCGCGGTCATTTGATACTTTTGTCACAATGATTTTAGCAGTTAACAAAGCATCTCTATTCTTCGGTGGTCGCGCCATATTCGATGAAATAAGTTTTCAGATCAATCCGGGAGACCGCATTGGTTTAGTTGGGCGCAATGGCGCAGGCAAATCTACTTTGCTTAAACTCATCGCCGGAGATTATTCGTTGGACGGCGGGGCAATGAGCAAAGCCAAAGAAACCCGAATTGGGTTTTTGCGGCAAGATTTAAAAATGGACATGGACAAAAGTATCATGGACATTGCGCGCAGTGCATTCGATGAAATTACTCGAATCAATAGTCGTATTGAGGAGATTAATACCGCCTTCGAAGTACGAACCGATTATGAGAGCGAATCCTACAGTGCCTTGATTGACGAATTGAGCGAACTAAGTGAACGTTTTGGTTTATTGGGTGGAGACAGCTTAGATGCTGATATTGAATTGGTATTGAAAGGACTAGGGTTTGACCCAGAAGTTTTTGGAAATCCGCTGCATACTTTTTCAGGTGGATGGCGCATGCGCGCGGAATTGGCCAGATTGCTTCTTCAAAAACCGGATCTTTTGCTGCTTGATGAGCCCACCAACCACTTAGATATTGAAAGTATTATGTGGCTCGAACAGCATTTGAGTGAAAGCAATCAAACGCTCTTAGTGGTGAGTCACGATAGGACATTCCTGGATCATGTAACTAATCGTACCATTGAAGTAATGATGGGTAAAATCTATGATTTCAATGCCCCTTATACAAGGTATTTGACTCTACGCGCAGATTTAAGGGAGAAGCAGCTCGCTACTGCGAAGAATCAGGAACGAGAAATAAAGCAAACAGAAGAACTGATTGAACGATTCAGAGCAAAGGCCAGCAAAGCATCTTTTGCCCAGAGTTTGATCAAGAAGTTAGACCGAATGGAACGAATCGAGATAGATCAAGAAGATTCTTCCTCCATGCATTTTAGGTTTCAGCCTGCAACGCGCAGCGGAAAAGTTGTAGCCAAAGCCGAAGGTGTAGGAAAAAGTTACGGCGATAAACTGGTCTTAAAAGGAGTCGACCTTGAAATTGAACGTGGCGATCGTGTCGCATTCGTGGGACAGAATGGACAAGGTAAAAGTACTTTGGTCAAAGCCTTATTAAAGGAGATTTCTTCAGATGGTACTCTAGAACTGGGCCATAATGTGTTGGTCGGTTACTTTGCACAGGATCAGGCAGACGAGCTGGATGGTGATAGAACTGCGTTGCAAACCATAGAAGATGCTTCTCCTGAAGAAAGACGCAAGCATGCGCGTAGTATGCTGGGTTCCTTTATGTTCCGTGGTGAAGATGTAGACAAAAAGGTAAAAGTACTTAGCGGTGGTGAACGTGGCCGATTGGCATTGTGTAAGTTATTACTAAAGCCTATTAACTTTTTAGTGATGGATGAGCCGACCAATCACCTAGACATGAACAGTAAAGATGTATTAAAAAACAGTTTACATAGCTTTGATGGAACACTACTTGTGGTTAGTCACGATCGAGAGTTTTTAGAGGGTCTGGTGACAAAGACCATTGAATTTAGGGACCATAAAGTAAAAACACTCCTAGGCGGTATTGAATACTATTTAGAATACCGTAAAATGGAAACGATGCGGGAAGTTGAGGCGAAATCGGCCAAAGCCAAGAAGCTGAAAGCTAAAAAAAATGTGCCTAATGCAAATACGCTTCCCTACAACGAACGAAAGCAATTCGAGAAGGAATTGCGTAGTGAAACGCGTACCTTAGATTCTCTTGAAGAGGCTATCGAAGAATTAGAAAAGACTATTGGAGAGTGGGACGCGCAACTTGCAGATTCTGAAGCCTGTAAGGAATTAATGGCGGATCCAGATTTTTACCCTAAATACGAACAGAACAAGGCTGCACTTTCAGCCAAAATGGAAGAATGGGAAGCATGCAACATCAAAAAAGAAATTTTAGAGGAGCAATTGGGGCAATCCTAATTAGCAGCGTATTCAGTGGCCTTTTGGCACAACCGAAATTAGTCGTACAAGTCGTTGTCGACCAAATGCGAGCAGAATACCTCATTCGCTTTAATGATCAATTTGCTAAGGACGGTGGGTTTCGCATGTTGCTCGATAGCGGCTTTAGCTATGCGAACACACATTACAATTATGTGCCTACCTATACCGGTCCTGGTCATGCCAGCATCTCAACCGGTACTACTCCAAAATACCATGGTATTGTAGCCAATGATTGGCTAGACAGTAGGAGTAATTACGAGATGTATTGTGCGGAGGATACGACCGTTGAACCTATAGGTACTGTTGAACGCAGCAGTAAACGTTCACCAAAAAATCTTCGTGCGCTCACCTTTAGTGACGGAATTAAACTACATACCAATAAGCTAGGAAAGAGCTTCGGTGTAAGTGTAAAAGATCGTGGTGCAATTTTCCCTGCCGGTCATTTTGCAGACGGTGCTTATTGGCTCGATGGTGGGTTGCATTTCGTGACTAGCAGTTACTATGAAGACGAGCTTCCCGGCTACATAGAAAAATACAACAGTAGGGAGAAGGCGATGCTGTTGATGAAGAAAGGATGGAAATTGGAAATGGCTGCTCGTAAGTATACAAACAGTATAGAAGATGAAAATCCGTTCGAGCCCAAATACAATGAAGGCAGTTCGAGTTTTCCGTACAATCTCGAGGCTATGGTCCAATTAAAAGGGCTCAGCATGCTAAAAAATACGCCTATAGGGAATGAATTAGTGCTAGATATGGCGGAACTTATTCTCGACCAAGAGGATTTGGGTCAAGATGAATTCACTGACTTTTTAGGCGTAAGTTTTTCCTCGCCAGATTATGCCGGGCATACTTGGGGCGTACGTTCGAGAGAAGTGCACGATATGTATCTCAAACTGGATGCACAATTAGGTCAGCTTATACGCCGACTAGATAAAAAAGTAGGTAAAGGGAATTACATCCTTTACCTCACTGCAGATCATGGTGGCAGTGAAAATCCAAATCACCTAGCTGATGGCGGTTATAACATCCGCAATTATGCAAATGCGGATGTCATTGCTCAACTCAACGATCACATAGTAAATGAATTAGACGTTCCATTAAATTACGAATATGCCGTTGCTAAGATTATCAATCACCACATCTATCTAAACGATTGGGCAACGCCTTATGCAACGGAAATAGCAAAAATTGTGGAACAGATGGATCCATTCGTCCACGTCTACACGGCAGATGAAATTCGTCGACCAGGTGCAGAAGCACTCGCCCAAAAGCTGCATCAAGGGTACCAAGGTAGATTTAGTGGTGACCTAGTCTTTCAGCTTCAACCCAATGCAATATTCTACGGTCCCTATGGCTCTACACATGGAACCGGATATACCTACGATACCCATGTGCCGTTTCTTATGATGGGCTATGGTGTAGAGGCCGGAAAATCCTTCAAGAAGGTGCATATTACTGATGTGGTGGACATTGTTGCTGAGCGAGGCGGACTGCCCTATGCACCCAATAGCGCTGTGGAATAACTACTTAGGATTGGCTGTGCCTAAATATTTTGGTTAAATTGAACTAACAAAACAAAACCACGATGAAGAAATATTTACTTATGGCCGGTCTAGGCCTCATGCTCGCTTCCTGCGGCAATGCATTTTGCGATTGCGATCTTTATGAAGATGATTACACCTGGGACGGATTCGTATACCAATTAAACAGCTCTGCTATGACGGTTGAAGATACGTGTCTGGATGCAGGCATAGCAGATTCAATTTCATCTGGTGCCGGTGCTTACCTTAAGGTATTACGCGTGGAGTGCCCTTAATGAACTAGTTTCTTTTCATTAAAAAGGCGGCCCTATGGGCCGCCTTTTTACGTTTTATTCTACTTCGCTGCAGTGAAGTAAGCAAGGCCGCTTACTTCATGAATCGTCTAATGACTTGAATGATCAAGCCAATGCTGTAAATGAGCATGCCGTAAATAGACGTTATACTGCTCACTTTTAGCCCGCCTGCAAGCACAGACTGACTAACTCCACCCATCGCTTCAATGCCTTCAAAAGCACCCATTAGACCAATTAATTGACCTAAGAACCCGAAGGCCAGCGCCAACAATCCAATTTCTTTCACCTCTTTTTTCAATATGGCAGCTCCAATGAGTAAGATCAGAATTAAAGTGAGTATACTCATGAATAGCGGACCACCCATCATAAAATAATTCATAGCGTTTAAGTTTAATCGTTCCTATAAACGTAAAAAAAAAGCCCGTCGCTTTCGCAACGGGCTCCTTGAATAATTTATTCCGGTTTATTTCAAACCTTCTTCTATCATCTTGTTGAATTCATCCAATTTAGGAAGAACAACGATACGAGTACGGCGGTTCGCAGCGCGACCCTCTCGAGTATCGTTTGATGCTACAGGAATGTACTCACCACGACCAGCAGCAGTCATGCGCTCTGCAGCAATACCGTGCTCCGTCTGAAGTACACGAACGATGTTCGTTGCGCGACGTACGGATAATTCCCAGTTGTCTTTTACACATTCCGTAGCTATAGGATCAGTATCCGTATGACCTTCAACCAAAATCTCTAAGCCTGATTTTGCGTTCATGATTTTAGCCACTTTACCAAGGACATTCTTGGCATCCTTACTGACGTAATCTGAGCCTGGACGGAACATCAACTTATCACTTAAGTTAACGTAAACCACACCTTTCTCAACGCTGATCTGAACATCTTCGTCGTTCATATCGCCTAAGGCGCCTTTCAAAGAAGTCACCAAGGCAAATGTGACACTGTCCTTGCGATTCATTGCGTCTTGAAGACGAGTAATGGATAATTCCTTCTCATTGATGCTCTCAAGTGTCTTCTCCATGTTTTGAGCGTTTGTCGCACTCATCGCAGTAAGATCACCTACTTGCTTCATCAAACCTGAAGACTGAGCACGAAGTGCTGCCAATTCTTTAGCCTGAGCCTCCTTAGCCGCAGTAGCTGCTGCTAATTCCATTTTGGTGTTGCTCAATTTGTCAGCAGTTGTGTTCTGCAACGTCTCTAGCTCCACGTATTTTTGCTTGCTCACACAGCTTGTCAAAGACAAAGCGGCTGCCAAAGCCAATACAAATACCTTTTTCATTTTGTTTCTTTTGATTTCTACGCAAAAATAACAACTTAAATCAGCAAACAAGGGGTAAAACACGGGAATTCATTAACTTCCTTCTACTAAAAGCTAGAAAAAATGAAAAAAAACCTACTCACAGCAGTAATGGCGGTGTTTTCCGTAGTAGCCTTCGCTCAAGAAAAACCGCAAAACGCTGAAAAACATGCATGTACTGAAACCTGCAACCCAGGTAAAACGGAAGCAAAATCAGAAATGAAAGCATGTTGCAACGCGCCAAAAGGAGAAAGTAAAGACAACGAACAAGGCAGCTCAAAAAAGTCAGTAACCGCTGTAGTTCAAGAGAAGAAGGCATGTTGTTCTGAAAAGAAGGCAGATTGCGCTGATGCAGGAAAAGAATAAAAGAATAGGAGAAACGTAAAAAACCGCAGTCTTTCGGCTGCGGTTTTTTTATGTGCTAATTCACTTTTCCTGCGAGGTAGTCGTCAATAAAGGTTCGTAACGTGGTCTCTACATCAAGGTTTTTTGCAATAATGGTTTTATCCGCTCCCAATACTAACTTTTTCGGTGTGGTAGGTATGTAATA
>JAKMEB010000016.1 GCA_022426185.1 Schleiferiaceae bacterium
GTCATTGGCGGATTTTCAATATTGGTAGGTGGTTTTGGGATCGCAAATATCATGTTCGTAAGCGTACGAGAACGAACCAATGAAATTGGGATTCAAAAAGCTTTAGGTGCAAAAAACTTCATGGTACTTTTCCAATTTTTGACTGAGAGCGTGGTGCTCTGTTTGATCGGTGGAATTATGGGACTTTTCTTAGTGGCACTGGGCGCCTATGCCGCAACTAAAGCCTTTGACTTTGAAATTGCTTTAAGCCTATCAAACGTTGTTGTGGGAATAGGTTTGAGTGCTTTGATTGGATTAGTTTCTGGCTTTGTGCCAGCTTGGATGGCAGCTCGTTTGAATCCGGTAGATGCGATTCGAATGAATGCCTAAGATCACAAGTGTTCAGCAATAAATGCTGCAGTCCATTCTAAAAGTTCCTGGTCCAGCGCTGTAAATGGGTCTAATTCGTGAGAGTCAATATCGATTTGCCCAATGAGTTTTTCCCCTGCATAAATGGGAACCACTATCTCACTTTTTGTGGCTAAACTGCATGCTAGATAATTGTCTTGAGCGTGCACATCAGGAACTTCAAAGGTTTGACCTGAAACAGCCACTTGTCCGCAAATACCTCTGCCATAGGGTATGCTGGTATGATCCGTTACTTCACCTACATACGCTCCCAATTCTAACTGACTTTTAAGATCATTCATCCAATACAATCCGGTCCAGTTGTAATACGATACACGTTGATCCAGCAGGGTAACTACAAATTTTTGAAGAGCATCACCACGTAAACCCGAAGCTTTCTGAAGCTCAAGTTTGATATTTTCGAGTTCGATAGATGTCATAACAGGTAGATTGTTGATAGAATAACTGTTTAATTGAGTAAACGTAGCATGGTTATTGCTTTTCAAGTGCGAAATTAGCAACAATATGAGCTTTTCTTTTGTTGTAGCTCTAATTATTAACCCAAATACCTGATATGAGAAAATTATTCCTCTCATTTGCACTCCTTGGATTCGCTTGGTCTGGCTATGCCCAAAGTACCACGAATGAATCCCTGAGTTTGCAGGCCTGCCAGGCGGATACTATCGTATTTAGCTTCGATATTTCATCGCCCTTTAACATTGGTAACACGTTCTCAGTAGAGATGAGTGATGCCAGTGGGAACTTTACCGGAAACTTTGTAAGTACTACTGCTCTATTAGCCTATGGAGTGAGTGTAGGAAATGAAATAGATGTTCTTGTACCCGACAATGCTACTCAAGGGGTTTACAAATTTCGAATGATCAGTTCTAATCCAGTTCTAGTCAGTGATACCATCAATAACGTAATCATAGGGGCTAATCCTCAAACCGGTTTTTCAGCATACAATTGGTTTGATAAAGCCGGTGAGCTTACTTTCTGTGAAGGCGATACGGCATTACTTGTTGCTGATGCGCCACCTACAGGACAGTCTTATACTTACCAATGGCTTAGTGGAGGTGCACCTATTGCAGGTGAAACAGGGGATACTCTATTTGTAGTTGTTTCCGGTACTTACGGGATAGAAGTAAGCTCCAATCTCTGTGATGCAAATTCTATGGATACTGTGGTCAATTCCTACCTACCTACGGCGGCAGTTTTTGCGCAGGGTGGTGCAGGTATTAACTTTGTCGGTATTGATTCCATCCGTATGTGTAAGGGAACTATTGCTACGTTAGAGCATTTTGGATTCCCTGCTCCTGGAATTCTGGGATATGAGTTCCAGTGGTTAAAAGACGACAGCGTGAACATCTTTGGTCAGCCAGTGATGTATCCGCTTTTAGACGATACATTAAGTTCTATTACAGTAGATACCTCCGGCACGTGGTACCTAGAGGTTACTTCTCTGCCAGGAGGCTGCAAGGACACCTCGAAAGTTTATTCCGTAATTGTTGACACGGTACCTACGACAACAACTTTAGTTCAGAATTGGCCATGGCAAAATTTGCCTTCAAATACATTGTGTTTGACAGATTCAGCACTTCTGACTGCACAAGACACTGTGTTGGGAACTACTTGGGAATACCAATGGCAAATTGCTTACCCTTCTGGTTCCAACAGTTGGTTGAATTTAGCTAATGATACTATGCCGTGGATGGTGGTAGATACTTCCATTGTTGCGGATACGGCAGACTACAGATTATTTATCACGAATGAAGCCTGTTCATTTATTACGAACGAACAGACCATCAACTTTGTTAATTACCCATCATTACTCATTCAGCCTGGAGATTCATTAGGTATCTGTGTTTACGACAGTGTATTGGTAAGTCTTCAGAGCAATGCATTGAACTTTGCTTGGAATGGCGGATTCTATACGGGGAAACAAAACTTCCTTTCTGTACCAGGCCAATATGTTATTGAAGCCATTGGAATAAATCAATGTATAACAGCTGATACATTAAATGTTTACAATTATACCTTAGTTGCTTCTGCTTCTGCGAACCCACCGGTAATTTCTCCAGGAGAATCTACAGTTCTTTCGGCTACTGGTGGAGTTTCTTATTATTGGTTTGCAGATGCACCTTCCTATTACAGCAATCAGCAATCTTCAAGCACAGAGGCTTTACCTTCAGTAGATACCATTACTTACTTTGTCCAAGTAGAAGACCTCAACGGATGTGAGGATACTGCGAGTGTACAAGTGTTTGTGATTGAACAAGATTCAGCAATCATTTATTCTAATACGTACGGAAACATCCAAAACGTTATTACGCCGAATGGTGATGGCCGTAACGACGTCCTAGATCTCAGTGGTATCACTGCTGGGGATGATTGTGAATTCTCTGTGTACACACGTTGGGGCACCCCTGTGTTTAACCAAGAAGTTTACAATAATGCTTGGGGTGGAACAACCGATGGAGGATCCACACTAGAGGACGGAACCTATTACTTTGTACTTACTCATAACAATGAGATCAGGGTGAAATCGGCAGTAACCATCTTAAACAACTTCTAATCATGAGAAAGTTTTTATTTACACTTGCCTTAGTCGTTGGAAGTTATGCGGTTCAAGCCCAACAGCTTCCGCTCGTTTCAAATTATTTGAACACAGCGCATTTATTCAATCCTGCCTTCAGTGGTCTGGATGGGAAAACGGAAATTACAGTTTTAAACCGACGTCAATGGACCGATATTCAAGGCGCTCCTGAAACGCAGTTTATGGCCTTCAATGGCAATCGTGAAGACCTGAAGTTTGGGTATAGCGGATATGCGTTCAATGATGTAACTGATATTGTATCACGTGCAGGATTCTACGGTTCTTACGCGTGGCATGTGAAGTTTACGGATCAAAACAGCCTTAGCTTAGGTTTAGGCGCAGGTTATGTAAACAATACGATAAACGTGGGTGGCATTCGTGTACAGGATGATTTAGATCCGGTATTATTCTCTGCATTAAACAGAGGTAAGTTTGATTTGAATTTTGGATTTAACCTCAAGTTTGGTGATTTCTCATTCGGTGCAGCGGTACCTAATATTTTAGCGCCGAAAGTCGACTTTTCAGACAATTATGTGATCAGTCCATTCCAGTACCAATATATGCGTCACTATGTAGTGAATACACAGTACGATGTGAATTTGCAAAAAGGTTTGATGACTTTAAGTCCTTTTGTGACGGTACGTGCCAACGAGGTGACTATTCCGCAGGTGGACGCAGGTTTAATGTTTAACCATAAAGAGTACTTCTTTATCGGAGCGGCCTACCGCTCGTCATATGCAGTTACAGCCAATACCGGTGTGCATTTAACGGAGAACATCACTATGGGTTATGCATATGATTTCTCTTTAAACACGTACGGTTTTGCATTGGGTAATTCGCACGAGTTCATGCTGCGCTATTCTTTTGGTGAGAGCAAAAAAGACAAGCGATTAGAAAATGAACTTAAAAAGCTCAAAGACCGCCAGCGTCGTCAATCTGGCGATCTTGAAGACCTTCTGAACGATCGTTTGGATGAATTTAAGGATGAGGTTTCTGCCCAACAAAAAGAACTTTTTGATGCGGAGAAAGAGAATCTTAAGGGTGAACTTAGTGAAGCCGCATCTCAAGCCGCATCTGAAGCAGCGAGCAATGCAGTCAATGCAAACGGAGGGATGAATTCTAGCTCAGTAGGAGGTAACGGCGGTAGAAACAACGGTTCAAGCAATCAAGATACGAATCCAGCCACCACCTATCCACAGACTCCGCAGGGAGGCTCGGTGAAGAGTAATATTAAGGGCTATGACCCCAACCAATATGCAGGGAATGTTCAGGCAGGCTCCCGCGGTTATTACGTGACCGCTGGGGTATTTGGCTCTGTTACGAATGCGAATAAGCTGCAAGCACGTTTAAGTAAGCAAGGTGTGAGCTCAGACGTGTTCCAAGATCCTGGAAACAGTATGTATTACGTTTTCTTATTAAAATTCAACAACTATGAAGCTGCAAAGCAAGCTCAGGGAAGTGGATTTAATGGTCAATACGGAGGCAAACTTTGGATCAAGGCACTCTAAGTTTATTGAGGTATTTAAAAAAAGCCCGGCGCATTGCGCCGGGCTTTTTTTTGCTCAATAGGAATTATTTTTTTTCGGCTTTCCGCGTTGGATAAATAAGATCCTGGTTCGTTTCGATGTGGTCCTTGGCAAGCTTCCCACCTTTCAAAATGCGCTCGGCTTGAGCTAGGTGACGCCCAATGTGTGGGATGATGATCTCAAGTGCTGTAATGGATTTGACCTTAAACGGCGGCAAAGTTGAGGTTACCCGTGAATTGCATAAATCCTGACTGTTAGGTATGATCCGGACCAGCTTTTCAATTTGACTGAGATCTGCAATGAAGTTCTCCATGACTTTCTGTGGAGCGATTTTCAGATTTGGATCTCTTAAGCGTCTTGGTCTGAGTTTCCTAGGTACAGGGATTTTAATCGATTTAGTTCCCGTAAAGGGTTGCATCCAACGGTTTGCTTTTTTGGTGAACCAACCCATATTTAATGCGCTGGATTCTTTGGCTTCAGGTAATTGGCATACTTGGGTCAATTGGGGCAAGAACACCTCATTAACATAGTTTGTGTGCTCGATACATTCAATGGCGGACCACTTTTCACCCTCTGGAATAAAGAAGAGTTCATCGTCTTCTAAAAAGTAGAATCCGCGCTCAAATTGAGCTTTGTAAAGCGCCAATTCGTCTAAGCGAAGGGCGATGTATTCGGTTGCTAGCATGCGCTCTTTTAGTCTTCTTTAGTTGTAATGCGTTGGAATACTTCGTAAACGCCCTGCAGGTGCATTATGTTTTGAGCGACAAAGGTGAGTTTATCACCTTTTTGCTTGATTTGAACACTTCGGGGGTGCAGTTGCAAATAGCGCAGAACTTGCGAGAAAATTGGCAATTGGTAATACGGACTGTTATTTTCAGCTGCAAAGTGCGCAATAAGTTTACCGCCTTTAATGATAATTTTAGTGAAGCCAATGTGCTTCGCAAGCCATTTAATGCGCAGACTGTATAGTAGATCCTCGACTTGCGGCGGAATTGGGCCGAACCGGTCCTCTAATTCCGATTGGAACACCAACAAATCTTCTTCTTGTTCCAAGGTGCCCATGCGCTGGTACAACTTCAAACGCTCTTCAATATTATTGACGTATTCGTCGGGTAGGTGAAGGGCAAGATCGGTATCTATTTGAACGTCTTCAACGAAATGTGATCCTTGCGTTTTTGCAGGTTGCTCGTACAATTCTTTGAATTCATTCTCTTTTAGTTCGTTTACGGCTTCAGCAAGAATTTTTTGATAGGTATCAAAGCCCATATCAGAAATGAAGCCACTTTGCTCGCCTCCTAACAAATCGCCAGCTCCACGAATTTCAAGATCCTTCATAGCAATCTTAAATCCAGAGCCCAGATCGGTGAATTGCTCTAATGCTTGCAGTCGTTTTCTCGCCTCATCGGTCAATGCACTGAGGGGTGGAGCGATCAGTTTACAAAAAGCCTTTTTGTTCGAGCGTCCCACACGTCCGCGCATTTGGTGCAAGTCCGACATACCAAAGTGGTTGGCATTATTGATGATAATAGTGTTGGCATTGGGTACGTCCAAGCCACTTTCAATAATTGAGGTGGCCACCAAGACGTCGTATTTACCGTCCATAAAGTCCAGCATGATTTTCTCCAATTTTTTACCGTCCATTTGACCGTGTCCTATGGCGATACGAGCATCGGGTACCAGTCTTTGAATCATGCCGGCGACTTCTTGAATGTTGCTCACACGGTTGTTGATAAAGAAAACTTGTCCGCCTCGTTGAATTTCATAGCTCACTGAATCGCGAATGGCTTCTTCTGTAAACCCGATCAACTCTGTTTCAATGGGTTGTCGGTTGGGTGGAGGGGTGGTCATCACACTAAGGTCACGCGCAGCGAGTAAGGAAAACTGCAGGGTACGTGGAATAGGTGTAGCTGTCAATGTGAGGGTATCAACACCGACTTTCAACGTCTTGATTTTATCCTTGACGCCCACGCCAAATTTTTGCTCTTCGTCGACGATGAGGAGTCCAAGGTCTTTAAACTCTACGGTTTTACTGACCAACTTATGCGTGCCTATAAGGATATCTACTTTCCCCGCTTTGAGATTCGCCAATGTTTCTCTTTGTTGTTTCGCCGTGCGAAATCTATTGATGTAATCTACTGTTACGGGAAAACTTTCTAGTCGCTTGGTGAAGGTTTTAAAATGTTGAAAAGCCAAAATGGTAGTAGGCACAAGCACAGCGACTTGTTTTCCATTAGCAGCAGCTTTGAATGCGGCGCGTATGGCTATTTCTGTCTTCCCAAAACCTACGTCTCCACATATGAGTCGGTCCATGGGCATAGGGCGCTCCATGTCTTTCTTTACCGCTTCTGTTGCGGATACTTGGTCCGGCGTGTCTTCGTATAAAAAGCTGGCTTCCAACTCATGTTGTAGGTAACCATCAGGTGCGCATTCGAATCCAATGGCTTCTTTGCGTTTCGCATATAATTGGATCAAATCAAAGGCAATCTGCTTGACTTTTGCTTTGGTCTTTTTCTTAAGCGACTGCCACTGGGGACTACCTAATTTATTAAGTTGAGGAGCAGTACCGTCCTTTCCGTTGAACTTACTAATCTTGTGCAGCGCGTGAATGCTTACATACAGAATGTCGTTATCTCGATAGACCAATTTTATAGCCTCCTGCACAGTGCCGTTGTTGTCAATCTTTTGCAGCCCACCAAACTTACCAACGCCGTGGTCGACGTGCGTAACATAGTCGCCAAACTCTAGGGCGTTTAGCTGCTCGAGCGTAATGGCCTGTTTTTTTTGTGCGCCGTTTTTAATATTGAAGCGCTGGTAGCGATCGAATATCTGATGATCCGTATAGAGATAAATACCAGCAGATTCGTCTTCAAATCCTTCATGGAGTGCGGTAGTGGTCGTACGGTACTGCGGGTTCAGTTCTAAATCCTCGAAAATGGCTTTAAAGCGCTCCGCTTGTTTCTCATTCGAGCACATTAATACGGCCTGCTTTTCTCGCCCTTCAACATCTAGTAGAGTTTGCGCAAGTAGATTAAAATCTTTATTGAAGGCGCGTTGCGGCAATGCCTTACTCTCTATGGTTTTAGTGTGCCATTGAGCCCTGCCATATTCAATGCGGCTAAAATCCATAAGATCCCTTTTCATAGCATCTCCAGAAACAAAAAGCTCGGTAGGCGCACCACGTTTCACGGTATCTCCAAGCTGTTCGTAGGTCTCGTGAGCCAATTCCATCAATCGGTCCAGTCCCGCAGTGAGCAAAGAAGGCGTATCCAGCCATACTTGGGTTTCTTTAGACAAGTAGGAAAGAAAAGAGCTGCGTTCTTCAAGAAAGGTCTTATTCTCCACATTTGGGACAATGCTCATTTTACGGGCCTTCCCAATAGTGCGCTGACTCTCAATATCAAAGTAGCGAATACTCTCTACTTCATCGTCAAAAAACTCTATGCGATAGGGGTGGTCTTTTGAAAACGAGAAAATATCCACGATGCCACCTCGTACAGAAAATTGACCAGGACTTATGACAAAATCCACCCGTTCAAACTGGTATTCAAAAAGCGTCTCATTTAAAAAGTCGATGGATATGCGCTCGCCCACATGAAGCTTGAGCGTATTACTTTCCAATTCTTTTTTGGTGACTACTTTTTCGAAAAGTGCTTCGGTATACGTAATGACTAAAGGCGATCTTCTTCTACTGCTTAGGTGATTGAGCACCTCCGCACGCAAAAGCACATTTGCATTATCTGTTTGCGCAACCTCATAGGGCCTGCGATAAGAAGCCGGATAAAAATAACACGGCACTTTCGGAAGCAGCTTCTCTAGATCGTTTTGGAGGTAGGCGGCTTGTTCTTTATTCTGCGCTATGAGAAGTTGCGGAACATTGGTTTGTACAAATGTGGCTGCTGCTAGAAGCGCAGTATGAGAGCCACCTGCAGTTGTACATCCGATTGCAGTGCGTTGGTTGTCTTTGGCAGCCTCAACTAAGGCTTGAATGAGCGGGTGTTCATCGTAGTAGCTAAGTAAGTCTGCCAGTTCCAAGGGTTATTCTTTGTATTTCTGCATAAATGCATGAGCGGTCTCAACCATACGCGGCGAACCAATGAAAACAGGTACCCGTTGGTGTAATTCCTTGGGGTCTATTTCCAAAATTCGCTTTGCGCCGTCTGTGGCCATGCCGCCGGCTTGTTCAACAATAAAAGCGAGTGGGTTGCACTCATACAAGAGTCGAAGTTTACCATTGGGCGCCATCGTTCCTGTGGGGTAAAGATACACCCCACCTTTAATAAGATTGCGGTGAAAATCGGAAACTAATGAGCCAATATAACGCGAGGTGTAGGGTCGGTTTGAGGCTTCGTCAAACTCTTGACAATACTTCAAATACTGCTTAACTCCCGTGGGAAAATGCACGTAATTCCCTTCGTTAACACTGTAGATTTTTCCTTCAGCAGGAATAGTCATGTTGGGGTGCGACAAACAGAAAACCCCTATCGAGGGATCCAATGTAAAGCCGTTCACGCCTTTTCCTGTCGTATAAACGAGCATGGTTGAAGAACCATACACGACATAACCTGCTGCGATTTGCGCATCACCGGGCTGTAAAAAATCGTTTAAACTTACGGGGCTTCCGGTTGGGGTAATTCTGCGATATATGGAGAAAATGGTACCCACACTTACGTTGACATCAATATTGGACGACCCGTCTAGAGGGTCCATTAACACGATGTATTTTGCATCCGAATGAATTTCATCGTCGAAGCTGATAAATGAATCTTCTTCTTCAGAGGCGACACCGCAAACTTGACCCATGCTGCGGAGTGCGCGCATGAAGGTGTCATTCGCCATGACGTCTAATTTTTGTTGTTGCTCGCCTTGCACATTCTCGGTGCCTATTGCGCCTAAAATATCTGCCAATCCGGCTTTGTTGATTTCTCTATTCACCACCTTTGCAGCGAGGCGAATGGAGGTTAGGAGTTGCGACAATTCTCCTGAAGCAAATGGAAAATCTTTCTGGTTTTCAACGATAAATTCGCCGAGCGTGGTGGGTTGTACCATGGTCAGTGGTTCTTTGGTTTTAATAGGTGGTGCAAGTTACCTATTTTCTGTGGGAAACACCTGAAACTAAAGATTACCTTTACCCTATGAGATTCGACGGACAGGTACGTGCTAAAAAGCACTTGGGACAACACTTCCTCAAAGATGAGAGTATTGCAGAACGCATTGCTGCTGTGGTCCCTTTTGAAGGCGTAGAAAAAGTATTAGAAATCGGGCCTGGAATGGGTGTGATGACCAAATATCTATTGAAAAACCCGTCAATTGAAACGTGGGTAATTGAGATTGATGAGGAAAGCGTGAGCTATTTGCAGGCGAATTACAATCAGCTCAGTGCACGTATTCTTCAAGAGGATTTCTTGAAGTGGAATCCTTCTAAAACATTTGAAGATGCTCCTTTTGCCTTGATTGGCAACTTTCCTTACAATATTTCATCCCAGATCGTCTTTAAAGTGCTCGAAGAGCGCCATCAAATCCCTCTATTTGGAGGGATGTTTCAAAAAGAGGTGGCGAAACGTTTGTGTGCCCCTCCAGGAAACAAAACGTACGGAATCCTTTCCGTTTTATGCCAAGCCTATTATGATTTGACCTATGACTTCACCGTGCCTCCTACGGTATTCAACCCACCTCCAAAGGTAGAAAGTGGGGTCATGCATATGGTTCGAAAATCGAAGGATCCGGATATCTCCTTTGCACTTCTTAAGCGTGGCGTTAAAGCGGCGTTTGGGCAACGCAGAAAAACTTTACGTAATGCATTGAAAGTCCTTAACTTGCCTGTAGGCTTTGATCACCCGTATTTATCAAAACGTGCGGAGCAATTGAGCCATGCAGAGTTTGTGGAATTGCTAAATGCCATTGAAGATGGAAGAACTCAATCTTAACGACAGAATAGTAGAGGCAGCCAATACCATTGATCTATCGTCTTTCGAGGGGTTAATGGAGGGAATTCATGCTGCAGATATAGCCGAAGTGTTAGAAACACTAGAAGTTGAAGCGGTAGAGAGTATTTTGGATCGTTTAGATTCTGAACGTGTTGCTGATGTTCTAGTTGAAATCGATGAGGATGTCCGAGCGGATCTACTCACGCGTTATTCGACTGCTGATATTGCTCACGACTTAGTCGAAAACATGGATAGTGATGATGCCGCGGATATGCTGTCAGAACTTTCCGATGCGCTCACGAGGGAGGTATTATCCAAAGTAGAGGATGTTGAGCAGGCAAAAAAAATCGCACAACTTCTAACCTACGACGAAGATTCAGCTGGCGCCTTAATGGGGACTGAATTGGTCACCGTAAATGAAGGATTGACCGCCTTGCGTTGCGTTGCCGCAATGCGGAATCAAGCTGAAAATATTGATCGTGTTCATGCGGTTTACGTTGTGAATGACGCCGCTATTTTAGTAGGTACCCTGAGCTTAAAAAAGCTTCTTACAGCGCAGCGAACTGCAAACATCACAGACCTATATACTCCCATTAAACATACCGTACTTTCCAATACTCCAGCAGAAGATGTAGCAAATATGATGCAGAAGTATGATTTGTTTGTACTTCCTGTAATTAATGCTGCAGGTGAATTACTAGGGCGAATCACTCTGGATGACGTAGTCGATTTCATACGTGAAGAAGCGGAACGTGATTACCAGCTTGCCTCCGGTTTGACGGACGAAGTCGAAAGCGACGATACCGTATTCGAGGTCACACGTGCCCGCATACCATGGCTACTTATCGGACTCTTTGGTGGGTTGATTGTGGCCTTGATGTTAGGTGAAAACGAAGGCGATATAAAGTCGGTGCCGGCTTTGGCCTTGTTTATGCCCTTAATTGCGGCTATGGCCGGAAATGTTGGGGTTCAATCCTCAGCAATTGTAGTTCAAGCCTTAGCTTCTGAAACGAAAGAGCAAAACATCATCGCAAAGCTATGGAAGGAATTATCTGTGGGTTTGGTCAATGGATTGATACTAGCAGCTACGATGTACGGGGCAGGCTTGCTTTTAGGCTACGACCAATTGGTGACCTTAACAGTGGCTGTTTCGTTGCTCACGGTTATTGTATTTGCTTCCTTGTTCGGGACATTCATACCCTTGTTGCTCAATAGATTCAATATTGATGCTGCGCTAGCGACCGGGCCGTTTATTACTACGGCTAACGATGTGATCGGATTGATCATTTATTTTCAAATTGGTCGTTACATCATCGGATACTGATGAAGGCATTACTCCTAGATGATACCCACCCGCTACTTGAACAAGGTTTACAAGCAGGAGGACTAGTATTGGTTCGTGCTTTTGACGAGCCGTTAGAATGGCTCACTGAGAGGTATTCGGATGCTGAGGTGATCATCATTCGCTCTCGCCTAAAAGTAACCAAAGACTTTTTGCATGCTTTTCCTCGTCTGAAAGTCATTGGGCGCCTTGGCGCTGGGCTGGAAAATATAGATGTCGAGGAAGCCACCCGAAGGCAGATCGTTTGTCTTCGCGTTGCCGAAGGAAATGCACGTGCAGTTGCAGAACATGCACTGGGAATGCTTTTGAGTTTACTCAATCACCTGCCGCGCGTTCAGCGTGAAATTAAAGAGGGAAAATGGCTGCGTGAGTCAAATAAAGGACGTGAGCTTCAGGCACTGAAAGTGGGCGTGATAGGCCATGGCATAATGGGAGGTACTTTCGCAAATTTACTTGATGCGATGGGCGTAACGGTCCTTGCGTTTGATAAATACAAAACCGGGTACGCAGAAGGTAGCGTAAAAGAGTGTTCACTGAAAGAGCTCTACACTGAAGCGGATGTCATCAGCTTACACCTTCCTTTAACTTTAGAAACCCGGGACTATGCGAATGCGGATTTTTTCCACGCGTTTAATAACCCCATTCACTTTATTAATACAGCACGCGGCCCTATTTTAAATACAGCCGACCTCGTAACGGCGCTTGATTCTGGTGAAGTTCTTAGTGCAGGATTGGATGTGTTGGAATATGAGAAATCCAGTTTTACAAGTCTCTTTGAAGGACCGCTGCCGCCAGCTTTAGCCGCTTTGCTGGAACGTGAAAATGTGCTGTTAAGTCCCCATATTGCAGGCTGGACTAAAGAAAGCTTTGAGAAAATGGGCGCAGGATTAGCACAAAAGGTTTTAGCAGTTCTTAAAACCGTTTAAAAACAAATTGAACTACATCTGGTGTTCGCTGCTCCAGGAGAATTTCTAGTCCTTGTGTTTCTTTCTGTTCATCCTCTTTCCGGTAATGTCGTATGGTTAAAAGTGCTACATCGCTCTCCAGTTCTAAATCAAAAGATCCGGTTAATTCAGCCACTACCTTAGGAATAATGATTGCATCGTGATTGATACAGAATACTGCTTTAGTTGCGGTATTACGCATTAGGTTAACAACCACACCGTGATCCGCAAACAATTGGTAAATCGCGCTAAGGTGGTGTTCTGCGATAAAGGCCAAATCCTTTGTCTTTAGCTGCAGCAATGCTTGATTTTTCTTTAGAATGAAATTAGGAACTTCCGGAATAGCACGATCTACACCGCCTATAATTGTGCCCTGGGCTGTTGGGTCTACGAAACTTTTGATGTGTAAGGGAATGCCTTTCTTTTTGAGCGGCTGAATGGTCTTAGGGTGAATGATCGACGCTCCATAAAAAGCAAGTTCAATGGCCTCATTAAAAGGCAACCGGTCAATCTTAGTCGTGTTCTGGAAAGTCTTCGGATCAGCGTTTAGCATACCTGGTACATCTTTCCAGATCGTTAGGCTATCGGCCCCTAAACAGAATGCGAAAACGGCACCCGTGTAATCTGAACCTTCGCGACCCAACGTAGTAGGTTTTCCTGTAGAGGAGGCTCCAATAAACCCTTGCACAACATTGACCTTTCCTGGGACTATACGTTTAAGTATGGCTTGAGTAGTTTCTTCCCAATGTACCGTAGCTCTCCTAAATTGGGCATCCGTATGAATGAGTAATCTGGTATCCTGCCAAACAGTAGGAGTCTCTATTCCAACGTATGCAGCGATGATTTTTGTAGAAATGAGTTCTCCGTGATGTACGATGTAATCGTAGGCCTCGCTGTACGAACATTCCATTTTATCGACGCCCTTGCTCAACTGATCGATGAGTTCTTGTACTTCTGCTTTTACAAGGGTCGAATCTGCGAATAATGCTTCAATGATCGTAAAGTGGTATTCACGAATAGCACCAATTTTTTCCCTCGCCAAGCCCAGTTCATTCGTACTCCAATGCCCGACAACTTCTTCAAATGCATTGGTCATTTTGCCCATAGCACTCACCACCACCACCATCGGTCGTTGCGCAAACAGCGCAATGATTTTTGCGACATTCTTTACACTAGCGGCATCTTTTACTGAGGCGCCACCAAATTTGAAGATGAGAGGTGTACTCATTTTAATGCATTCAATTGTTCACGGGTCAACGTACCTAAATGCCATTCTGGATCCAGCGTTGCGTTATATTTTTTGTAGAAATTCAAAGCAGGTTCGTTCCATTCTAAAACCGTCCATTCCATTCTGCCAACGTTCTGTTTTACGGCTTCAGTTACCACCGTGTCAAACAACTCTTTGCCTAGACCTCCTTTGCGAAACTCCTGCTTTACGTACAAGTCTTCTAAGTGAAGTGTAGGCCCTTTCCATGTGCTGTAGCGGGAGTAAAATAAAGCCATACCAACGATACCTAATGTTTCATGTTCCGCAACAAAGCAATCAAACCGATGCTCTGAAAATCCGTGCTGCTTCAATTCCTCTGCGGATATAAGTACTGCATTAGGTTCCTTTTCGTAGACCGCCAATTCTGTAATGAGCGCATGTACCGCGACCATATCTTCTTTCAGAGCTTTACGAATAGTTACCATAGGGTTACGAAGGTACTGCAATCTCTGCTTCTTCTCTTATTCCTTCTTCCACATCCTGGTACAAGCCATGCTCAACCGTTCCGCGTAGCAAATCTTGTAGAGTTTCGCGTTCGCGAATGAGATACGGCTGATCGCCCTCAAGTAACACTTCTGCTGGTCGAATCCTGCTGTTGTATTGTGAGGCCATGCTGCTGCAATATGCGCCTGCGTTGTGAAAAGCCAGTAGATCGCCATTTCGTACTTCATTTAATTTGCGATCATAACCGAAAGTATCCGTTTCACATATATAGCCCACAATGGTGTAAAGTCGTTGTGCTCCTTCTGGATTACTTAGATTTTCTATATGATGATATGCGTCGTAGAGCATCGGCCTGGGAAAATGATTAAATCCACTATTGACCTGAGCGAAGACGGTTGAAGGTGTTGTTTTGGTGCTGTTGACCGATGTGATAAACACACCTGCTTCACTCACTAGAAATTTACCTGGCTCGAAAATGAGTTTCAAATCGCGTCCGTATTCTAGGCAGAATTCCTTGAACCGGATGCTCATTTTCTCACCAAAACTATTGATATCCGTAGCAGCTTCTCCGGCTCGATAATCTACTTTGAATCCGGAACCAAAGTCGATATAAGTCAGTTCTTTAAAATCATGCGCGAGATCCATAAGAACATCTGCTCCACGCATGAAGGCATCGATATCTAAAATATCTGATCCTGTATGCATGTGCAGGCCATGTACGTGGAGCCCCATATTATGAACAATACGGTGCAGGTGGCGCACTTGATGGATGGATATGCCAAATTTTGAATCAATGTGACCTACTGAGATTTTGGTATTTCCACCCGCCATAATGTGCGGGTTAATGCGCACACAAACAGGCACACTACTGCCAAATTCATTTGCAAATTCCTCTAAGGTTTCTAGATTATCAATATTTATTTGGACGCCCATTTCAACGGCTTCTTTGATTTCATGCATGCCTACTCCATTTGGAGTAAACAAAATTTGTTTAGGTTGAAATCCAGCAAGAAGACCTAATTCAATTTCCCCAAGACTAACTGCATCTAAGCCGGCCCCAAGAGAACGCATAAGCTTGAGTATATTTAGGTTGTTCAATGCTTTACACGCATAGTGGATGCCTACATCTATAGATGGGTCGAAGGCATATTTCATTCTGAAATATTGACTGCGAATGGATTTTGCATCATATACATAAAGTGGAGACCCAAAGGCTGCTACCCACTCTGCCGCATTATTCAAAGGGAACTTCGTCATAACATGAGAATTTGCCACAAAAGTATTTGGACTTTTATATTCACGATGAGATTGACGGCAATTAGTCTAAAAAATCACAGATTGTTAGTTTTTGAACAACAGTATGGAGCGGTCTCACCCATTGGACCGGGCGACTTATTTCCGAAGCAACAGTGCATCTGCCTTTATTTCTTCAACCACATCTGGGTCGAGCAGGGTAGAAGTGTCTCCAAGATTACTAGTATCACCTTCGGCAATTTTTCTCAGAATACGACGCATGATTTTTCCAGATCTTGTTTTGGGCAAACCCGGTACAATTTGTATCCTATCGGGCTTAGCAATAGGGCCTATTTCTACCATCACAGAATGCAGTATTGATTGACGAATGGATTCGCTGTCTTGCGCATCACCTTCTACAATAACGTACGCGTAGATGCCTTGACCTTTTATGGCATGCGGGAAACCAACTACGGCACTCTCGGTCACTACGCTGGATGCATTGATTGCATTTTCTATTTCAGCTGTTCCAAAGCGATGTCCGCTCACATTGATTACGTCGTCAACGCGGCCAATGATGCGGAACATTCCATCTTCTCTGCGTGCGCCATCGCCAGTAAAGTAATAGCCTTCATAGTTGCTGAAGTATACATTCTTGCAACGTTTGTGATCTCCGTACGTGGTACGAAGCATGGAAGGCCACGGGTGTTTTATGCATAGATAGCCTTCTACTCCATCTCCTTGAATCTCATTGCCATCGGCATCAATAAGTACGGGTTGTATGCCCGGTAATGGACGCCCAGCGTACGTGGGTCGTTGTGGACTTAAGTTCCCAAGCCCCGATATCATAATACCTCCTGTTTCAGTTTGCCACCAGGTATCCACTACAGGACAATTACTACGTCCAACTTTATCGTGGTACCAATGCCACGCTTCAGCATTTATGGGTTCTCCCACGGATCCAATAACTTTAAGCGAGCTGAGATCAGCACGATCCACAAACGCATTACCACAGGCCATAAGTGCGCGGATGGCTGTTGGTGCTGTATAGAATTGATTTACCTGATATTTATCGCAAACATCCCAAAAACGTCCTGCATCTGGAAAAGTTGGTACTCCCTCAAACATGAGTGTGGTAGCTCCATTGAGCAGTGGACCGTAAATAATGTAGCTGTGACCTGTAATCCAACCTACATCTGCGGTACACCAATACACATCACCTTGTTCGTATTGAAAGACATTCTTAAAAGTGTAGCCGGCATAAACCATGTAGCCGCCACACGTGTGAACTACGCCTTTAGGCTTACCTGTGGAACCGGATGTGTAAAGAATGAAAAGCATGTCCTCTGCATCCATGGGCTCTGCGTCACAATGGGCAGAAACTTCAGTGACCGCCTCATGATACCAGCAGTCGCGCCCTTCGATCATTTTAACCTGACGTGCATCCCGACGCACCACAATAACGCTTTGTACAGAAGTACAATTTTTCAGGGCTTCATCAACAGTAGCTTTAATAGGTAAGGTCTTTTCACCTCGATACATGCCGTCGGAAGTCAACACGCAAACACATTGGCTGTCGTTGATTCTATCCGCTAAAGCATTGGACGAAAAGCCAGCAAAGACAACAGAATGTACAGCACCAATTCTCGCACAGGCCAATACCCCAATAGTCAATTCTGGAATCATAGGCATGTATACCGCCACACGATCTCCTTTTTTTACTCCTCTGGCCTTTAGGACATTGGCGAAACGACAGACTTCTGCATGCAATTCGTTGTAGGACAATCGAACTTCTCGCTCTTTTGGATCATTGGGTTCCCATATAAGGGCAGTATGGTTTCCGTGTTTTTCAAGATGTCGGTCAAGGCAATTTTCAGTGATGTTCAAACGGCCGCCTTGAAACCAGTTCACTTTAGGGGTTGAAAATTCCCATTCTAAAGTCTTTTTCCAAGTTTCTTCCCAATAAAATGAATTTGCGATGCGCTCCCAGAATCGTTCTGGATCGTTTATCGACTCAGCATATGCTATTTCATAGTCTGAGAAGCTGCGGATTCGAATTTCATTCATTGGTTTTTATTGGCTATTGGTTCTGATTCCAATTTAGCACAAAAAATTTGCCTTCCACTTCAGAAATAAGTAAGCCTTTTTGCTCCAGATATGCCGGAGATTTCATGCGTTCTAAAAGCTGTCCATGCTCAAGAACTTCAAAGCTGGGTTTGTGATTGTGCTGCAGCTGAGGTCGACGAACTTTATAGGTCTTAACCCAATTCATTACGCTTACGTGCGAAATACCTAAGATGCGTTCTATTTCGCGATAGCTTACTCCTTCGATGTAGAGTTGAAGAGCTTTGACAACATAATAATCGGAAATGCGTTTACCCAGCTTTTGTACGGTAAAGTAGTAGTTGCATTCCTTGCAACGGTAGCGTTGACGTTCTTTGATAATCCCACTTTTAACATAGCTTGCACTGGAACATTTGGGACAATGTTTGACTTCATTCATGGCGGCGGACGGTTTCTAGTAAAGTGAAAATTACTAAAAATGTTGCGTAAATAAAAAACGCTGCCTAATTAAAGGCAGCGCTTACACACTCTGTTTTGGGTAAAGTACCCTATTGGGTTGCGCTAAAGCGCAGGTTTAGGTCATTTTAAGGAGTTCCTCTGCTCTGTGCGTATCAATTACCTTGCTCACACTGGACATCACTTTGAAGAAACTACGAACTTCCTCTTCGCTCACTTCAGCGAGCACCTGATGGTTGAAATCTAGCACTGCTTGTCTGCTGCGGTCGCGCATTTTCAGACCTTCTTTGGTTAGTTTAACCAATACGCTACGGCCATCATTCGGGTTTGATTCTCTTGAAATCAATGCTTGCTTTTCCAAACTGTTTAATAATCTACTCAGTGAGGTACTTTCCATACCCATTTTCGGTCCTAGGGAGGTGGAGGGGGTTCCTTTGGTAATATCAATGTTCAATAAAGCAAAGCCCATAGCGACGGTCAGACCGTATTGGGCCACTTGCTCATTATACATTTTTGACAATGCAATCCAGGCTTTCCGAATTTGAAAGTCAAAGGTTTCTTGTGGTTTCATACTTCTAATGATGAAGTCAAGATAGTAAATAATACTATGCGTGCATAGTATTGCTTAAAAGTCTAAACTTCTAAGGAGTTGGGGTAGGAGTAAGTAGTTGAAATCGTCGATGAATTCTGACTGTGCGCTGCTTAGTGCCGTTTCCTTTGAACTGGAAATGGCTGTACCAACAATTGTAGTGCTGTTCCACAGCATGGTATTGTTTGCTGTGGATGAAAGTGAAAATTGACCTTCGATACGTACTTTATGGCGTCCTGTTCCTGCAGATTCGGTATTCAGCTTAACATCGCATTCAAGCGATAACTGTGCAGTTGTACTTTCAGCCAAAGTGAAATCTTTCGATAAACTTTTTTTAACAGCATTGATCCATTCGCTTGCACCTGTACTGCCAACAAATACTGTAGGCTTTTGGAATTTAACCACTATTGACTCTCCCCATTGACTTTTATTTTTAAGCCAATTTTTTGTTTCAATATGAGCCGATTGTATGCGATCCCAATTCCATTTAAGTTCAAGGGTAATTATATTTTCAAATCCTGTATGTAGGCATTGAATGGTATGCTCCTGAAGAATGAACTGTCCCGAGCTTGAGGAGAGAGATAGGGGGATTTGATCCCGTGATTGTTCCAACTGGCATTCCGCTTGAAACGTATTTGGCAGGCCTAAATAGGCCGATTCTTCGGGCATCCAATACACCGCGACTACAGTTTGTTCAAGAGCCCTTAAAGCTTCCGTTGCGCTTGCATTTAATTTGGTTTTGTATCGAATGTCGCCGAACAGTTGGAAATCGTGAGCTTTGTCTAAAGCGTCAACAAGTGCGCTTAAGCGTACCGATGCGGAAAGTTGTGTATCAGAAGAGGCATCGATTTTACTAGTAATCCATTCCATGGCCTCTGCATCTTGAAGTGCTTTTTTGCGCAGAAAAGATTGCAGGTCGAGCCGGTACAGATTGTAATAACGGTATTCATCTGAATAGGTCTCAACCAATTCGTAATCATCTAATCGCAATGATGAGGTAGCTGTAGTATTCGATTCAAATGCGCTATTATAACCGCTTGCATCTTCTTTTTGCAACCACTTCGATTCGTCGTAAATCTCGCTCTGAACCTCTTGCGCTAGATCTGCGAGCGCATTAGAACGTGCGGCTTGTTGATACGGAACGTTGGGATTAATAAAACTATTTCCTAACCCATATACGTATACGCCGCTTGGATCAATAGGTTTGCCCGTAATCCAGGCAGGCGCAGCATTTTTCTTTATGCCACAACCCCAAAGTAAGAGTGTGGTACAGAGGACAAATAGAGTTCTCATTCGCGTATTAACTTTTGCGACAGCACATAATCTGCGGCTTTTTTCGCGAGTATGCCAACCGCATCTTTACGCATAGATGAGGTACTCTTTACGCGTTTATTTCCTTTGCGTAATCTATTTAATCGACCGCTGTCATTTGAACGCCTATCGCTACCATGCGCTTTGTATTGGTAACGCCAGCTTCCTGAATACAGATCTCCAGATCCTGAATATTGTATGTAAGCGACTTCATCAGCAAAATCTTGGTGGTAAGACTCCATCCATAAAATTTTCGAAGTTGACCGTTCCACTAAAGCGACCTGCATATCATAAGCCGCCTCGTTTCGTTTGTGGAACTCTGTGTAGGTTACCTTTTTATATTTGGCTTTCTTCACATCTTCACCTTCCTCATTCTTCTCTGTTACATAATATTTCTCCCAACCTTTTTTGGTCTCTTGAAACAACCGCCCCTCGTCTTCTTGCGCGTGAGTGATAATGACTTTTAAATAGCCATCTGCAGCCAACAGTTCTTGAGTGATTGCAGCTTCGTTGGTCGTGCCATTAATAATGGCCTCTTGTTCTTGTTGTAATAAGTCGAAATTGGTTCGGTCGAGCAGCTCTAGAAAAGGGTCTTTCTGACGTTGAATAAGTGAAATAACAGCGCTTTGTAAAGCGGCGGACATGGTGGCTTCACTCCCGGTAATGTTAGGATCGGAAATAATACCTAACCGGTATTTTCCGCGCTCAATAGCCTGTTCTTCTAATTTTCGAAGGAGATTTTGCTTGGGATACTTTTTCAAAATCGGTTGAAGCATTTCGTGTACGTTACGATATTCACCGTTTTCTAAAAGCTCAAGCGCTGAAACGTAGATGGGTTCCACTTCTGCAAATTCAAGAAGTGCTTTCACATCCTTATAATTCGGGTCCAATTGTTTGATTTCAATCAGATTTTGCTGCGCTAGATCGTACTGTCGTGTACGAATCCACTTATTTGCACGTTCATATTTCTGAGCCAAGAAACGGTCCAATTGGTCCCGGTAATCCTGATCGTAAAAACCCTCATAACGGCTGGTGTTGATGTAGTTAAGTAAGTAGTTACGCCATTTTTCCGCATCACGGAACTTGTATATGGAGGCACTGTCATTCCCATCGGCGAATCGATAATTCGTATACAACTCCTCCAAAAGCGCGCTGCCCGCTTCTTCCATAGCAATGCGGTACTTGACCTTGTTGGGTTTTCGATCAATGGCTTTTTTATATGCCGTGACGCTCTCCTTAAGCATACTGGCTTGGGCATATTTCTTGCCAGTTTTATAATGGTATTTCGCACCATGGCATGCGCTCAGTAGTAGCGCTGTGCCGAGGATTAAACCGAGTTTAGATAATTTCTTCATCGCGTTGTATAAAACAAAAGCCGTGCCTTTGGGCTTAAAGGTAGGTCACTCCTTATTTTTATCCTATGAATGAACCATTGATTCTTCTTTCACCCTCGAAAGGGATGCGCAGTATGCTTGAAGTGCGGTCGCACGGATCAAGTGCTTGTCTTTTTCCTGAAACCACCTCAAAGGTAGTCGCAGCAATACAACAGATGGAAGCCGGGCATGCCAATAAGTTATTCAAGGTAAGTGATTCGCTCTGGACGGAAGTTGCCAAGATGTGGAGTAAAGACCTCGACCATTACATTAGGCCTGAGAATGGACTAAACGGTTTAACCGCATATACTGGCGAAGCTTTTAAGTACCTGAATGCCGGCCAATTGACAGAGGAAGCTGCACTAAAAGCGAATCGATCATTATTTGTAATGAGCGCATTATATGGAGTTGTTTCTGCGACTATGTGCATTGCTCCCTACCGTTTAGAAATGCAATCCCGTTTGGCAGTAGTAGAACATAAAAATCTGTACAGCTTGTGGCGTCCCATATTGACACAATGGGTAAATACGGCGGATGCTGCTTTTGTTATTGACGCTTGTAGTGGAGAATACAGTAAGGCAATTGACTGGAAGAACGTGAAACAACCGTACGTTCAAGTCGATTTTAAGCAATTGAAGAACGGTCAATTGAAATCGATTTCAGCCTTTAGTAAGCAAGCGAGAGGTGCGTTTGTGCGTTGGTGTCTCGAAAACAATATTAAAGAAATGAAGTCGTTAACATCCTTTAGTGAATTGGGGTACCGTATGCATACGTTTGACGATAATAAATTGGTATTTTTGAGGGATTCACAATGATTATGAAGAATATAAAATACATCGCCTTTGTGGCGGCAATGGTCGGAACGACTTTTAGTATAAGTGCACAGCGTACAACTGCTTTTTTAGAATTGGGTGGTTATGCAATGACACAGAATTACCTTGGTGATGTCAATGGTGGGAGTCTTGGTGCATTGACTCAGGAGGCCCGTTTTGGATTGGGTACGCAATTGAAGTACAACTTCAACAGTTTATTGAGTTTAGGTGCGGATGTAAACTACGGTAGTATTTACAGTCACGATAATCTTCACGGAAACGCAACTCGTGATTATCAGGTTGATACGGACCTTTTAAATGTGAATGTGTTCACGAATGTGCATTTCATCCCATTTGGAAAATACAATCAACGCAACCATCATACCCCGTTTATTCACGTAGGAGTGGGTGCTTTGACCTACCAACCCCATTTGAATACCAATGCGCAGTATCCCGAGGAAATTGCGTTGTACCCTGGAACCGGCCACACCTATACCTATGCTGTTGGATTTGGTTGGAGAATTCGCAGATCACTTAAAAGTTTTTACAACTTAGGTATCTATTACAATGGATTTGGCGTTTCTAACGTAGAAGGTTTTAACTACACCACAGAATATTTAGATGCGAATCCGGCAGAGCGTAATGCAATGGATGGAAGTGTTACGTTTAAGTTCGGAATGAGTTTAGGTTTCTTCGAGCAATAAGTTCGGCACAGCCTTTGAACCATATATAGGGCCCTCCAAAAGAGTGGCCCTTTTTTGACCTTAAGTGACAGCATGACGCGGAATTTGAGGCAAACCCTTAATTGATTTGGATGAATATGGACACATTGTCACTTAGCGATATAATCAGCGAAAGCACGGAATTTATTCCTTTAATGACCTCTGATGAGGAGGTTGAAATTCATGACGACCAACTTCCGGAATTACTCCCCATTCTACCGTTGCGTAATACGGTGATTTTCCCCGGTGTGGTGGCTCCTATTACTGCGGGTCGTGATAAGAGTCTTCGATTAATCAAAAGCATTAAAGAAGATCAGAAATTCGTTGGGATGATAGCGCAACGAGACAGCTCAACAGAAGATCCTGGTCAAGCGGAGGTGTTCCCAACTGGAACATTGGCGCAGATTGTTAAGAGCTTTAAAATGCCGGATGGTAATACCACGATCATCATACAGGGTAAGAAGCGATTTAGAATCTTAGAGTGGGTGGAGACCGAGCCTTTCAATACGGCTAAGGTTGAATTCCTTCCTGAATTTATTCCTGCAGAGGATGATGCAGAATTCACTGTGCTTATGGAGTCCATAAAGGACATCGCAGCCAAATTGATTCAAGAGAGCCCGCACATTCCAAGTGAAGCGCAGGCAGCTTTAGACAATATAAAGAGCAATACGTTCCTACTCAACTTCATTGCATCAAACAGCAGCATGAGCCTCGAAAAAAAGCAAGAGGTTCTGGAGCTAGATTCGTTAAAGGAGCGTGCATTAAAGGTATTGGAAGGCTTGAATCTCGAGTTAAAAATGCTTGAAGTGAAGAATGAAATTCACGATAAAGTAAAACACGAATTCGATCAGCAGCAACGCGAATATTTCTTGCACCAGCAGATGAAAACCATCCAAGAAGAATTGGGAGGTAATAGCAGTGAAGGTGATATTGAAGAAATGCGCCAGAAGTCAAAAGGCAAAACTTGGGACGATAAGACGGCTGAACACTTTGAGAAAGAGTTGCGCAAGCTGCAGCGACTGAACCCTCAGATGCCTGAATTTGCAATACAGCGGAATTATTTAGAATTCATGTTGGATTTACCTTTTGAAAGCAAAGGGGGGGGCACTATTAATCTTAAATCGGCTCAAAAAGCACTAGACAACGACCATTATGGTCTCGAAAAAGTTAAAGAACGCATTTTAGAACACCTCGCAGTGCTCAAACTCAAGGGTGATATGAAAAGCCCAATATTGTGTTTAGCAGGCCCTCCAGGGGTAGGAAAAACCTCATTAGGTAAGTCGGTCGCTGAAGCACTGGGACGTCCTTATGTACGTATGTCTTTAGGTGGACTGCGGGATGAAGCTGAAATTCGTGGACACCGTAAAACCTACATAGGTGCTATGCCAGGGCGCGTATTACAGAATATGAAGAAGGCCGGTTCAAACGATCCAGTATTTATACTGGACGAGATTGATAAATTAAGTTATGGGGTGGGTGGAGACCCCTCTTCTTCTATGCTTGAGGTTTTAGATCCGGAGCAAAACAACAGTTTCTACGACAACTATCTGGAAATGGGATACGACCTGAGTAAGGTCTTTTTTATAGCCACAGCGAACAACCTTGGTGCCATTCAACCGGCCTTATTAGACCGTATGGAAATCATCGACGTATCGGGCTATACTTCTGAGGAAAAAGTTGAGATTGCAAAACGTCATTTGGTACCAAAGCAGCTCGAAAATCATGGACTAACAAAGGACCAATTCAGTATAGGAAAGCCAGAACTTAAGGCGGTAGTAGAGGGCTATACTCGCGAAAGTGGAGTCCGTTCTTTGGATAAAAAAGTAGCGAAACTTATTCGTCATTCCGCTAAGGACATCGCCATGGGTGATGCGGAAGTTGTGAAGATTGAAAAAGATGCTATAGGCACTATTCTTGGCCCTTCAAGAGAACGCGATAGTTACGAAGGCAACCACCATGCTGGGGTAGTCACCGGATTAGCTTGGACGCCCGTGGGTGGCGATATCTTATTCATTGAAAGTTCCATAAGCCGTGGTAGTGGAAAAGTGATAGTTACAGGGAATCTAGGCGACGTAATGAAAGAGAGTGCAACCATTGCATTGGCTTATCTGAAGAGCAATGCGGAGGCATTGGGTATTGATCCTAAACTCTTTACTTCCTACGACATTAATATTCACGTACCCCAAGGTGCAATTCCTAAAGACGGTCCATCGGCTGGGATTACAATACTGACCGCACTGACGAGTTTATTCACTCAAAAACGTGTGGTAGCGAAACTTGCTATGACCGGAGAAATAACGCTCCGTGGCAAAGTATTGCCTGTCGGTGGAATAAAAGAAAAAATCTTAGCGGCAAAACGCGCGAAAATCACATCGATTGTGCTCTGCGATAAGAACAGAAAAGATATTGAAGAGATTGAAGCACATTATTTAAAGGGTATGAGCTTTCATTACGTTGGTGAAATGCGTGAAGTTTTGGATTTAGCTATCTTAGACCAAAAGGTGAAAAACGCCAAGAAGTTGGTTCCCGTCGAAGTCAAAAAATCTTGATTAGAGCGCTCATCATAACATTGCTTTGGAGCTCGCTAGCCATTGCGCAAAGCGGTGGTTCTGGTGTGTTTTCTTTTCTCGACAGGAGTGTTTTTGCAGGTAGTTCTGCCTTGGGAAACACGTCCTACATCAACCCAGGTCCTGTTGGGGCCTTTGCGGTTCAAAACCCACTGTTGCTTAATGACAGCACGTTGTTTCAATTAGAAATGAGTGCAGGGTCCCTAGGAGAGGGCATTCAATTAGTTCAAGGAAGCTACAGTTTTAAAATAAAAGGCCAACCGTTTATAGCCGCAGCCCAAACCATTCAATATGGAGAATTCACCTCCACTGATGTGTGGGGCAATAACTTAGGTGTTTTCTATGCAGGAGATATTGCATTGTCCTTAGGTACGCCGCTTGCTGAATGGCGAAACTGGCGTTTCGGAATGACGGGTAAACTCGTGAATGGAACGTATGAAAGTTACCAGAGCTGGGCTGTTGCTATGGATATTCAGGCCATGACTCGTCTGAAAAATGGTTTAGATGTGGCACTCTTGTTAAAGAATACCGGAAGGCAGTTAACCACTTTTGCGGGCACTCGAGAGGCGCTTCCAGTCAATCTTTTAGTGGCTTTTGGTCAAAAATTAGAGCATGCACCTTTCCGTTGGGCCATAGTGGTAGACCAGCTCAATCGCCCCAATCTTGGCTATGACGACCCCAATCTGGTTACGGTGGATCCAGTGACAGGCCAGACCACTCAAGGTGCGCAAAACTTATTGAATTTAGGTCTGCGCCACTTAAACGGTTCTTTAGAGTTTACGCCTACCCAGCGCTTACACATTATGACAGGATACAGCTTTCGCCGTCAATTTGAAATGGCGTTGGCGGACCGCAGAACCAGTGGTGGTTTTACGCTAGGTGCTTCGGTTTATTTTTCTAAGTTTCAACTGCACTTTTCTAATGAGCTGCGCAGTGTAGCTGGGCGTATGAATACCCTATCTTTGAACCTGAATTTATAAGTATTTGTAAATGACCAAGCCGCTCACTATTGCCATCGATGGACACAGCTCGACTGGAAAAAGTACGCTCGCAAAGGCGCTTGCTAAATCCATGGGTTACATCTATGTAGATTCTGGTGCGATGTATCGTGCAGTAGCATTATATGCGTTGCGTAAAGGATGGGTTAGTAAGGAACACGGTTGTGATGCTGATGCAATAGAAACAAGTTTGGATGAAGTCCAAATTACCTTTGAATTGGACACAGCTGGAGTCAATGCGACCTTTTTGAATGGACAGCGTGTTGAAGAGGAAATTCGAGAAATGGCAGTAAGTCATGTCGTTTCCCATGTGGCGAAACTATCTCACGTACGGCGACATCTTGTAGCGTTACAGCAAACTATGGGACAAAATGGTGGCGTAGTTATGGACGGTCGCGATATTGGAACCGTAGTTTTTCCAAACGCAGAGCTAAAGATTTTTATGACCGCATCGGATGATGTTCGGGCTGCACGTCGTAAAGCTGAATTGGATTTCAAAGGACAAGATGTTTCATTTGAAGAGGTGCTTGAAAACCTAAAATCACGCGATAAAGCGGATATGGAACGTTCCGATTCTCCGCTCATTGCCGCTGAGGATGCACGTACTTTAGACAACAGTTCAATGAATCGTGAGGATCAATTTGAATTGGTCCTGGATTGGACTAAAAGCTTTCTCGTTTAGGCTTGCTATGAGGCCTAAGGGCGTTTTGCCAATTCTGTAATTCCTCCTTTAACTACTTGACCTTCCTTCACTAAGATCTTACTGTCTAAAGGTAGAAACAGATCTACGCGTGAGCCAAATTTAATAAAGCCGTATTCGGAACCTTGAAGCGCTAAATCTCCCGGCTTTGAATACATTACAATGCGTCTCGCAACTGCTCCAGCGATTTGACGAAACAAAACCTTACCCCAACGGTCGTTCTCTAAGGTGACGGTCGTACGTTCGTTCAATGTTGAGCTCTTTGGGTGCCATGCAACGAGGAATTTACCCTGATGATGAATGGCATCAACTACTTTACCGCCTAATGGGTACCTGTTGACGTGCACATTGAAGGGCGACATAAAAATAGATACTTGTATGCGCTTATCCTTTAAAATCTCGTCTTCGAAGACTTCTTCAATAGTGACAACTTTTCCGTCTGCCGGACAGATGATGGCATCCGGATTCAATGTAACCGTACGCTTAGGATTACGGAAAAATTGAAGCACAACAGCATAGAGTACTACACTGATGGCAAGTGTTGCGATGTGAAGCCATTGCAAATCGGTCAAATATTGAACGAGCGCATTCATTATAAATAGTGCGACGAATGAAACGGTAAGCGTTCCTTTTCCTTCTTTATGGATGGTCATATGAGTTGGATGTAATGGTAAACTAAAACGGCTACCGGTGCGGCAGTAATAAAACTATCGAGACGGTCTAAAGCGCCTCCGTGTCCAGGCAAAAATACGCCTGAATCTTTTATATCCGCTTCGCGTTTCAAGGCAGAGGCGATCAGATCTCCGAATGGAGCCGTGATTGCGACTGTGAGTGCAAGTGAGAGCGCGGCGGTTGCAGAGGTCCATTCGATGAAATAATTAACGGCTACCCCTACAATTAAGGTCCCTAAAACGCCACCAACAAACCCTTCTATTGTTTTTTTAGGAGAGAGCTTTGGCGCCAAAGGACGTTTGCCAAAGCGCCTGCCGGCAAGATAGGCGAAGGTGTCGCTGGACCAGATCATGATGAAGATGAATAGAATAAGCCATGGGCTGTTTTCAGCAGATTGAATGAGATAGGCCATTGGAAGCCAGATGTAGGTCAGTACAAATAGACCGCTACGAAGTTCACGTGCCGGACGCTCGGAACGCAATAAAGTTAGCGCCAGTAATACCGCGATAAGTAGCGTAGAAGAGAGGACTTCCATAAGACTTCCCCAGCCGAAAATCACGCCTAAGACTAAAGCGATTGTTGTAAAAGCGAGTAAGGGAAACCTACTCTGAACATCCACTATTTTAGCGACCTCATTTATAAGTAACAGCGTAAACCCAGCTAATAGGTAGGGGCCGAAGTCGCTGTAACCAAAGGTTGCTATAAGAACTAGGGCATAAAGCCCGCCAAAGAGTGCTCGTTTTCCCATCAGGCTTCGTCTTCAATCAAGATTAAAAAGACGGTTCTTCCTTTGTTAGGATCTGCTGAGGCCAGTTCTACCGCTTGATCATGCGGCGCACGAATTACTGCAATATTAGACGGCCTATTATCTCTGTATTTTTGATTGATTGCGGTGAGTCCATCCCTAAGATTGGGTACAATCTGTGAGGTATGCGCTACAAGCACGTGATGTTTAGGAAGGTCACCTAGTTTCCTGCCTCCTGTGTGGTGTGAGTGGATCATGATCCCTCCATTAAATGCAATAAGCGCCTCACATGTGCTTAGCACGACGGGAAACTGACCGTCGTTTTCAAAGGTGCTGTCCAATTTGGTTTGGTTACTCCAATCTGCGATTTCGGGGCTTGAAATATACACGCCGCTCCATTGAAGATCAGCTGCATATTGTTCTAGTGTATGAATGGCCTCCTGTAGTGTTGTACAATACATAAAGTTTCCACCCCCTTCCGTAAAAGTTTGGACGAACTTCACATCTAAAGGTTCTTCTTTCTTGGGTGCGAATTTTCCACCACTGCTTTCTTCTGTCTTTTCGCTTTTGCCGAAGAGACTGGATGTGAGCTTTGAAAGAAATCCAGAAGATTTTGCCATAGCGCTGGAGACGTTTTATCAAAAATAATACGCGTAGGCTAAATAAGACTGTTCGCGCCGCGTAGCTATTAACAAAAAACCGCGGCCCAACGGGCCGCGGTTCTCGAGTGCTGCTTTATGCTAAAGGCTTATTCTTCCTTCGTTGTAGCGTCATCGCTTGGTGATTCAGCTGCATCTTTTCCCTCGTCTTTGTTAGTATCGTGGGTTGATTTTTCCTCTTCTGCATCATTCACAGCGGGCACTTCAGCTGCTGTCATTGAATCAGAAGGTTCGGGAGCTGCTGCGGAATCAGCTTTTTCTTCTTCTTTATCCCAGGGACGTTTACCAAAGATCTCTTCAACATTCTCTTTGAAGATTACTTCCTTTTCCAGTAATAAGTTGGCCAATTGATCGAGTTTTTCACGATTGTTTTCCAACATATCGATAGCTCGTTCGTACTGCTTTTCTATGATTTTACTAATCTCTTTATCAATGGTTATGGCAGTTTCTTGTGAATACGGCTTATCCATGGCATATTCATTCTGACCCTGACTGTCGTAATAGGTCACATTCCCAAGCACATCGTTAAGACCGTAGACCGTAACCATGGCTCGCGCCTGCTTAGTTACTTTTTCAAGATCACTCAAAGCGCCGGTGGAAATTTTATCGAAGATTACTTTTTCCGCTGCACGCCCTCCCATAGTGGCACACATTTCATCCAGCATTTGATCCGCCGTAGTGATTTGCCGCTCTTCTGGCAGATACCATGCGGCACCTAGAGAACGACCGCGTGGTACGATAGTAACTTTGACTAGAGGGGCTGCATGTTCAAGCAGCCAAGAGGTGGCCGCATGACCAGCTTCGTGGTAAGCAATAACCTTTTTCTCCGCTTCCGTTATGATTTTCGTTTTCTTTTCGAGGCCACCAACAATACGGTCAACAGCATCTAAGAAATCTTGCTTACCGACCACTTTTTTCTCTTTACGGGCTGCAATAAGTGCCGCCTCGTTACAAACGTTGGCGATATCTGCACCAGAGAATCCTGGAGTCTGTTTGCTCAAAAGAGCAACATCTACCGTATCGTCTGTTTTGATGCCTTTCAGATGTACACTGAAAATGGCTTCGCGTTCAGTTAATTCTGGTAGATCGACGTAAATCACGCGATCAAAACGTCCAGCACGCATGAGTGCACGGTCAAGAATATCTGCACGGTTGGTCGCAGCCATTACAATCACGTGTTCGTTCGTGCCGAATCCGTCCATTTCAGTCAGTAATTGATTCAATGTGTTTTCACGTTCGTCATTACCTCCTGAGAAATTATTCTTCCCACGGGCACGACCAATCGCATCAACCTCATCAATGAATATGATACAAGGTGATTTTTCCTTTGCCTGTTTGAACAAGTCACGAACGCGTGATGCACCGACACCTACAAACATCTCTACGAAATCAGAGCCTGAAAGCGAGAAAAAAGGAACTTTTGCTTCACCGGCTACTGCTTTTGCAAGCAAAGTTTTACCAGTTCCCGGAGGCCCAGAAAGCATCACTCCTTTTGGAATACGACCACCGAGATCGGTATATTTCTTGGGGTTTTTTAGAAAATCTACAACCTCCAATACTTCTTCTTTTGCGCCGGTCATGCCAGCCACATCATTAAAAGTGGTTTTTACTTCAGTATCCTTATCAAAGACTTTTGCTTTTGATTTTCCAATATTGAAAATTTGTGATCCGCCACCTGCACCGCCACCTGCGCCACCTGACATTCTGCGCATGATGAACATCCATACAGCGATCATAAGAACCAATGGCAGCACCCACGAAACGAAATCTCCCACAAAATTATCTTGTGTTTGATAATCCACTGGGATGCGGTCTTTTGAGTCGCGCACTTCGTAGTACTCTTTTAAGCGATCTTCGAAAGTAGTAGACGGCATTTCAAAGACATAATGAGGGCCTGGATTAATGGCATCTCCAAGATTTGTTTTGCTCACTTCATCATACCGTTCGCTTTCCTTGAGGCTTTGTTCTTTGATAAAGACTTGAACCTTGCGTTCGTTGATGATATTGACGCGATCGACATCGCCTAAATCCAACGCTTGTTCAAATTCGTTGTAATTCGAATTTTTTGCGCTGAAGCTCATAGCGCTGAAGATTTGCATTCCAATAAACAAAGCGAAAATTGAAATATAGATCCAATAAAAATTGAATTTACTGCCCTTTTTCTTAGGGCCATTCGGCTTTTTGCCGTCGCCGTTGGTGCTTTTATTTTTAGCAAACTGTTTCTTCAGCTTGTCTATTTGGTTCTGGTTGGGATTATCCGCCATAAGGCCTAATCGTTTTCTATTGTTGTTATTTCCGCATCACCCCAAAGGCTCTCTAAATCATAAAACTCGCGGATTCCTTTCTGGAAAATATGCACTACCACAGTTACATAATCCATGAGTACCCATTCTGAGTTATCACGTCCTTCAATGTGCCATGGTCTATCTGCAACGTTTTCACGCACTACTTTGTGCACGCTGTCGGCCAAAGAATTTACTTGAGTGTTCGAATTTCCTTCTGCGATAATGAAAAAGTCGGTCACTGCATTTTCAATTTCTCGTAGGTCTAGCACAGTAATATTCTGTCCTTTGGTTTCCTGTAGTCCTTCTACGACAAATTTCTTGACGAGCTCAGACGAAGCTTCGGGTTTTGTATGCATTAAAATGTATTGTGTATTTGTACTTAAATTACCAAAACATATGCCATCTTGGGCATTAGATCAATAATGGGGCACAATGTCGGGAATTCTTCCCTTTTATCAGTTAAAAATAGTCGATAGTACGCAGCTTGAATTAAAGCGAATGTTGAGGCAGCGTGATGATTTAGAGTCATTCACTGCTGTGCTTGCTGCACATCAGAGTGCGGGCCGCGGTCGCGGGGTGTCAAAGTGGCACGATTCACCGGAATGTAGCATGCTATTGTCCATTTATGTCAAATGGCCCATCCCCCTAAAGGAGAGTTTCGAAGTGAACCAACGCGTATGTGTTGCACTCAAGCCACTATTACCTGAAGAAGTAATGTTCAAATGGCCTAATGACTTAATGATTGGGGTGAAAAAACTGGGCGGTATGTTGATTGAGAATCACTGGTCAAAAAACGGGATAAAGAGCAGTAGTATTGGTATTGGAATAAATCTGGATCCAACTGCTGATGCGCTGTCGCGAGCCGCATTTTTGAATGAATGGATGGATGTTAAACAAACACCAGAAAGTTTAGCAAAACGCATTCAAGAAATGTTCTCGGTAGAACTCACGCTAAAATTCAATTCAGGTGTGCTGACCTCGCGGTATCATTCTGTGCTTTGGGGAAGAGATGCTGAAAAGCGCTACATGATTAACGGCCAAAAAGCAAGGGCGACAGTTGAGGGTGTTGCTGAGAATGGTCGTTTGAAGCTACGATTATCGAAAACACTAGTGCAATCCTATGACATTGATGAGGTGAAATGGATCGATCCAAACTAGGCTTACTGCCTCCATTGGTCAGGTTGTTCTCTCCATTCTTTTAACAGCGTAATTTGGTCTTCTAAGATGGCACCTTGTTGCGCGGCTTGCTCGAGAAGATGGTGGTAATCGCTTAAAGTATTGAGGCGAATGCCCGCCTTTTCAAAATTAGTCTTCGACAATTCAAAATCGTAAGTAAAGATGGCAAGCATACCCATGACGCGCGCACCAGCCTCTTTTAAAGCTTCTACTGCCTTTAGTGATGAGCCTCCTGTTGAGATTAAATCTTCTATAACAATTACAGATGCGCCACTTTCTAAATAGCCTTCGACTTGATTCTGGCGCCCATGGCCTTTAGCCTTATCACGTACATAAACAAACGGCACACCTAGGTATTCCGCAACAAGCATTCCTATAGCAATGGCCCCTGTGGCTACACCAGCTATGTAATCTGGCTTGCCATAAAGTTCTTCGATTTGCTTTGCGAACTCAATTTTTAAGAAATTCCTAATGGTGGGAAAGCTTAGCGTTAGCCTATTATCACAATAAATTGGACTTTTCCACCCGCTTGCCCATGTAAATGGATTTTCAGGTTGTAATTTGATGGCCTTAATTTGCAATAAGCTCTCCGCAGTTTGAAGGGCTACCTGTTTGTTTTGTATCATGCTTCAAAATTACACCAAAGTTTTCATTCATAAGGCCATTTTGGTCGTGGTACCCGGGGCTGTTGCACCTGAGGTTATCAACACTTTATCCACTGCAAGGAAGGTTGAAAAGTGGCTTAAAGGATGTTATAAGGAACCTACGCCCCAGGTTTTAGAAGTAGGCGTTCATCACGATTTTTGGTCGCTGTTTATGACATTGCATCATCACATTATTGCCGGTGGTGGTTGGGTGAAGAATGCAGAAGGACAGTTGTTGGTCATTGAACGGAACGGAAAATTGGACCTTCCTAAAGGCAAATTAGAATCAAAGGAATCGATCGCGGTATGTGCTGTTCGAGAGGTAGAGGAAGAATGCCGAGTTAAGCGGTGCGAAATAATTGGTCCCGCAGTGAAAACCTATCATTGTTACATTCATAAAGGCCAGTTTGCTTTAAAGACTACCTTTTGGTTCCCCATGTTAACGGACTACACAAAAAAGCTGAAGCCTCAAACCTCGGAAGGGATCAGTGCGGCGTATTGGGCGACTGCTGAAGATGTTAAAAAGCGTCTTACGGAGATACCGGCGTACAATAGCCTTGAAAACGTGTTTTTAGAATTTATCGCTTTGGACGCTTAGGGCTTCACAGTGGGCGGCACAAACTTTCTAAAATCTCCGCCATAGTTAAAAACTTCACGGACAATACTCGAACTGATATATGCATAGCGGGCACTAGTCAAAAGGAATACCGTTTCTAATTCTGGCGTCATTTCACGATTTGCTTGTGCAATGGCTTTTTCGAATTCAAAATCTGCTGGATTCCGGAGACCGCGCAATAAAAAGTTAACTCCTTCTTTTTTAGCAAAATCCACCGTTAAGCCGTCATACGTAACCACTTTGATTTTGGGCTCATCCGCAAAAGTTTCCTCAATCCAAGCAATACGTTGCTCTAAAGTAAAGAGGTAGTTTTTTGCACTATTGGTTCCCACTGCGATTCGAATTTCATCAAACAAGGGCAATGCACGTTCGATAATATCAACGTGACCAAGCGTTATTGGATCAAAGGACCCAGGGAAAAGAGCGATACGTGCCATGGGTCGAAGTTAGCTATTCTTTTCTTTATGAGCAGCCATATGCTCTTCAGCAAGCGCCCTCAACACTTCGACCAGGGGCCAATTTCTTGAATTCAATTGCTGCGGAATAATGCTCGCAGGGCTTAATCCGGGAATGCTATTTACTTCAATAAGCACCGGTTTATCGTTTTCCTCAATAATAAAGTCCATCCGAACGATACCCTTGAGGTTCAAAAGATCGTACACACGTTCAGAAATGGCTTCAATGTTTTTACCAATGGCCGTCGGAATTCGGGCGGGTGTGATTTCCTGTGATTTGCCCTTATACTTTGCCTCAAAATCGAAAAAAGCACCTTCTGTCGGTACGATTTCGGTTATGGCAATAGTTCGGCTTTTTACTCCTTCGTTATTTTTTGAATCGAAATTATAGGAGCTACGTACAACGCCACATCCTACTTCCTTACCAGATATTGCTTCTTCTACGAGAATCTGAGAACCTTCTGTAAATGCGTATTGAAAAGCGGCTTCAAGTTCTACAGGATCTACAACGCGTGAAACGCCATGGCTTGATCCCGCACAATTTGGCTTTACAAACAAGGGAAAACGCCACTGTTGAAAGGCGGCATTACCAGGAAACTTATGAAACAACTCCCCCTTTGGCACACGAATGCCAGCATCTCTGAGTACTGCGTTGCATTGTGCTTTATTGAAGGTTAAGGCACTCTGAAAAGTAGGGCAGGTACTGTGTGGTATATCTAGGACTTCGAGCACGCCAGAAATGTGACCATCTTCCCCCGGTGAGCCGTGTATGCTGTTGAAGACATAATCGGCATTAAGGTCCTCAAGCCGCACGTTTTGCCCGTTTAATGAAAAGCCCGAACGCGTTACTATTACGAACAAGGTTCTGTATCCTGCTGCATCAAAAGCAGCATATGCGGTCTGCCCGGAGGCAAGACTTATCTCATGCTCGGAAGAGTATCCCCCTGCGAGAACAACTACGGTTTTAGCGCCATTTTCCATAGTTGTAAATGTAATGCAAGTCTGCTTTCGATAGCGGTACGATAAAAAGTATCTTTACTTCATGAAACAGTGGATACTTTTTCTTTTTAGTAAGACTTTTTTAAGAACAGCCCTCGCCACTGGCTTAGGGGTAGTATTGGTCGTATCGGGTACGTTGTGGTGGATGCACAGTACTACACAACATGGTAAAACGGTAAATGTCCCAGACATTCGATTGCTTCAGTTACCTGAAGCGGTCTCTGCACTGGAGGCTGTGGGGCTGTCCTATGAGGTCATCGATTCGACGCATTATGTGCCCGGTGTAAAGGAAGGTGCTGTGGTAGAAGTATTCCCACAGGCCCATGCTGAAGTAAAATTTGGACGTACACTGTTCTTAAGTACAAATCCGTCGTCATTACCGAAATACCCCTTGCCAAATTATAAGGATCAGCTTGTCAGTTATGTCTTGAGTAAATTTAAAGACAAGGGATTTTTTGTAGACAGTCTCATTCTTATACCCGATCTAAGTCATGATCTGGTATTGAAAGTGGTGGACTCAAAAGGGGTAGTGGCAGAGGAGCAAGCCTCGTACCAAACCGGAAGTCATTTTGTTTTATACGTCAGTGGAGGTGAGAGTGAACGCAATGCCTTCTTGCCCGATTTAACTGGATTGACTTTTGCGCAAGCACAGCAAACCTTAATGACCTACAGCTTGAATTTAGGAGCAACTATAATTGATGACGAAATAAAGGATACTAATGCATCGTTTGTATTGCGGCAGTTTCCAGAATTTACGACCGATGCTGAGGTACCCTTGGGAAGCTCCATTGATTTGTGGCTGACCGGAGACAGCGCTGCGGCATATGTTCCGGAAGCAGTGCCGACAGATTCATTACCCCAATAACTATGCGATTTTATTTTCTCATTTTTATAAGCGCTTGTTTTACGATGCAAGCGCAAATAGTTGAGCAAACGCATCCTTTAAGCGGAGGAGCGGCCGTGCATTTTAGCACTGAAACTACGGATACATTGAACCCCCCATTTGTAGATGATTTTTCTTATCGTTCTGATCGACCTTCTCCAGCATTATGGAGCGATCAAGACATCTGGGTAAACGATGCCATGCCGCTGTTTCAAAACTCTATCGGAGTAGCTACGTTTGACGGCTGCAATGGATATGGCAAACCGTATCATCCAGGTAATACGACGACTAATGGTATTGCAGATAGATTAACATCAAATTATATCAATCTCCAAGGTGCCACAGATGTATGGCTTTCTTTTCAATACCAACGTGGGGGAAGGGGAGAAGCTCCATCCTTAAATGACAGCCTTGTTGTATTTTTTTATTCACCGCTTGATTCAACCTGGACTCAAGTATGGGGAGCGCAAGGAACTGGTGGTGCGGACGCTTTTAAGACAGCCATGATACCCATCCTTGGAAGTCAATTTTTAAAGAAAGGTTTCCGATTCAGGTTAGCTGCCTACGGAGCTCGCGGCGGCGCTTACGATGTTTGGAATGTAGATTACGTTCAGCTGGATAAAGATCGGAATCCAGCCGACTCAGTGGTTACGGAACCTGCTTTTGCCCGGGCACACCCGCTCATTTTAGGTAATGGACCCTATACTTCGTGGCCGTGGTGGATCAGTATGAGCAATTCCATAGCGAATCGACCCAATAGTCTCTCCTACACCTATCGAAGACTAGGTACAGTGCCTTCAGGTGGTTGGAGTTTAAACTTGGGCCAATACCGTTGGGAAGAAAACGGTGTTTTGATACAACAGCAAACTGCGGTTCCCGTAATCACCACTACACAGCACGATCAAGATTTAACCTTTGATGTTGCAGTACCCGCTGGGGCATTAGGAACATTAACGGGTCCAACCACCATCACAACGAAAGTATGGTTCGATGGCTCTGCGGCAGGAACTCGACTGAACGATACGGTTTCCGGCGCACTGCATTTGGACAATTACCTTTCCCTAGATGACGGTTCTGCAGAGCGGGCATACGGCATTGAGAATGTAACGGGAGCCCGGGTGGCTCAAAAATTTAATACCGGCGGATTAGGGTCAAACGATTCCTTGAAAGGTGTTTCGATGAATTTTGCTTGGTTTGAAGATTCGATATATACCTTCAGGCTTGCTGTATGGGCACCAGCAGATTCTGGAGAAGCACCCGGAACACTTCTCTACTTAACAGATTCGGTCTATCAGCATTCTGAGCATTGGGATCGCAATGATTTATTTCATTTTGCGCTAGATTCTGCGGTGGACATCAGCCCGTATCCGTCCGTTTGGATAGGTTATGTCGACGTATCTGCAGTAACAACAGTCTATTTAGGGCTTGATCAAGAACGCACACTGCCTAATGCGATGCCACGTTTTTATGGTGATGGCTTTAATTGGTACCCCTCCTTAGAACCAGGTGCGCTATTGCTTCGACCATTTTTTCGTTACGTTCCCGCCGATATGGCCGTTGCCACTCTAGAAGGAAATACTTTTGATGTATATCCCAACCCTTCAAACCACAAGGTCAACGTGGTTTCCAACCAAGCCGAACGTTTCGAGGTGGCGGTCTTGAATTTGAACGGACAAGCAGTTTTTAATGCGTTCGGTGAGGGACTCGTGGAATTAGACATTTCTACTTTGCCGGTAGGCATCTATCTCATACGTACCCTTCAAAATGGCGCTGTAACCTACACCAAATGGATGAAAATTTAATGGACGAGCAACACGATACTACTTCCAACGATGAACTGTATGTCCACCACAGTTTTACTGCAGATAAAGGTCAGAACCCTTTACGTGTAGATAAATTTCTATTCAATTTTCTCGAGGATACTTCACGCAGTCGCATACAAAAAGCTGCAGATGCAGGTTCTATTCATGTTAACGGTTTACCGGTTAAAAGCAACTATAAGGTCAAGGCTGCGGACACCGTAGAATTGGTTCTAGCCAATCCACCGCGTGAGACGGAAATTATTCCGGAGAACATTCCATTGGACCTGTTGTATCGAGATGAGCACGTCATTGTCATAAATAAAGAAGCCGGTTTGGTCTGTCACCCAGGTCATGGGAACTATACTGGAACCTTGGTGCATGCTTTGGCGTATTTAGCTGAAAATTTACCGGTTGGATCAAGCGGAGGGGAACGTCCAGGATTGGTACATCGGCTGGATAAGAATACCACGGGCGTCATGGTAGTGGCCGCCTCCGAATTAGCAATGAGCCATCTTGCAAAACAATTTTATGACCGTACGACACAGCGTGAATACATCGCCATTGTATGGGGCAATGTGAAGGAGGACGAAGGAACCATCACAGGTCATATTGGTAGAAGTGTATCCGACCGCTTACAAATGGCAGTTTTCGAAGATGGTAGCGAAGGAAAACATGCCGTCACGCATTACAAAGTAATCCAACGATTTGGCTATGTAACTGTTGTGAGTTGTAAACTGGAAACGGGACGCACGCATCAAATCCGGGTACATTTGAAGTATTTAGGCCACCCACTTTTCAATGACGAACGTTACGGAGGAGATAAAATCTTGAAGGGAACGACGTTTACAAAGTACAAGCAGTTCATCATGAATTGTTTTAAAGTTTGTCCGCGTCACGCCTTGCATGCAAAGAGTTTGGGCTTTGTACACCCGAAAACGGGCGAACAACACCGCTATGAAAGTGTTTTACCAGAGGATATGCAAGAAGTCATTCGTAAATTCGATGCATATACCAGTTCGGTTGAACTAAATAAAGAAGATGAAGAGTAGGTTGATTTTAGTGCCATTGGTCTCCCTGTTCATAGCTGCGAGCTGTGGGCCAGAAGAGCCGTTGCACAATCCTACACCACTTACTTTAAATTACCCGTCCCATTTCCCATCTCCTGAATTACCAGTGGATAATCCACTGACCGAAGAAGGCGCGAAACTGGGGCGTCATTTATTCTTTGATCCTAGACTTTCAGGTGACAATACCCAAAGTTGTGGTTCGTGCCATAGCCAAGAACATGGTTTCGCTGAGCCTACTCAATATTCTACGGGAATAGATGGTACATCCGGTTCTGTAAATGCTATGGTTCTTACGAATATGGCCTGGCAAGAATTCTTTTTCTGGGACGGCCGAGAGAACAGTCTAGAAGACCAAGTTCAAGATCCCATTGTGAATCCTATAGAGATGCATGCGCAATGGCCGGATGTCATTGCGAAATTTGCTCAGGACCCAACCTATGTGGAGTTGTTTGCATCTGCTTTTGGTACTGAAGATCCTATAACAAGGTCAAATACGGCGAAGGCTTTGGCGCAATATGTACGCACTTTAGTATCCGGAAATAGTAAACTGGATCAGTACTTGAAAGGCGAATACCTATTCAACGCTTCCGAACAATTAGGCTTTGATATTTACAATAATGAACAAGGCGATTGTTTCCATTGTCACGGATTGGCTTCCACTGGGTATCAAATGGGTGCGCACGGTCTGTTGCAATTCACGAATAATGGATTAGATAGCGTCCATACTGTAGGTGCGGGCCGCGAGGCAGTAACCGGAGACCCCGCTGACCGTGGTAAATTTAAAGTCCCATCATTGCGCAACGTTGAATACAGCTATCCGTATATGCATGACGGTCGTTTTCAAACGCTTTCTGATGTACTTGATTTCTATGAAATGGGCGGTCATCCTTCTACAACTTTAGATCCTAATATGAAGGCCGTGGGTGTAGGTAGGAATTGGTCTGTAGCGCAAAAACAAGGACTTATGGACTTCTTGAAGACCTTTTCTGATCCAACGTTTTTAACGGACACTTCATTTACCGATCCTTGGTAGAATGAATCTACTCTACAGCGGCACCTCCTTTATTGAGCCCATGTTCCCTAACATGCCCCACAATGTTTTGAGTATTTCGACAGCTGTTATTGCGGATTTCCCGCAAAAACATCGCACCAGAATAGTCCTTAAAATTAATGGAGAAGGTCACATTCAATGTGGTCTAAATACCCATATGCCCGGAAAGCGTTGTATGATGATCAGTAAAAAGCATATGGCCAGCATGGGGTTGATGACTAGCGAAAAGGTCTTTTTCGAAATTTTCGAAGATCCAAATCCGCTAGGCGTAGACCTTCCTGAAGTATTAGCAGCGCTCATCGAACAAGATCCCCTTGTAGAACGTGTATGGGGTGCCTTGAGCGATGGAAGGAAGCGTACCATCTGTCATTCTACAATGCGCATTAAAAATATAGATCTTCAGGTAGAACGCGCCTTAGAGTTCTTTGAAGCGGAGCGCGAGAAATTGGTCCTTCGGGGAAAATGGTAGATTTTGGCATGCCTTTTGAAATAAACTTAATAAGGACTCCGTACCTTAACCTACCTAGATTAACTAACAGTAAAACCGTGTATTATGAAAGCGAGAATTCTCTTGGTCTCCATTATTAGCGCAGGACTTGTGTTTGCAAGCTGTGGTTCTAAAACAAAAGTACCGAAAGGCGAAATTGAGCAGGTATTGCCGTGTTCAGAATTTAAAAGTGACAAAAAGACTTTCCGTGTTTACAGTTTTGGGGAGAGCGCTGATATGAATGTGGCTAAGAAAAAAGCGCTAAGTAATGCTCGAACGGAACTAGCCGGTATGGTAAATAGTACGATGAAAGTCGTCGCGGACAATTATGTGAAGAGCATGGAAGTCAATAATATTGAGGAAGTGTTGGAGCGTTTTGAAGAGAACTCGCGCACGATCATCAATGAGCGCTTAAATGGTGCGGTTGTGGTTTGTGATCGTGTTACCCAAGTACAATCGAGCGGCAAGTTTAAATACTACATCGCTATCGAATTGGACGGTGAGAAAATTGTAAAGAATTACTATAAGGCACTTTCCAAAAACGATAAAATAATGGTTGATTACAACTACGAAAAGTTCAAAGAGACCTACGAAAAAGAGATGGAGCGCGCAGGCAGATAACTAGTTATACGCTTTTAGCAACTCTAAAATTATTGAGTCCCACGATCTGCTATTGAACAGATCGTGGGATTTTTTTTGCTCGAGATCCCCCTTGATTATAGCGTCAATTGTTGCGACTGTATGGACCTTATTGCTCATCCGAATAGGGGTTCCAACGGGAGCGAGCGTTTCGCTCATATCGGCAACGTCATTGTAGAGCACACGCATGCCCTGTGATGCAGCTTCCCAACCAACAAGCGAAAAAGATTCAAAATGTGAAGGTATAAGTAGTGTATGATGCCTGCGAAGGAGTTGTTTTAGCTCAATGCCTTCAGTATACGGCAAGAACGTAACCGTTGGGCCGGCTGCAGCGCGACAGGAGTCGTAATATTTCTTCTGATTGGTGTTCGCATCGCCAACAACGGTAAGCGGCCAATCATTTTCAGTGGCCCAATCAATGATGGTTTTTTGATTTTTGAGCCATTCCAATCGTCCTAAAAGTAAAATCCCATCGCGCTTTTTAGACTCCTCAAAAGGGTCAAGAAAAGAAGCGCCAAGTCCGATGGGAATAGTTTTTACCGTCGAGGCAAATGCATCAAAGTCATTTTCGATACGATGCAGTTCACTTTTTGACGAGGTGATGAGAAGGTCAGTGGACTCGAGAAGCGCCCGCATAAATGACTTTTGACCCCGCACTGCAAACTGCATTCCTGGGAATCGATCGCTTCCGTTCATCGCTCGAGCAAGGGTCTTAATGTATTCTATTCCATGCTTTCCAACAAGCGAAAATAGTTTTGGAAAGCGTTGTGCATCAGCCAAACTGTAGTCTACATAGATGCTACTAAGAATTTTTTTACCCTTGAACGACGTAAAATACGGCAAAAGGTCTGCCGGTCTGCCAAGATTGAAACCGTGAAGTATGGTGGCTGTTGAAGGAAGTTTTTGACCGGCGGTAACGACGGTTACTTCGTATCCACAGCGCTGCAGAGCGGAAGCCGTTTCGTCCACTTGCACTGTATCACCTCCTGGTTGGGTATACAGGGTTTTCCGTGCCAGCAGCACTATGTGCATTATTCCGCGATCATGTTGTGGGCTTCTAATACATCAAGGACATCGTCCGCATCTGCGTCGTCAGAAAAGGTCAAAGGTTTATTAGGAAGTGCGGTGTCAACACGCCAATTTCCCTCACCAAGCAATGCGTTGAGATCCGATTGCACTTTGGCGATGCATCCGCCACAGTTGATTTTTGAATCTAAGGTCATTGTAAGGATATTTTATGAAGCCGTAGCGAGTTTACTACCACGCCCAAGCTACTAAAACTCATGGCAATACTGGCCATCATTGGGGTTAATTCTAATCCGAATGGAGTCGCAAGAAGCCCCGATGCAATAGGAAGGGCAATAAGATTGTATCCAAAAGCCCACCATAAATTACCTCGAATAGTCTCCATTGTATGTATACTAAGATTGAAATAATGCGCCAATTGTGGCAACCCTTCGCGGGTGAGAACTACATCGGCACTCTCTTGTGCTACTGCAGTTCCATGGGCCATTGAAATTCCTATGTCGGCAGCATTTAAGGCTATACTGTCATTAATTCCATCACCCAACATAAGTGTACGACCTTTCTTTTGGTATGCTCGTACCAAAGCCACTTTATCGTGGGGTTGCAATCCGCCGTGATAGTTGGCTATATCCAGCGATTCAGCTGTTTTGGCAACCGCTTTTTCAACATCGCCCGATGCGATAATAGGTAAAATACCACGGTGCTTTAATTCGCGAATAAGTTCAGGCGCATCGGGATGGAGGGTATCTTCAAAAGAAGCGAGAGCAACCATTCCATCTTCAGTAAAACAAAGGGTATGAGTGACTGGTACCATCGGTGGGGTAGTGCCCGTGATTTCTTTGTAAAACTGCCCCGAACCGACATAATAGGTCCGCCCATCAATCTTACCTTGAACACCTTTACCAGGCAGTGCTTTGAACCGTTTTACTTGGGGCAATCCGTCCCTAGTTCCAAAGTATAATGAAAGCGCTTGATTGAGAGGATGCGTTCCCTTTTCATTCAATGCGACCAAAGCAGAACGTGCGCTCATGTCGCTCCAATCAACTTTGGTAACTACAGGTCTGCCTAGGGTAAGTGTACCTGTTTTATCCAAAATGGCATATTTGACCGCACCCGCCAATTGTAAGGCCGCTGCATTTTTGATCAACAAACCGCTTTTACTGCCTATACCTGTGGCGGCAACTACGGCCAATGGGGTTGCGAGTCCTAACGCACACGGGCAGGCGATAACCAATACGTCAATGGCATATACACCAGCCTTAGGGGAGTCAAATCCGAAGTGCCAGAGCAACCAGGTGATTAAACTCAATCCTAAAATAGTGGGCACAAAAATCTTAGAAACCCGGTCTGTCATGGCTTCAATAGGTGCCGCAGTTGCTTGTGCATCTACCACTGCATCTATGATTCCACCTAAAGCACTGCTCCGTCCCGTATGGGTCACGCGCACGAGCATTCCCTCATTCCCGTTCATCGTTCCCGCCCATATTCTTGAACCAATCTCTTTTTCTACCGCCATGGGTTCGCCTGTAAAAGTGCTTTCATCTATGGTGCTTCTCCCTTCAACGACTATTCCATCCACGGGAACGCGTTGCGAGGGCTGAACCCAGACTAATTGGTCCAGTTCTAAAGTTTCAACAGGTACCTTTCGCTGCGCACCCCCTTCTTCCACTAAAATCGCCTCATTCGGTTGCATCGATAATAGCGCAGTCAACGCTCTACTGTTCGATAACTTTCCGCGGTCTTCTAAAAATTTACCGATAAGTATGAAATAAATGATCAAACCGGCACTCTCGAAATAAAGTTGTTGGTGTTCCCCAAGGACTAATCCTACAATGGAATATCCATAAGCTACAAGAGCGCCTAGACTTACAAGTGTATCCATATTAGAGCTGCCTGTTTTGGCAAGTACAAAAGCCTTCGAATGAATCTTTCGTCCAAAGTAAAAACTAAGTGTGCTGGCAAATAGAAATTGAAGGGCAATACTCCAATTTGTTTGTAGGTGCAGCATTCCCACGATCAATAAAGGAAGGGCAAGTGCAGAAGCAGCGAACAGCTCTTTGCGTTTACGATCCAATTCGTCTTTCTGATTTTCGATTCGCGTACGAGGATTGACGTAGCCCGTTGTGAGTTCGTATCCTGCCCCAGCTAAACTCTTTTGAAGGGCGGCCACATCGAGAACGTCTGAATCTATGGTAGCTCTAAAACTTCCACTGGCGTAGCGTATCTGGAGTTGTTCCAACCCCGGAGTTCCGTCTGCAATAGCATTCGCACTGTGTGCACAGCCTGCGCAGGTCATCCCGGTTAATGCCCATTGAATTCGCTCTTTTGCCATGGTGCAAAGGTAGGTATTGCCAATGGTAAAAAGTATCTTTGAGCAACTGCTTAATTTGTTAGAACCTTCATGAATCCACTTATAGAATTTCCTGCAACTCCTCATGACGCATTGGCGTTTGACCGTATTGAGCCCGAATATTTTTTGCCCGCATTGGAGCATTGGATTAAAGTGGCTAGAGAACGTCAGGACGAGATCGTGAAAAACTCTAAGGCCCCCACTTTTGAAAACACCGTAGTCGCTTTAGAATTCTCCTCCTTAGAATTGAATAAAGTAAGCAGCTGTTTTTTTAATCTGAACAGTGCAGAAACGAACACATCCATACAAGAGATTGCGCGTACTTTTTCACCAAAACTTACCGCATTTAGTAGTGAGACGTTGTTAAACGAAGGTCTGTTTCTAAGAATTAAAGCAGTGTGGGAGCACCGTCATAATGAATCGCTTGATGATGAAAGTGTTCGATTACTCAGGGAGACCTATGAAGGATTCGTGCGCAACGGAGCCTTGCTGGAGGGTGAGGAGCGTGAGCAGCTTAAAGCTATTAGTGAAAAGCTCAGTAAACTCGCGCTCTCATTTGGTGAGAACGTTTTAAAAGAGACGCAAGCCTTTGCATATGATGTGAAAGATATCGAAGCGTTGACTGGATTGCCAGAGGCAGTTATCGCGAGTGCTGCTGCTTTAGCCAAGGAAAACGGCAAAGACGGATATCAATTTGGATTGGACATGCCTACGTACATCAGTATTATGAAGTACGCCGAAAAGTCTTCTTTACGCGAACATATGTACCGCGCTTATGCCACTAGAGCAGCTAAAGAGAATGAATTCAATAATGAAGTTAACATTCAAGAATTAGTCAATACACGTTTAGCAAAAGCGAAGCTTTTGGGGTTCAATTCTCATGCTGAGCTTACGTTGAGCAAGCGAATGGCTAAAAGACCACAGACGGTGTTATCCTTCTTGGATGATCTCAAAGTATTGGCCAAGCCAGCTGCAGAGAAAGACTTAAAAGCAGTGCAAGAATTTGCAAGCGCTTCAGGCCACGAAGGCGAGGTCAAGTCTTGGGATTTTTCGTATTGGTCTGAAAAGCTTAAAAAGGCAACTCTGAACCTCGACGATAACTTGTTGAAGCCTTACTTCAAGATTGAAAATGTATTGAACGGCGTCTTTGACATAAGCAATAAGCTCTATGGTTTGAGTTTCAAGTTGAATGATAATATTGCAACCTACCACCCCGATGTAGATGCCTACGAGGTATACGATAAAGACGGAGCGTTTTTGAGCCTCTTGTATACCGATTTCTTCCCGCGCGCGGGAAAGCGTGCAGGTGCTTGGATGACCAGCTACCGAAGCATGTATGCCTTGAATGGAACAGTGGTGCGTCCGCACATTAGTATTGTATGTAATTTCACAAAGCCTACAGCGGACCAGCCTTCATTACTCACCTTTAACGAGGTCACGACTTTATTCCATGAGTTTGGACATGCCTTGCACGGTATGATGGCTCGTGGGACGTACCCATCACTTACAGGAACCAGTGTGTATTGGGATTTTGTAGAATTGCCTTCACAGATTTTAGAGAATTGGTGCTATGAACCTGAAGCATTAGCGCTGTTCGCGAAGCACTTTGAGACCGGTGAGCTACTGCCTAAAGAATATGTAGATCGTATTGTTGAAAGTCAACAATTTATGGAGGGATATGCCACTTTACGACAGCTCAACTTTGGCTATCTAGACATGACCTACCACGGACTAACAACACCAATGGAAGGTTCTGTGGCCGATTTTGAACGCTCAGCCACGGCGGATACACAACTGTTTGTGCCTGTGGAAGGAACGTCCTCATCCACTGCGTTCAGTCACATTTTCCAAGGTGGGTATAGCGCAGGATATTACAGCTACAAGTGGGCTGAGGTCCTGGATGCAGATGCATTTGAACGCTTTAAAGAGGAAGGCATTTTTAATGAAGCTGCAGCAAACGATTTTGCTGCTATTCTTTCAAGTGGAGGCACGGTAGCGCCAGACGAGCTTTTCAAGAAGTTTAGGGGTCGTGACCCGAAGGTAGATGCCTTATTGAAGCGTGCTGGAATTGCCAGTTAATTCAAACTGCGCACCTTGTATTGAAAACGCCAATACAAGGCAACTGCAGCGAGCAGTAATCCAATAGCAAGCCCAATCCAAACCCCCAAAGGACCTACAGCCATCACCACTCCTAGATAGTAACAGAGTGGTACAGCGATGACCCAATATGCGATGAAGGCAATGATGGTTGGTATATTCACATCTTGAACGCCGCGTAGTGCTCCTAAGGTGGTAGCTTGAAGTCCATCGGGTAATTGAAATATTCCCGCCGCAATCATAAGTACCGCGGTGTACTGCAAGACATCCGGGTCGGAACTGTAGAATTCTGGGACAATATCTCGAAACGCAATGAATAAACACATGGTCACTACCATCATTGCTAAGGTGAGATGAAACAGGCTTTGCCCAGCCAAACGGAGCATGGGTATGTCTCTTTTGCCCAGTTGATTTCCCATTCGAATAGTTGCTGCTGCACCAATACCGCTGACCATCATATAGCTGACAGAGGCAATATTGAGAGCAATCTGATGTGCCGCTTGTTGCACAGGACCTATCATTCCCACAATTACTCCACTCATTGCAAAAGCACCGGCCTCAAATACGTATTGTAAACCACTGGGTACACCAATGACTAAGATGGCGCGAATACTCTTCCAAGAAATTTGACTGCTGCGCCAGTAGCTCCAATAAATTTCAAATTTTTTGTGCTTACGAATGTAAAAGGCCATCCCAGCCAGCATTAAGAATCGGGTACTAAGGGTAGCCAGTGCAGCACCAGCAAGACCCAGTTCAGGGAAAGGTCCCCAACCGGTGATCAGTGGGTAATTTAATAAGATGTTCAGTAAATTGGCTACCAAGCTTACACGCATTCCTGCTTTGGTATCGCTTAGCCCTTCCGCAAATTGCTTGAAGGCGAAAAAGCTCATCATTGGAATAATGGATAGTCCAACCAAATGAATGTACGGGAGTGAAGCCTCTACTACGCGTACATCCTGACCCAATAGGTGAGCAAACTGCGCGAAAAGAGCTAAAACACCATAAACTACCAATCCTAAAATGGAGTTTAAAACGAGTCCATTTTTAAAATACTTTACAGCTTCTGCAGGATCCTCCTTACCATCCGCGCCAGCGACTAAAGGAGTGAGGCCATAGGCAACGCCTATCGCGAAAACCATGGGAATGATGAGTATGGATACGGCAAGTGAGACGGCAGCTAAAGGGATGGTACCAAGGAATTTACCCACCATAATGGAATCTGCGACGGACACCAAAGTCTGTCCTAACTGACCGATCATCACCGGATAGGCCAATTTTAAGCTAATCCCGTATTGGGATTTATATGTATTCCATTGGTAGGCCACTCCGGCTTAGAGGTTGTAGCGCTCTACTTCACGAGTGTAAAACACTTCTGCTTCTGCAATTAACCCTTCTAGAATTTTGGTTAAATCCCCTTCGCTTTCATCGCCGATATCGTCTAACCATTTCACTTCATCGTTTTCGAGGTTGAGAATAAAGGAAGGAAATTCAGTATGTACGATATAGACTGCTTCTGGAAGATCTGTATTGTCGGCAACTAAGAATTTAGGAAAGCTCATGGTGTGTTCATTTTGTTCAACAAAAGTACGTCTATTTGCGTGCGAAGGTAGTTACATCAGCCGCACTAATTTCTGCGCCACCTAAAATGTGTAAGCGTTCGATGACGTTCCTAAATTCCCTTATGTTCCCGGTCCAATCATAGCCTTGTAATGCGCTTATAGCCGTACCGCTAATGCTTTTCGCATGGACGCCGTAATCGTCTGCTATTTGATGTAAAAAGTAGTGTGCTAATAACGGAATATCCGTGCTGCGATCATTTAACCCGGGTACCTCGATAAGAATTACGCTAAGTCGGTGGTACAGATCTTCTCGAAACCTTCCTGCTTCGATTTCCTTTTTTAAATCTTTATTGGTTGCGGCCAATACGCGAACATTTACTTTAATGCTGCGATCTCCTCCCACCGGGGTTATTTGGTGTTCTTGTAAAGCGCGTAGCACTTTCGCCTGCGCACTTAAGCTCATGTCGCCAATCTCATCTAGAAATAGAGTACCGCCATGGGCCAATTCAAATTTTCCCTTTCTGTCTTTCTGCGCTCCCGTAAAAGCACCTTTTTTATGGCCAAAAAGTTCGCTCTCAATCAATTCAGCGGGTATGGCTGCACAATTCACTTCGACCATCGCATTCTTTGAACGGGCACTTTGTTCATGCAATTGATGCGCTACCAGCTCCTTCCCAGAGCCATTTGGTCCTGTAATTAAGACGCGTGCCTCAGAAGGTGCAACTTTTTCAATCAGTTCGCGCAGATTCTCCATTCCAGCGCTCTCACCAATCATAGTATACTTCTTACTCACTTTCTTTTTGAGTGTCTTGACCTCTTGAACCAGCGTTTTCTTTTCTAAAGCATGGCGCACAGTACTTAATAATCGGTTTAAATCAGGGGGTTTTGGTAAATAATCGAAGGCGCCTTTTTTCAAACATTCGACAGCAGTATTTATGTCCCCGTGGCCACTGATCATTATCACTGGAACTTCAGCGTTTATAGCCATCATGCGTTCAAGGACTTCAACTCCGTCCATATGCGGCATTTTAATGTCACAGAAAACGAGATCCCATGCACCTTCACCAAAAACCGCAATGGCCTGTTTGCCATCGGCAGCTTCATGAACGTCGTTTGACGCATCTTCTTCTAAGAGTATTTTCTTTAAAACGCGACGAATGGCTTCCTCGTCTTCAATCAATAAAATTCTGCTCATGCTTAATGTTTAAAGTCCGCCAGAAGCGGCATCATCGTTTTCTGAAGCTATATTCTCACCAGCACCGACAATTCCATCTCCAAATTGTGTAACCCGCTCTGGTCCTTTCCACACGGTACGCTGTGGGAATGGAATAATAATTTTATTTTCCCGGAATTCGCGGTCGATTTCAAATCGTAATTCACTTTTGATTTTTTCAATATGGAAGAGGTTCCTAGTGTAAAAATTCAATTCAAAAATCAATGCGCTGTCTCCAAATTCCTTTAAAATAACCAGCGGTGCTTGGCCTGGTTCAGATTCTGGGTGGTCTAATGCAACCTGCTTAAGGAGATTGGCAACTTGCTGGGTATCGCTACCAAAGGCAACGCTTACGTTAACACAGAAGCGAGTGGTTTCCTCACTATGTGTGAGGTTGACTACAACTTCGTTCGTCAGTTTACTGTTCGGTACAATAATGAGAATATCGTCGCGGGTGCGCACCGTTGTAGTGCGTAGACCTACGGCTTCAACTTTTCCATATTGATCTTGAAGTTTGATGATGTCACCCACGGAAAGAGTGCGTTCCATGAGGATAATTACTCCAGCACTCAAGTCTTTGAACGCATCTTGTAAACCCAAGCCTAATCCAACGAACAATGCGGTTGAGGCGGCCAAAAGGGTCGTGACTTTAACACCAATAGTCTCTAACGCCATAACAATGACCACGGTATAAATGAGGTATTTGGAGATCTGAAGAATTGTGTAACGGCGGCCTTCATCGTAGTTGACGCCCATTAGACTTCTCATGAATACACGTCCCATGGTCCATATTCCAAGACGCGCTGATAAAAATAGAAAAACGACTTGAAGCACACCTTTCACAGACAGCCTAACGCTGTCGTAGCTCCATATTTTATAGCTCAGAAACGATGCTATAAATGCACTGATGTTCTCTAGTATTTCAGCCATTTGAATAATTCTTTCCAGGTTACTTTTTTACCGTACATCAATATACCAACGCGGTAGATCTTACCCGCTAGGCCAACGACGGCAAAAAAGGTAGCTACCAATATAGCACCACTTAAAAATACTTCCCATATCGGAATGCCAAAGGGCAGTCGTATCATCATAGTAATGGGTGAAGTCAATGGGATAATACTCATCCAAAAGGCTAAGGTGCCGTTTGGCTCTTGGATAACATTCATTGCCGTCACAATCGCTAAAATCATGGGGATGGTAACTGGCAGCATAAATTGTTGGGAGTCCGCTTCTTGATCGACCGCACTTCCCACCGCTGCGAATAAGGCACTATAGAGGAAATACCCACCAAAAAAGTAAAAGGCAAATCCTAGAATAACGGTTGTAAAGTCAATAGAACGTAACATATCTAGCACTTCCAGTCCAGCCACATCTGCCACAGGATTCCCCGCGGCACTTGCCGCCGCCTGCTGCGCGAAGAGTTCCGGGAATAGAAATGTGCTGATAACGGTGTAAAGAATGCCGGAAAGTCCGATCCAAATAATGAATTGGACCACCCCAACCAAGCCTATACCCAAAATCTTACCCATCATGAGTTGATAGGGACGAACACTTGAAATTATGACTTCAACGATGCGACTGCTTTTTTCTTCCATAACGCCCCGCATAACTTGGACAGAATAGAAGAATATAAAGAAGTAGATGAGCATGCCGGTCATGTAGCCCAACGCCATTTTTATAGGCACTGCACTTTGTTCATCAGACCCTTCTTCTCCTAGGGTAAAACTCTTGATCGTTACGTTCGTTTTAATCTGAGCGACCACCTCAGGATCCACTCCGTTTTTTAGAAGTTTTGTTTTATTGATCTGCTCCTCCAATAAGTAATCCAAGTAACCTTGCATTTCCATCGAGGGATCCTCTTTACCATAAAGCAATACGTTATTTTTAATGAAATCAGGGTCCCAGTTTTCTCCCGTAGGAATATAAAGAAGGGCATCATATGGTGAATCGAGCAGCAATTCTTTTGCCAATTCTAAATCATTCTCCCTTGGGTCCAAATAGTCGAGCGTATACTGCTGCTTCCCTTCGTGAGGGAGTAAGAGCGACGGCTCGTCTAAAACAATAATAGATTTCGCTTCCTCGGGCATGGAGGCTAAAACACCTGGGACAATCATTAATGCAGCAAATGCCAACGGTCCAATAAGAGTTACGAGCAAAAAGGTTTTTTTGCGCACCCGTGAAAGAAATTCACGTTGAATAATTAAGAAAATGGGGTTACTCATGATTCCAAGGTTTAGGTCCGTTTTTTACGATTTCAATGAAAATCTCGCTCACCGTTGGGAGTGCCTCTTCGAAGGCTACCAGCGTTTCTTTTTCACTTAAAGCGATGACCAATTCCTTAGGGAAAGCAGCAGCCTTTAAAACTGTGCGGTAACCCATGTGATTTTCCTTTTGAGAAAGGACTTCATGTTCGCCCCAATTGTGATCAGCTGTTGGCGTTGTAAATGCAAATGTTCCGTCCTTGTAATG
>JAKMEB010000025.1 GCA_022426185.1 Schleiferiaceae bacterium
AACATGGGGCACACTAAACATAATCCAATAGTACGCGCACTATTTAACGATGATGATATCGTTTTAGATGCGGTAAAAGATCTTCGTGCCAACGGTTTTAGCGTGAACGAAGTATATTCTCCATTCCCGATCCACGGCTTAGATGAAGCCATGGGATTGAAAAGAACCCGTTTGAGTACGGCGGCTTTTTTCTACGGCTTAGTAGGTTTGTTTTTTGCTTCGTGGTTGACTTATTACACCATGATTGTAGACTGGCCACAGAATATTGGAGGAAAGCCCAACGCTTACTGGTTCGTCAATATGCCATCGTTCGTTCCCATCATGTTTGAATTAACGGTATTCTTTGCTGCGCACTTAATGTGTTGGTCTTATTTCGCTGTGAACGGATTGTATCCGGGCGCCAAAGCACAAAATCCTGATCCACGTACAACAGACGACCATTTCTTAATGGAAGTAGAATTGGAAGGTGATGAGGCTGCCTTGACTGCAAAACTGCAGGAATTGGGTGCATTGGAAATCTCAAAATTAGAAGAGTAATAATGAAGCGTTTATCTACACTACTAATCTTGGCTTCAGCTGCTTTTTTAGCAAGCTGTAACGCTGATAAGACGACCCCTGGATACACCTACATGGACGACATGTACACGAGTCCTTCATTAGAGACTTACGAACCAGCGTATCAATTTGCAAACGGTTTGAGTGCTCAGTTGCCGGTAGAAGGTACCGTACCGCGTGGCTACCATCCGTACGAATTTGCGAACAGCAACGAAGGATACGAAGCCGCCCGTACTACACTGTCCATGCCTGCTGAATTTGATGCTGCATTGAAAGATGGAAAAGAATTGTACAATATTTTCTGCGTTCACTGTCATGGTGAAAAGGGAGATGGAAACGGACCTTTGGTGATGCAAGAAAAAATCTTAGGGGTGCCTTCATACGCTGCTTCGAGATTACCGGATATCACTACAGGTTCTATGTACCATGTCATCATGCACGGTAAAGGAATCATGGGATCACACGCATCCCAGTTGACGTATGACGAACGTTGGAAGATTATTCGTTACGTCGTGAAACTTAGAGAAGATCAAGAATAAAAACCGCTGAAGAGAATGTTTGAGTTTAGTTCAAAAACAAAACAGTTGGCAATCGCACTTACAGTAGTAGGTGCTATCCTATGGATCGTTGGATTTGCCTTGAATGGATCTTCTTCTCACGAAGCGGATCACGGACACGATGCACATGCGACCGAGCAGCACGCTGAGGCGACGCACGACACACACGCTGATCACGATGCACTTGGTGAAAACGATCACCATGCCCATTCGGATCACGATAGTCATGCCGATGCATCGCATGGTGATCACGATGCGCATGCAGAACACGAAGCACACCAGATTGGAAACCGTCCCTGGAGCGCATTGTATGTAGCGGCTATATTTTTCCTAGGTCTAGGTTTAGGTCAGTTGTTCTTTTTAGGCATACAATATGTGGCCCAAGCGGGTTGGTCTGCTGGTTTGTTGCGTGTCATGGAAGCGCAAGCATTTGCTATAGTTATCCCATTGTTCTTCATTTTAATCATTTCCTTTTTAGGCTTTGGACACGTACATCACATGTTCCACTGGATGGTAGAAGGCATTGATGTCGTAGGACACCCAAATTATGACCCTATTATTGCTGAAAAGACAGGCTTCTTAAGCCCTTTATTCTTTAGTATCCGCGCCATAGTTTATATGGTAGGTTGGATTTGGGCTGCTAAGATGCTCCGTAAAAATTCTTTGTTGTCAGACACTGGTGATGGTGTGGCGATGTGGAAGAAAAATAGAGGCGTAGCAGCTGCATTTACCGTATTCTATGCAGTGACTTCTTCGACTTCAGCATGGGATTTCATTATGAGCATTGATACGCACTGGTTCTCAACACTATTTGGTTGGTACACGTTCGCAGGTATGTTCGTCAGTTCCTTCGCGGCTTTGATTCTGATCACACTTTATTTGAAAGGCAAGGGTCATATGGAATGGGTCAATGAGAACCACTTACACGATTTAGGAAAATTCATGTTTGCCTTCTCTGTATTCTGGACTTATTTATGGTTCTCTCAATTCATGTTGATTTGGTATGCAGATATTCCAGAAGAGGTAACGTACTACATGCAAAGATTTGATCAATATAAGGTACCGTTCTTCGTGATGTTGGTATTGAACTTCCTCTTACCAGTTTTGGCGGTGTTAAGCCGTCCAGCCAAGCGTGTACCTGGAACCGTGATAATGGCTGCATTCTTCGTGCTTGTTGGGCACTACATGGACCATTATGTGATGATAATGCCTGGAACCGTGGGAGATCATTATGGATTTGGCTTATTAGAATTAGGCGCTATTCTATTTTTCGCAGGTATGTTTATTTACGTGGTGTTAAGTAGTCTGGCGAAAGCTCCTCTATTACACAAGAATCACCCAATGATTACGGAGTCAAAGTACTTCCAACAATAATTCGAAAAAGAGACTTAGATAATGAATACAGTTTCAATCATCGTATTAATCGTCCTCGCTATCCTGACTATTGTTCAGGTAATGCGCATCTCTGAGATTTCTTCTTCCATTCAAGATGGAAAGGATAATCAGGTGAGCGAAAAAGACAATGACACACAGGGTAAGATACTTCTTCTCGTAGGGATGGGTTTCGTTATCAGTGTATTAGTTATGTATTGGGCTTGGGGCTACCACAGTTTGCCAGCGCCTTCATCAGAACACGGTGCTGAAATAGACAGCTTATGGAATTTAAGTATGTTGATCATCAACATAGTCTTCTTTATAGTGCAGCCTATTCTATTCTACTTTGGCTACAAGTACAGAGGAAAGAAAGGGACAAAAGCAGTGTACTACGAGCATAACAACAAACTTGAGTTGTTCTGGACGATGGTTCCTGCACTCGCATTAGCTGTTTTGATCATTTGGGGATTGAACGTTTGGAGTGGCTTAATGATGCCAGAAAACGAAGAAGAACCTATTGTTATCGAGCTTTATGCACAACAGTTTAACTGGACCGCTCGATACAGTGGTGGGGACAACCAGTTGGGTTATGCCACAGTGCACGAGATTGGTGGGGCTAATATTGTAGGTGTTGATACAGAAGATGTGTACAGTTCGGATGATATTGTAACAAAGGAGTTGCACTTGCCCGTTGGTAAACCGATCAAATTCGAGTTTCGTGCGCAGGATGTCATACACTCTGCCTATTTCCCACACTTCCGTGCTCAGATGAACTGTGTACCGGGATCCAAGACCTATTTTCAATTTACGCCTACCGTCACAACCGCCGAAATTCGTCAGAACAAAGACGTAAAAAATCATGTTGGTGAGGTGAATGATATTCGCGCTGCAAAGGGCGAAGATCTATGGGAGTTCAACTACGTCTTGTTGTGTAACAAGATTTGTGGAGCTGCACACTACAACATGCAGATGGAGATCATTGTTGAAACCGAAGAGGAATTCAACGCGTGGTTAAAAGAACAAAAAACGGTCGCTGAGACTTTGTAATTAAGACGTAATTAAAAGAACTATGTCAACTACTTCGACAAAAAACGAGCACTTTCAGGATCATTTGATGGAGCACCATCACAAGGAGAACTTCTTTACGAAGTATATCTTCACCATGGACCATAAAATGATTGGTAAGCAGTTTTTGATTACCGGTATGATCATGGGTATTATTGGTGTGATGATGTCAATGCTATTCCGCTTAGAGTTAGCCTATCCTGAGCAGAGTTTCCCAATACTAGAATTCTTTTTAGGTAAGTGGGCGCCAGATGGTGTTATGGACCCAAATATGTATTTAGCCCTAGTTACCATTCATGGTACCATCATGGTCTTCTTCGTATTGACAGCAGGTCTCTCGGGTACTTTCTCGAACCTTCTCATCCCATTGCAGATTGGTGCACGTGATATGGCTTCAGGTTTTATGAACGCTTTATCCTACTGGTTCTTCTTTTTGAGCTCAGTAGTTATGATTGCCTCTTTATTTGTTGAATCAGGACCTGCATCCGGTGGATGGACGGTATATCCACCACTTTCAGCGTTACCACAGGCAATGCCAGGTTCAGGAACAGGTATGACGCTTTGGCTTATCTCTATGACCTTGTTTATTGTAGGTTCACTACTAGGTTCATTGAACTACATCGTAACTGTAGTGAACATGCGTACGAAAGGAATGAGTATGACGCGTTTGCCGTTGACTATATGGGCATTCTTTGTAACGGCCATATTGGGAGTTTTATCATTCCCGGTGCTTTTGAGTGCTGCATTATTGCTCATGTTCGACCGTCTGTTAGGTACGTCGTTCTACCTGAGCGATATTTTTATTGGTGGAGAGGTTTTGAGCTACAGCGGTGGATCACCTGTGTTGTACCAGCATTTGTTTTGGTTCTTAGGTCACCCTGAGGTGTACATTATCCTGTTACCTGCTTTAGGTATTTCTTCTGAAGTGATTGCGACCAATTCACGTAAGCCAATCTTCGGCTACCGCGCGATGGTAGGTTCTATCCTTGCAATTGCATTCTTAAGTTTCATCGTTTGGGGTCACCACATGTTTGTAACAGGAATGAACCCATTCTTAGGTTCAGTCTTTACGTTTACGACATTATTGATTGCCATTCCGTCAGCTGTTAAAGCCTTTAATTACATAACAACCTTATGGAAAGGAAACATCCAGTACACACCTGCGATGTTATTCTCTATTGGTTTGGTAAGTACGTTTGTAACCGGGGGATTAACGGGAGTGATTCTTGGAGACTCGGCTTTAGATATTAACGTGCACGATACCTACTTCGTTGTTGCGCACTTCCATATTGTAATGGGTCTAAGTGCGATTTTCGGAATGTTTGCAGGTGTCTACCACTGGTTCCCTAAGATGTACGGTCGTATGATGAATAAGTCCATGGGCTACGCACACTTCTGGCTGACTTTTATTACAGCGTACGGTGTGTTCTTCCCAATGCACTTCCTTGGTATGGCAGGTTTGCCTCGTCGTTATTACAGCAATACCGCATTCCCAATGTTCGATAATTTAGCGGATATCAATGTATTGATTACCTATTTCGCCATTATTGGAGGTTCTGCTCAGTTGATCTTTATTTTCAATTTCTTCTACAGCATATGGCGAGGTCCTAAGGCGTCTCAGAATCCTTGGAAAGCAAATTCATTGGAGTGGACAACCCCTGTAGAGCACCTGCACGGTAACTGGCCAGGAGATGTTCCTGTAGTACACCGTTGGGCTTACGATTATTCTAAGCCAGGCTACGATGAAGACTTCGTTCCTCAAAATGTGCCATTGGCGGAAGGTGAGGAGAGCGGTCATTAGACGAATAACGCTTTTTTAAAATTCAAATCCCCTTGCCTTTAGGTAAGGGGATTTTTTGTGGTATTTTGTACAACCTATGAACGAGCATCTCGACCCTACGGGGGAAAATTTTTCGAATACGGAGCGTGAAATAGAACGCAAGCTTCGCCCATTGTCCTTTGATGACTTTACGGGGCAGGTCACCGTATTAGAAAATCTTAAAATCTTTGTAGAGGCTGCAAAAATGCGTGACGAAGCTATGGATCATGTCTTACTCCATGGTCCTCCAGGATTAGGTAAAACCACGCTCAGTCACATCCTAGCAAACGAACTGGGGGTGGGTATTAAAATCACCTCCGGCCCTGTATTGGATAAGCCTTCCGATTTAGCAGGTCTACTTACCAATCTTCAAGAAAACGATGTTTTATTTATTGATGAAATCCACCGTTTATCACCAGTGATTGAGGAATACCTCTACAGTGCGATGGAGGATTTTAAAATCGATATTATGATTGATTCTGGGCCGAGTGCGAGAAGTGTTCAGATCGCTTTGAATCCATTTACATTGGTGGGGGCAACCACCCGCTCTGGATTACTAACAGCTCCGTTAAGAGCCCGCTTTGGAATTAATTCTAGATTGGAATATTACGACGTTGAGTTGCTCAGTACTATAGTTGATAGAAGTGCTGAGATATTGAATGTATCAACGGAATACGAAGCAGCAATACGCATTGCGAGCCGTTCGAGAGGGACACCACGTATAGCAAACGCTTTATTGCGTCGTGTACGGGATTTTGCCATGGTCAAAGGAAATGGATCCATTGATGTTGCCATTGCCGAATACGGTTTAAATGCATTGAATGTAGATAGCCGTGGTTTGGATGAGATGGACAATAAAATCATTTCCGTACTCATAGATAATTTCGCTGGTGGGCCAGTAGGACTGAGCACTTTAAGTACTGCAATAGGTGAGCAAGCGGAAACTATAGAGGAAGTTTACGAGCCTTATTTGATCAAAGAAGGTTTCATTCTTCGTACCCCAAGAGGGCGTATGGTCACGGAAAAGGCCTATCAACATTTGGGAAAGGCGCGTAAAGATACAGGCGCAACAGGTTCGTTGTTTTAATGTCACCGGAGTCAGCTTCAAGGATTATTAAACGTCTTGCAAAAGAGCAGGGTTTTTTTGCTTGTGGTATAGCCAAAGCTGATTTTCTAGAAGAGGAGGCCACAGGATTAGAGCGTTGGTTGAATGCAGGATATCATGGCGAAATGTCCTGGATGGAAAACCATTTTGATGCACGTTTAGACCCCCGAAAGCTCATGCCAAGGGCAAAATCCGTGGTTAGTGTTCTTCTGAATTATTATCCAGTACAAGAGCAGGAAGCCGGAACTCCAAAGATTTCAAAATACGCATACGGTCGCGATTACCACAAGGTGATTCGAGGGAAACTCAAGCGTATGTTGGCTGGCGTGCGTGCAGAGATCGGGGAGGTTGAAGGCAGAGGTTTTGTAGATAGTGCACCTGTGATGGACCGTGCTTGGGCACGAAGAAGTGGCTTAGGCTGGATAGGAAAGCACAGTTTACTATTGAGTAAAAAGGAGGGTAGTTTCTTTTTTATTGGCGAATTGATCATCGATTTAGAGTTGGCTCCTGATGGACCCAGTACGGATCATTGCGGCACTTGTACGGCGTGTATAGATGCGTGCCCCACACAAGCTATAGTTGCACCGACAGTAGTGGATAGTAATAAGTGTATCAGCTACTTGACGATTGAGTATAAGAAGGCCTTGCCCAATGTGTATCAAGAGAAGATGGAGGAGTGGGTATACGGTTGCGATGTTTGTCAAGATGTATGTCCTTGGAATCGGTTCTCGAAGCCAACGTCCGAACCTGATTTCCAATTAAGAGAAGCCATAGCGACTAAAAGTTGGGAAGATTGGGAAGAAGTGACCCACGAATTATGGGATGAGATCATGAAAGGTTCAGCCATTCGAAGAACGGGCTACGATGGTTTTAAACGCAATCTTAAATTTTCAAAGAAATCCTAGTTGATAGGCACTTCGATCACTTGAAGTATTCGGTAATTGGTTGGGTTGTATACATAGACCACGGCAGCAGCATTCGCCTTAATCCAACTGGTGTTCCAGTATCCTATGAAACTTTTAGAGAGTTCATCACCGGGAACCATTGGCGAAGTACCAAAACCGGTACCCCAAGTATCTGTTACGAAATCTCGAAGAACATTCATGTGCACATAGCTGCTGTCTCTGGTATCATCGGGCATAAGCTGTGGGCTCACAATAGCACTTTCTTTAATTAACACCACAATAGACAGATCATGAAGTAGTGGCGTCTGCGGGAACCCTTCGGTAGTGATCTCTAAAACAGTATCATTTACAACAGATGCAGACGCTTCTAATGCGATGCGTAAGGTGGAGTCAATAGCTTCAGAACTTAATGTAGGCCAATTCGTGTAGCCAGACCAATGACCGTTTCCTGCAGCGGTCCAATTCTCACGATTTATCATGCCTACGGGAAGGAAGTTCGTACCGAAAAAATTTTGAATCGCTTTTCCTTCAGGGGTAGTAAAGTCAGCAGGGTAATCTGCATTCGTATTGGTAAAGTTACCTGGTCCCGCGTGGATTGCGAGTCCAATGATTCTTGAGCCGTAGGCATCTACTAATGCTTCAATGGCTTTTGAAGCCTTTGGACAGTTTTTACAGCGGTGCCCAGTGAAATCCTCGATGAGAACATTTCGCTGTTGTTGCGTACTGGTAGTGTCTATAGATCCACCCTTAAAAGGCTGATCGATTACATCACATTGAGAGCAAAGAAAGAGCAGCGAGAGCAGCGTAGAAAATGCGAACAGTTTTCTCATTTTGATTAGAAACTTGTGGTTAAGGAGAAACTTACACCGTTTGAAGGTGGAACAACACGACATACGCCACCTACACAGAAAATACCGCGTTGCTGACGACCGTAGGAAAGTTGGAATCGGCTCGTTCCCTCGGTGTAAACGACACTAGCTAATGGATAATGAAGCTGTTGATCTGAATCGGGATTACCATAGTTGTAAATATCTTGGATACTAAAGAACCAATGCGGAGCAATGCTATACTCGAGCAATGCCATTGCCATACTGCCTCGATCGTCTTGGGTGGAAAGCAATTGGAATTCATTCCTCAGATAATGTTTGGACTTCACCTTATACAGCGTTTCAAGAACGAAGACATCTGCGTCCATGGTCTTTATGTTTTCCGGGTTTGAAAGCATAGGTTCATCACCTAAGCCGTCCTCAAGAACACTGCGGTTGTAGTGCAAGTTTAGGTAGGTGAAGTTGTACTTAAATGACTTGTTCACCTTCTTACTTATTTTGAAATTCAGATCATGGAAGTAAGGTATGGTCCCACGTTGCATGGGGTCACTGTAATAGCCTTGTAAGGTGCGTAAGGTGTCATTAGTTGTAGCAACGAAATCTCTATTAATGCTTTGAACCGCACTATAATTGACGCTGATCAACGTCCCGTATTTTCCACCAAATCTAGATTTGCGCTTGAATCGATAATTGGCTTCCAATTGAATGCCTTCTTCTCCGTTAATCTGTGTGGCATATTGGTACAATGCCGGTAAAGCATAGGTATGCACCTCGGTTGTTGGGCTTAGGTAATTAACCAACATATCGATGGTGCTTCCATTACGGTCGCTTCTAAAACTCATGTTATCTATGCGTTTTACACCAGCAATCACCCCTAGTCCATTTTTACTGTAACTGAGATTGGCTATAAAACCGTTTCCATCTTTGTAGATGTAGCCATTATCGGAACTAGGATCGTTGGCTTTGTAGGCGAATTCGGTATTCAACACCCAGGGGCCTTTCATTAATTGAGAACGAACTCCACCAGCTGCAACATTTTCAGGCAGTACTAAAAACGGATCATTCGCACGTTGGTATTTGCTCATGTAACTAGCGCCAACAGTCCAACGCAGACCTAACGAGTCGAGCACATGCCAACGTTCACTTAAATTAATTTCAGCATCTACACCTCTCAAAAGACCGGGGCTTTTTTCAAAATAGAAACGTTGCCTACCCAGTACCCCCTTGAGGTAAACACCTTTCGCTAGATTCGCCTTTACACGCACGCCATCCATCGCATTGTCATAGCCTAAGCCACGCTCCTCGTAGGAACGAAATACCATACCGGATCCGAACTGCTCGTAAAAACTTCCTACAGTTACATCTAGGTTATCCTGTTTAAACTGTAAGTAGCGGTAAGTAATGCCTTCGCCGCGATATCCCTCTGGAAAACCGAG
>JAKMEB010000033.1 GCA_022426185.1 Schleiferiaceae bacterium
ATTCGAAACTGCTGTTCCAGAAATCCAAAACCCAACACGGAAGTATTGGGGCAAATAACATTGCAAATAAAGCAGTCCAGATGTACCCAACGAAAATGGGTACAATCAACAGGTTTCCAAAAAGGAAATAAGGGCTAGCCCCACCAAAATGATACATTACTAACGGTAAAGTAGCGGTCCAAGCTGAGAGCGAAACTTGTACAGGAACCAAAATACCGAGCTTACTGCCCTCCAGAGATTCCCGTTGCCAGGACTGTAAAAATTCTGAAGCAGGTAAACCATTCATACCCAGCAATATGCCGATAACAGCAGAGAAGCTTAGTTGATATCCAATCCGCAAAACAACATCAGGATCATACCACCACATCAGCCAGCCTACAAAAAGCGGCCAATGCATAGGTGTTATGCGCCAATTACGATGAAGGGCTAGGGAAGCAAAACAAAAGGTACCCACTGCACGAACCACGGAAGGACCCGAGCCAACCACTACGCTGTAGACACACAAAAAAAACGCCATTAAAAGCACATAAAATAGACGCACTTTACGCAAGCGAAAAATCCATTTCAGCGGTCGTCCTAAGGCCACCCAAAATCCCACATGAAAGCCACTTACCGCAAGCATATGCGCTATACCAAGGTCACGAAATCCCTCCTGAAAAACAGACGAAATTCCGCTTCGATCCCCCAACAATACGCCCTCCAAAAAACTATGTAAAGTACCGGTAGCTATACGGTCAATGCGGTTTTGAAGAAACAACCCAACCTGAGCAGCCCAAGGTTCTATAAATGGAGTAATAGAAGGACTGGGATACCAATACCGCCATTCCAGAAAAAGCTGCACCCCAAAAAGAACTATAGAAGACCATACTAAAGCGCCGACGCCACTTCTGAAGTTTCGCCAAGGCGAAATACCAAAAGCCACAACAAGGACCCATGCTAAGTCCATGCGGTACATGGTTGTTAAACTTGAGGCGATGCACAAAACTGCTGTCGAACGAAAAACCATCCCAATAAATTGGGGAAGGAAAGTGCACTTTTCCTAAAAACGTGGAGAACTAGAGGTTTTGAACAGGTTTGAATTCTAAATCTTTAAAGTAGAAATCCAAAATCTCCTTCCAATCAAAGCCCGCTTTTCCCATGAGCATGGCGCCTTGTTGTGCCATACCTACGCCGTGACCAAAACCATAGCCATGGACCACAATGCCTTCATCAGTTACTTGCGGTAGTACATAGGCACTGCGCCATTTAAAATCCCTGCGCACCGTCTCCATTTTGAAAGTTTGGGTACCTAACGTCCATTGCGCGCTGCGTGTATCTGGTAGTTGACTGAAAAATGCAGTCCAATCGGATACCGTCCATTCTATGGAGCGCGACCAATACTTCTGCCACTCCTCCCAAGAATAGGTTTTCTCCCACACTGCCTTAGATCCTTTTTTAGAGAAGGGATCTAGCACCTCACGACAATAAGGTAGAGCCTTGGACCACACCTGTTCTGGCAACGCAGTGTAGCCGCCTGAATTGCTGTGGTAAAAGCCGATGATTGGGGCATTATTGTGCAGGGCGATGGTATCACCTAAAGCAGCACAAGCTTTTGCGATCACAGGAGCATTCTTACTGTGAGGCAAGCCTTTGTAAGCCTGGGAACTTTGATCATCTTTGATATGATAACCTTCGGAAATGTGCTTTTTAAAATTTGTGATGAGCCACGTTCGTGCAAGAACAGCTTGTGCCTTGTAATAGGCCTCTGCGGTTGAAGATGATCCGCCTTCTGCTTCTACAACACCTGCGATGTAGGGGGCAATAGGGCTACGGACAATTCCCTCCAGGTAAATGAGGTTAGGACGAAGCGTAAAGTCACCTAAATAAGGGCGTTCTGCAGTCCATTTCTTGCCACGCAGTACGCGTACAACAAAAGTATCCTGTGTAGTAATGCGAATGGAATCGCAACCGGCTCTGTTCAAGCGTAAATCTCCACGAAACGTATAAAGTGGATGAACGTCATCAGATTCGTATTCCATAGTAAAAATAGAATCGGGCGTGAAGGCCGTTAAGGTGTACGAACCTCCTTTGACTTTGATTTGCAGACGACTGTACTCTTGATCGGCAAAAATGAGCACACGCGGAGCCGTTTGGGCGCCCAGTTGTAGGACCCAACAAAAGGTAAGGATCAACTTGAAATAGGGTCCTTTCATACTTCTGTAGCTCGTGTTAAAATATGCTTAGCCGCTGTTGCAGCAGGATCTTTTTGTTCTAAGGCTTTACGAAGATTAATGTAGGCGTTTAATTGGTCCGATGGATTCGCCAGCAATCTGTTTAATTGTTGCACTAATGCTCCAGAGCGAGCATCCTCTTGCAACAACTCCGGCAAAGCTGCAGCGTTTAAAATAAGATTAGGCAAAGAAATGTAACGGATCTTCACAAAGCGCTTTGCAATGGCGAGTGATATCGGGTTTGCACGGTACACTACCAATTGCGGAACACCCATTAAAGCTACTTCAAGGGTAGCAGTCCCACTGCAAACCAAAGCGGCAGAGCAATCCCGCATACCCTCTTTTAATTCGCCTGTGAATACGCTACTGTTTTTGGGAAACTCAAGATTGGGCCAAACCGCCACGGCACTTTCAGATCGCATAAAAACGAACTTTTGCTCCGGCATGGAACGCGCCACTGCAATAAATTCCGGGACTAATCTGGCTATTTCTTGTGAACGAGAACCCGGCAATAATGCAATGGATCCTGCTGCGCTATAAGCGTTGCTGTGTGCATACTTCTGTGCGAGCGGATTACCAACATAGTTATAAGGTATTTTACGATCGGTATACCACTGCTTTTCAAAAGGTAAGATGCCTAGAATGGCATCACAATAGTCTTTCAAAATTTGGGCACGGCCAGATTTCCAAGCCCATACTTTTGGAGGAATATAATAGACGACTCTAAGGCCCTGAGCTTTCGCCCATTTGGCCATGCGTAGATTGAACCCTGGATAATCTACTAATACCACAGTTGTGGCACCGGTAGAAAGGATATGTTCCTTGACTAAGGCAAAAGATTTGAAAATGCTGCGTGCACGTAAGACCACCTCTATAAAACCCATAAAGGGCTTTTTAGTCACATCATTGAGCAGAGTAACGCCTGCCTCTTCTAGGAATTGGCCACCCCAACCCCATTGCTTAATTTCTGGATGATGCGCAGTGATGTACCCTGCAACCGCTGCAGCCTGTACATCTCCCGAAGGCTCTCCTGCAATCCAAAATAGTGACATTACAATATGAATTGAAAATAAATAACCGCAATTACGCTAGGAATGCACGAAGTAAGAATGCCTCGAGCCACACGATCACGATCAAAATTAAGTGCCGTAAAAAACAATATGGCATTGATGATGGCACCAAAACTAATGGCACGCATGGTCACCAGGTTCCAAGCCGGATTGGTAATATCCCCAACATCTTGTAAGACGGGAAATGCCTCTAGAGCTACGGCTATAGAAAACAATGGAGCGCCCAGTCCAACAAGTAGACCGGCAATAAAATCGATTTTCTTATTTCTCAAAATTCCACTGGTTTAGGGAAGCAACTGCATGGTGCGCGGTAAGATCGACTGTGATGGGTACGACACTGATATAACCTGCTTCTAAAGCCGCAATATCCGTATCCTCTCCTTGATCGTAATTTTCATATTTACCGGTGAGCCAATAATACGGTCGACCAAAAGGATCAACACGTGCATCAAATTCTTCCACCCAATTCCCTATCGCTTGACGACATACACGCAAGCCTTTAAATGGAGCCTTGTTATTTTCCGGGATGTTGACATTTAAACATACGCCGCTTGGCAGTCCGTTCTCTAAAGTGGCCTTGATTACCTT
>JAKMEB010000067.1 GCA_022426185.1 Schleiferiaceae bacterium
GATCAGTAGTATTCTATTTCTCATACTTATTGATTTTTAACAAACTTGCAAAAGTTCACAACATGACGGAATATTGGAGGTGAGACAAAGTGTAGACACGGTCGAAATCCGCTTAAACATTGACCTAAGAGACGCACTGGATTTCACAACACTTTACCAACCCCTGTACTATTCACCTTGTTAAGGAACACCTGAAGATGTAAGAATACCCTTATCAATACATGGTTTAATCGATAGTTTTAAGGCTAACTATCGCGTGGGCTTGATAATAATTGATTGTAGAGCGCAGAGTGTGGCAACCATATCCACTACCCCTTTTTACTTTGAGATCGAAACCTTGTTGTAACTCAAACCTGAAAGTACTCAAACACTGAGGTTTTGGAATTATACTTGATTCCAAACGTGTGTTCGGAATATTCCGTACAATACTTCAGCGATTGCCAGAGAGTAATCTCAAAAAGCACCTACCCGGTAGCACGACTAACAGTCTCCCGGGCTCGAACCTGCGACCACCTGATTATGAGTCAGGCGTCCATTTCTTATTAAAGTCATATTGTTCATCCTTCCTAAATATAAGTAATTACAGGTGATAACCGATGTTAGTCTTATTTCTGGCAATCGCGCAAGCCATGTACGCTATTTACCGTACACAAAAATACTGTTCAAAATCTTCCCCTATATCATTGACAGAGTTGAAAATAACTATCCCAGCTCCACTTTTCATGTGTTAGCGATAATACCTTTTTTTGAGTCGAGCGGCCACCTTTACTAGAAGAATAAGCGCAGGAACTTCCACCAAAGGACCTATGACTCCAGTAAAGGCTTGACCTGAATTAAGTCCAAAGACGGCGATGGCAACTGCTATTGCTAATTCGAAGTTATTACCTGCGGCGGTGAAAGCGATAGCAGCATTCTTGTCATACTCTGCGCCCACAGCTTTACTCACGAAAAAGCCTATCAAGAACATTACCACGAAATAGATCAATAGCGGTATAGCAATCCTAACCACATCCATGGGTATCTCAACAATCAATTCCCCCTTTAAAGAGAACATCACGACAATTGTAAACAAAAGTGCTATCAATGTCATTGGTGAAATAGTGGGTATAAACGTATTACGATACCACTCTTCTCCTTTCACTCTAACCAATACAATACGGCTGAGTAGCCCCATTAGAAAGGGAATACCCAAATAGATGGCTACACTTTCTGCTATGGTAGCAATGGAAATATCCACAATAGCACCTTCAAAGCCAAAATAGGGAGGTAAAACGGTAATAAATAACCAAGCGTAAAAGCTGTAGGCAAATACTTGGAATATACTATTCAAAGCCACCAGTCCAGCACCATATTCACTACTTCCCTCTGCTAAATCATTCCATACCAGCACCATGGCTATACATCGTGCCAGCCCTATCAAGATTAGGCCTACCATATATTCCGGATAGTCTTGTAAAAATAGTAGCGCTAAAACGAACATAAGTACAGGACCGATAATCCAGTTTAAGAGTAGAGAAACGGACAATACTTTTACGTTACGAAAGACCTTAGGAAGAAGTCTGTAATCTACTTTCGCCAGCGGAGGGTACATCATCAAGATCAGTCCTACAGCGATAGGAATATTCGTACTTCCAGAGCTTAAAGTATTTATAAAAGCTGCACTTGAGGGAATGAAGTACCCAACTCCCACTCCTATTACCATGGCTAAAAATATCCATAACGTAAGGTAGCTATCTAGGAACCCTAGTTTTTTAGTATTTGACATTATTGTTTATTGAGTGTTTATGATGGAAATTGATCCAAAGTAGTAGCCAAATATACACACATAAAGAAGAGCTTAAATCAAAATGCACGTTACGGTTTCTTTAAGTCAACAATCGTCTAGGTTAATAAACACTGCCACTTAATCACAAATTGAAGAACTAATTTTGTGATCCTTCGTTTCCTTTATGTAACTACCTAAAAACGCATGGAACAAAAGACAACTGTCCATATTATCGGAGCCGGGGTAAGCGGGCTCATTGCAGCATATGAACTAGAGCAAGCAGGTTATCACCCTGTGGTCTTCGAGAAACAAGGGATTTGCGGTGGACGAATACAAACGGTTACAGTTGCAGATTATGAGCTTGACCTTGGGTTTCAAGTACTATTAAGTGCTTATCCGCTTGCCAAAAAATATCTAGACTTAGAAGCGCTCAGCCTCCGAAAACTTCAATCCGGTGCACAAATTTTAGTGGATGGAAAGCGATTTTTGATTGGTGATCCATTGCGAGATTGGAAAGTTCTTCTACCCACCTTGTTTTCAGAAATAGGTTCTTTAACAGATAAATTAAGAGTTCTAAAGCTAAACCTCCTGTTAAGAAAAAAAAGTCTTGATGACATCTTCAGCACTCCAGAAGTCAGCACCTTAGAGTATCTAAAGAGATTCGGTTTTTCAAATAAAATTATCACCCGATTCTTTCAACCTTTCTTTGCCGGAATTTTTCTAGAAACGGGACTACAAACCTCTAGCCGTATGTTCGAGTTCGTATATAAAATGTTCGGTGAGGGGCATGCTATGATTCCTCAACGCGGTATTGGCGCCATAAGTGAGCAGCTTAAAGCGAAATTGGTTCAAACTACCTTTAAATTCAATTGCGAAGTACAAGCCCTAACAGATACGACTATTACTCTTACAAACGGAGAGAAAATTTCTCATCAGGGCGTTATTGTCACTTCCAACGCGGCTACACTCATACCCAATTTATATGATGCAGAGACGAAATGGAAATCTTGTATGTGTCTCTATTTCGAAGTAGATAAAACATCTATACCACACGAAACTATAGCGCTGATAGCCGATACGGGTCAACTAAGCAACAACCTCTACGCCTACAAAGATTCTAAAGGAAGAACCATCTTATCTGTAACTACCCTAAAACATCAAGGCCTTAGTGAAGAAGAAATCGTGGCAAGGGTATCCCATGAAATTCGAACGTATTGTAATCCGGTTAGTCTAGCGCACATCTCAAATTTCACCATTCAGCAGGCGCTCCCTCAACTAACGAATCTAAAATACACCAGCGAACCTAGTGCGAGTCAAGTCACAGATCACATATTCCTTGCAGGTGACGCCTTGTTCAACGGATCATTGAATGCAGCAATGGAAAGCGGGCGACTGGCCGCAGCAGGCTTGATTGAAAAGAAGAGCGGTTGGTTTAGTTAGACTCTTCAGGAATGCATAACTTCTCCTGGATTTTTCAGACTTAAATTAAATGAAGTACTTCCTTCTTAGCATAGCCTTGAGTGGCGCCACGTTATTAAAGGCTCAAAATCGGCCTTACTTTGAAAATGGTGAAGCACAGATTGTTCCTGCTTTCACATCTCCAAAAAGTTGGATCCGTGAAGATCTATGGGTGGAAACAGAATTTGATACTGACGGAGACGGAAAATTAGATCGAATGCACGTAGATGTTACGCGCCCGGAAGAGACTAACAACGGTCTTAAACTTCCTGTAATTTTCGAATCAAGTCCCTATTATGCTGGGACCGCAGGTAACGATGATGATTTATTCTGGAATGTAAAACATGAATTAGGACATGTACCAGAGCCTCCTAAACACGTTGAAGTAAAGCAACGTAGCCGAAGACCCATAATATCGAATTCTCAAGTTAAAACATGGGTGCCGAGAGGCTACATCGTCGTTCATTCCTGCTCCCCGGGAACCGGACTTTCTGACGGATCCCCAACAGTCGGAGGTACGAATGAGTCGTTAGCTCCAAAAGCCGTTATCGAATGGCTCACGGGTAAAGACAACGGCTATACTTCACGCGAGGGTATTGAAAAAGTTAGCGCGTTTTGGAGTACAGGAAATATAGGAATGACTGGCACCTCTTACAACGGGACTCTACCTCTTGCAGCAGCAACAACAGGCGTTGAAGGATTAAAGGCAATTATTCCCGTTGCACCAAACACATCCTATTACCATTATTATCGCTCGAACGGATTAGTTAGAAGTCCCGGAGGTTATCTAGGAGAAGATATTGATGTACTCTATGAATTCATCCATAGCGGTAACCCTGAAAAGCGTGCTTTCGGCAATAGAACCATCCGAGACGATCTTATGAGGGCGAGTATGGACCGTGCAACTGGCGATTACAACGAATTCTGGGCAAGTAGAGATTATTTAAATCAAATGGCACCCATGAAAGCGGCATTGCTCATGTCACACGGTTTTAACGACTGGAACGTAATGCCTGAGCACAGTTACAGGATTTATAATAAAGCGAGAGCGATGGGGATACCTACACAGATCTATTACCACCAAGACGGTCATGGTGGGCCTCCGCCCGTTGAGATGATGAATAGATGGTTTACGAAGTATTTATTTGAAATAGAAAACGGCGTCGAAAATGATGCAAAAGCTTGGATTGTTAGGGAGCGAGACTCCCAAGACCAGCCTACCGCCTATGCAGACTTTCCTAACCCATCTGCGGAATCAGTAATACTCTTTCCACAAAAAGGGGGTAACGACGCAGGAATACTCAGCAGTAAGAGAAGTAACAAGGAAAAAGAATCACTTATCGATAACGCGAATTATTCGGGCGAATACCTCGCAAGGGCAAAAAGTTCCAATCACCGCTTATTGTATACTACACCAATCCTGTCAAAGGATCTGCATCTTTCCGGTACTGCATCGATCGAAATCAAAATGGCAAGTTCGAAACCTGCCGCAAATCTTTCTGTTTGGCTCGTTGCCTTACCTTGGGAAGACCATAAAAATGCTGAGATTTACGATAATATCATTACTCGAGGATGGGCTGACCCTCAAAATTCAAAATCGCTCACCGATAGTAAACCTCTTGATCCAGGGAACTTTTATACCCTTAGTTTTGACTTACAACCGGACGACCAAATCATTCCAGCAGGCCAACAAATAGGTCTAATGATTTTCTCCAGCGACCAAGAATTCACACTGCACCCTGAGCCTGGCACTGTACTCACCTTAGATCTTAATGACACAAAAATCATACTCCCCATAGTGGGTGGAGTTAGTGCCTTGCGAAAAGCACTAGAATAATATACCTGTACATAGTAATCGATATGAGACAACTACCTACGCTACCTATCCGTAGATTTCTGAGCACTGCCTTTATTATCATTTTGATTGTGCTGAGCTCACCATGCGCTGTAAGGAGTCATTTAAAGTGCTTCCTTGAAAGTAAGCAAATGGAAGTGTTTAATGGTTCCAAAACCGATGTAGACGCAATCACAAAGCGTCCTAGACATACCTGAATATGATAAATTCAATATTAATCCACCACTCTAGTCCAATTCAATAAATGGTGGTATCCTTCATGATGAGAGGGCAACACCCCCTTAAACAACAGACTGTCTTGTCTAAATACCCATAACAGACCAGGATTTTGTTCCTCAATAAGTACATCACCATTAGGTAATAGCTCGAATAAACCCTCTGTAAAAGAGTACACGCCATGTTGCGCATAGACCTCTTTGTTTGGAGCGGTGAATGTATTAGAGAGAAGGTCGTAATATTTGATATGTGAAGAATACGCCGGGTATTTTAGAAGAGCCGGCTCCTTGCTTCGTCCTCCATCCTCTTTAAATCTTTTAGTTGGTGCATTATTATTAAAAAATGCGATGGTTTGTCCGTCAATAATGTCCACATCGTGCTGACTTGTAAAAGAACCTTCTATTACACGAACGATACTGTCATTTGACGGCCGGTAATGCAGAATGACGGAAGAAGTTCTAAAACTTAAAAATACATCCCCCGCCAACATATATTCACTTGATTCCAAAACTGGCTCTACATCATTCAAGTGAATGGGATCATCAACCACTACACTTTTAATAATGAGGTGTTCTAATCCATGTTCTAGAAGCAGTTCGGCCATCGAGCGCTTAAAAAGTAACGCGCCTGTTTCCGTATCTAACTGAGCGATATAGTTGTCTAAAAAGTGGTATTTCACTCCTCCCATTTCATACTCCACACCATTCGATGGGTGAGAAGATTTTGATAAATCATAAGCGCAAACCCACATAGTTTCGCCAATGCCCGCATTCATTGAATGATGGTGTCCAATTTCCTTTTGATGCCAAAGTTGCTCACCCACAGCATTCATACAATAAATACCGTCATACCCATTTGTAGCGTAAGCAATGCGGTCATTTGAGAGCAAAAGTGGATGCATGACTCGATGGTGCGGCTTTAAGCCACCTTTGACTTCCCAGGACTTTTTAACGTCCTGTGTCTTTAAATTACGAATCTCTATTGCTCTATTGCCGTCCTCGTTCGAATAGCTAACCAATACATTGATATCGTAATCTAATCGATTTACTGGCTCAAATGCAGGATGCGTAGGCACGAAGGTGCCTGGTAACTTTTCCACTTCCTCCGCGGCCTGGGTGACTAAGTCTGGGAAAGAAGTAAGCGTGACTAAAAACTTTCCCCATAATCCCTGGGATTTACCCGGGGTTCCGTGCTTTCGGACGCTCCAACCGTAAAAAGAAAGCAGTGCGAGAACGATGATTACGGAGGTGATGCCGTTTAATAATTTTGATTTCATACGTTCTTCATTGGTAATTGCTGTCCTTACTTCATCAAATGTATGGCCTTTCGTTGCACTACGGGTTGACCAGTAGTATAAAGATTAGACGCTTCAACCTCTAGGAAATATACACCTGCTGCCGCTGTTTTACCATCCACTTTACCATCCCAAAACAAGTCAGGCAGCGCTGTTTCAAAGACCAATTGACCCCAACGGTTGTACACACGCTGTACCAATCGATCCGCATTGTTTGACTGGATTTCCAGAACATCATTTACCATATCTCCATTTGGCGTAAAGAAATTAGGCACTGTTATAGACGGATAAAAAGCAATTTGCTGGCAGAGAGAATCCACACAGCCATCGGCAGTGTATAAATAGGCACAAACTGTTTGAGGTTCCATGACTAGAGGTACCGGATTCCATCCGTGTGCCATCTGCATGGGTAGTATACCAGGTTCGACTAAGTTTCCAGAACCAAAGGATAAAAACAAACTATCCAGTCCTTGAGAACCTAAATAGGATTCAAAATGAGCACCCAAGCCAATGGCAGTATTTGGTTGTAAAATCCAGACTCCATTCATTAAAATTTTACCGTCATTATTAATGACCAAGCTGTCAAGTCTTCTTTGATATCCTACGCGCATTGGTGGTAATACAATACTATCTGAGCAACCTTCATTTGATGTAGTCTTAAGATAGCCACTGTAGTTACCTGAGTCTTTTAAACAATGTGAGAATGTACTATTGGAATCCACCGTGCCATCATTTAAAACCCATTGGTAGTTCAATAGCCCTAACGAATCCATGGAATTTCCCAACGTAAAGCAAAGACTATCACAAGCAAATAGGGCTGAAGTATCGATAAGAATTTGAGCATCACTCTTTGGCGCAATCCATACGGTATCATAGGATTCACATGTGTATTGAAAACTAATATCATCGACACCAAAGTCGTTTCCGGAGAGGGCTGCACTAGTTGTTACCAGATTAATAGTTGCGTTTCCTGATGCGGGGACAGTAAACGTTCTGGTGGTTTGAGCCCATACCCCGGTCGAATTAGGAGTGCTTGCCGCGTTACCAATATTAGTCCCCGACAACTTAAGCTGGAGTGAACCGGCGGGAGTAACAAATGTCAACATCCACCATTTCACGGTTACCTGAACGCCAGGAGGAAAAGTCAGCGCTTGGCGCCATAAAATTTTATTACCTCCTGTGGATCCGTTGACCAGCATGTAATTTCCAGAACCCGTGGTATGATCTCCCCAACTACCAAAATTAGGATGTACCGCATTGGGATTAGGCCCAACAGCATACGTACCTTCATTCCAAATGGATGTAGCGTTGTACGTGTAGTTTGTTAGAAAACCAGTATTTCCATTGGAAAAGTTACCGTTCGTTGCTAACTGGGAAACTTGACTTATTCCTTTCACAAGAACATAAGAAGAAGTATCTGTTAGTATGATATAGGGCGAATTGCAGGTATCGCAGCTGAGGGTAGCATCGTGAGACCATTCGTACAAGTTTGTTCCACTAGCAGCTAAGAATATCGTATCACCTACGCAAGCCGTAAGAGAATCTGCAGCGACACTTACTGTACAGTTTTGTCCTTTTAAACCTACATAAAAAAGGACGAACAGTAAGATGAGTCTGCTTATAGCCATAGGTTAAAAGTACAAATTCTTTGATGACAGCCGAAGGTAAATGAGTGAACGTGGCTCTTCAAAAAAGTCGAAAAAATATTCGACGACTCTTGTTTAGAACCATTCTACATAATACGTTTGCACCTCTATTTAAATTCATTCTAAATAACATGATTACCCCACTCTTGCTTTCGGTTCTGTTATTACCAACTGATACTATTCTACCTCCTCCAGTTGAGCTAGAAAGCATCACCATAACGGCCCAATCTAATGCCACGAACGAGCATATAAGTGGTGCAGGAATAGTGCTCGAAAGAAAGGCAATTCAAGCTTTTGACCAAACCGATGCAAATACGATTCTTCAAAATGAACCTGGCATTTATGGACAACAAGAAGACGGCTGGGGGCTGCGAATGAATATCGGGATTCGTGGTACTGGAACACTACGTTCGTCAAGGATTACGCTAATGGAAGACGGGATTCTAACAGCTCCTGCCGCCTACAGTGCACCTGATGCATACTATACACCAGTTATTTGGAAATACTCACATATCGAAGTTTTAAAAGGCGCTGCACAGATTGTAACTGGGCCACAAAGTACAGGTGGGGCATTAAATTTCATCACCCCTGTGGGCGACGAAAAAACGGATATGCATTTCACATTAGCAAGCGGTGCTTTTGATCAAATCAAAGGAGCGATTTCAGGAGAAGTGCTTCCTTCGGAACGCACACAGCTACTTTTTGGTGTTTTCCATCATGAAGCCAGCGGTTTTCATACAATCGGAGACAATCGAGGCGGTGGTTTCAACCTTAACGACGGATATCTAAAACTCATTCATCACCTCGACAACAAGGATATTCATCATCTAGAAGTGCTGCTTGCAGCAACTTCTGAACGCTCAGAACAAACGTATCTAGGGACCACCTTTTCAACAGCCTTAAGTGCACCTAATGAACGCTATTTCTCATCCAGTAACGATGAAATGACTATGGACCGTTTAATGACACGTCTGGGCTACACTATTAATCTCAAACAGGGTTTCATACGTGCAGATGTTTATCGACAATATGTTCATCGAAATTGGTATAAACTAAATAACATAGACGCCGGAAATGGCGGCGTTGCCATTGCTTCTATTTTAAACGACTACGTAGATTATCCTACTGAATTTAAAGCTATGAAAGGTGAACATTCAGATACGGCGATTGCAGAACTCAAAGCAAATAATAGATATTATCTAAGTCAAGGGGTGCAATTCCGTATTCAATTCACCCAAAGATTCCAGAACATTCTTCTGAAGCACGAAGCCGGTTTGCGCTTCCACTACGATCATGCCGATCGTTTCCAACATTCCGATCATTACTTCATTGGCCCTAATATCTTTAGCTTGACACAAGCAGGAATTGCAGGTGCAGCAGGCAATAGAATAGACTACACAACTGCTCAAAGTGGCTATCATAGAAGCACACTTTCCTTTAAAAACTTAAATTTACAAGCTGGATATAGAACCGAAAACATTCAAGCCTTTAGAATGGACTACGGTGCTAACGATGCCTCACGAAGTGGTGAAAATATAAAAGCGCGTATCAATAATAGTCTTGTCTTTTTACCTGGTCTCAGCTTAAATTATTCTACCCAAAAGTGGCGCAGCTACGCAGGAATACATAGAGGATTTACCCCTGCGGGTTCAAAAGAGGGCGTTCTACCAGAACTTAGTTTATGCAGTGAGGCTGGTATTCAACATGTGAAGTTACCCATTAACCTCACCCTTTTTCATAGCGCATACGACCGTTTACTAGGTTCTGATGCAGCGAGCGCTGGCGGCAGTGGATCCGGGGAATTGTTCAATGGAGGGGCAGCGAAAGTTTACGGTCTCGAAGGACAGCTAGGTAAATCTTATAAACATCAAGAAATTCGTGCTACGATAACCGCAACTCAGGCATATTTCATAGAATCATTTTCGAGCGAATTTGATGGTTGGGGTGAAGTAGCTGCTGGAGATTTCATGCCGTATATTCCTAAGCTACAGTGTGCATTTCAGCATAGCTTAGAAATAAGACGATGGACCATTAGTAGTCAATTGCAATACCTCAGCCCTAGAAAATCTGCTGCTCAAATGGATGACTTCGACTTGCCTAAATCTTTAGTTGTGAATGGGGCTGTAAATTATGCACTTACCGAAAATGTAACCTTCAAATTGTCCATTCAAAATGCGACCAATACCAGACACATTGTTGCCGCTCGACCTGCGGGTTATAGAACCTTCGCTCCTCGTATGGCTCTTTTAAGCATTAACGCGAGCCTCTAACCAGTTTTAACGTCACCGGTGAAGAAGCCTCGAGTACGGCGAACGCACTACAATACTTTTCTTTGGTTAGCGTGGCCGCGCGATCCAAAACAGCATCTGACGCATCAGTATCAACGGTAATAACCATGCTAATTGATGAGAAAATTCGAGGCAATTCATCACGACGTTCGGCTTCAACCTCAGCGGCATAGCTGTGAATAGCATGCTTCCCCTTTTTAAGTATATGTACGATATCTATTGCACTACAACCAGCTAATGAAATAAGCATTAACTCCATAGGGCGAAAGCCCTGATCATTACCGCCAATCTCAGTGGCAGTATCGAGGATCATTTCGTGGTTACCTGCCCGGGCTTTAAAGCCAAAATTTTCGTCGAAGCGTTTTAAGGTTATTTTCAAAATTATTTTTCTTTAGTTAAGTCGTATGCCAAACCAAGGCCTGTGACTAATGGATTATAACTCATACGTACCTTCCAGCGTTCTGAAAGTAAAATGTCTGCAGTAGCATTCGCGCCTAAAAGGACTCCTCCCTCCTCGCCTTCTATTGGTAATAGGGTTGGATTTTGAAGATCCGTTACCGCATGATAACCAGAAATGAATCCTCCTTGAATGGCTAATTGCATCCAATCCACTGGACGGTATATGAACTCCGCACCCCACATAAAAGACAATTGACGCCAACTGTTAATGGTAACACTTTGGAGAAGAGCAACCTCAAGAGAATTTGTTGAGTTTGAGCTTAGACGGTAGCGCGTGTTGATAAATGGAAGGTGGTGATTAAAAGCATAATACCACGAGGTATCTCTGAAAGTAAAGGCGTATTGGCTTTGACCGTCGTAATTAGATGGGGCTGACCATGTTCCAGGAACCAGTATCCAATCCTTCTTAGTAATACCTAAGTCCTCATGAAAAGCATAGAGATAACCTAACTCCGCACGAAAACGCGGCGATTCCTGCCCTACACATTCATTAGGCAAAATGAATAGCTGCCCTAACAGTCCCAAAAACAACACATACTTTAAACGCATGTGTTCTAAGTTACTTCTTTTTAAAGAGCTTGGCGACTTTAGAAGTGGTTGCACGCGGCTTTTGCAATACCTGTTCTTCGAAGTCGGCCATCGGAGTTTCACTCACTGTAGCCTCAAAACCTATTAACTCCAACGTGATATCCTTTGTGGCCGCATTGATCTGGAACTCTTCTATAATTTCGTTCACATCAGGATGCATGCGTAAAGTCTGAGAAGCATCTAGGACTACGCTCGTGTTTGGAGGAATGGTATCTAAAGTCTGTTGTATACTGGCTTTATTTAAAAAGCTGACTACTTCCGAGAACTCAATTTTTATTGGGTCACCTGCTTTATAGTCACGGATATCAAATTTGTAAGGCACCTTAAAGTTGTCCCAAAGAATAGAAACAATGGCTACGACTAAACCCAAGGCAATACCCATTAATA
>JAKMEB010000072.1 GCA_022426185.1 Schleiferiaceae bacterium
GAAATGCTCAAAGGACATTTATTGTTTTTGGAGGGCAAGGGCTATTCTGTTGTGACCTGTAATAATGGTGCGGATGCCCTGGATTTGGTACAAGAAACAGGTTTTGATGCTGTCTTTCTCGACGAAAATATGCCGGGATTATCGGGGTTGGAAACCTTAGAAAAAATAAAGAATCTATTGCCGGAATTGCCCATAGTGATGATCACGAAAAGTGAGGAAGAGCAAATCATGGAAATGGCTATTGGTTCTAAGATCGCGGATTACCTCATCAAGCCTGTCAATCCCAATCAAGTATTACTGAGCTTGAAGAAAATATTGGACGGGAGACAGTTGGTTTCTCAAGCGGCTACTCGAGGCTACCAGCAAGAGTTTGGTCGATTGACTTTAGACATGCAACAACTGCGTACCTGGGAGGAATGGGCCCATTTTTATAAAAAACTCTTACAATGGGAACTCAAGCTCGATGAAAGCCCGGAAGAAGGCTTGAAGGGTGTTTTAGCCGCTCAGAAAAAGGAAGCAAATGAACTGTTTGCTCGGTTTATAGCCAACCATTACGAACAGTGGTTTTCTGGAGATGAACGTCCTATGCTGTCCCATGAATTGGTGGGTAAAGTAGTTGCACCGCAACTGCGTCAAGGTAAGAAGGTGTTCTTTTTAGTCATGGATAATCTCCGTTACGACCAGTGGCTGGCGATCAAGCCCCTGCTCTTACCTTATTTTCATCAAAAAGAGGAGGGATTGTACAACAGCATTTTGCCCTCTGCTACGCAGTATGCGCGTAATGCACTCTTTGCAGGTATGATGCCTGCGACTATTAAAGATTCCTTGCCTCAGTATTGGGTGGAGGAGCATGAAGACGGCTCAAAGAATAAATTTGAAGGTGAGTTATTGGAGGCTCAATTAGCAAGATTGGGCTTTGGAGAGAAAAAATCGGTGTATCATAAAGTCACCAACCTTCGTGGGGCTAATAAACTTTACGATACGATCCATCACCATAAGAATGCAGATGTGCTCACCGTCGTATATAATTTTGTGGATGCGTTGAGTCATGCGAAGACAGATACAGAGGTGGTTCGGGAACTGGCCAGTGACGACAGTGCGTACCGTCGATTGGTTAAAACTTGGCTGGAAGGTTCACCGCTTCTGAAAATGCTGCAATGGGCGAGCCAGCAAGGATTCTCTGTGGTGTTAACTACGGATCACGGTACGGTTAATGTGCATCGACCTTCAAAAGTTGTGGGGACAAAGCATTTGACCACCAACCTCCGTTATAAAACCGGCAATGGGATGAGTTACCAGTCCAAACACAGTTTTGTAGTGAAAGACCCAAAGGCTATTGGACTTCCTAAGCAACACATTGCAGATGAATGCATCTTTGCTTTGAGCGATCTATTTTACGTTTATCCCAATCGGTACAACCACTTTGTACAGTACTACCGCAACACGTATCAGCACGGTGGGGTATCTTTGGAGGAACTGATTATTCCATATGCAGTCCTTACCGCTAAATAACGGCTTCCGCTTTACAAAGGTTGAACTGAAAGACCTACCCGAATTGGCCCAATTTATTTTGGATCATCAAGCATCCACGATAACCCTATTAGAGGCACCGATGGGTAGTGGTAAAACCACATTATGCAATGCTGTTTTAAAGGCTTGGGGTAGTGAGCAGGCGGGATCCTCGCCTACGTTCGCGTTGATTGAGGAATACCATGGAACGCATGGCAAGTGCTATCATTTAGACGCCTATCGTATTGAGGATGAAGAGCAGGCCTATGATATGGGCTTAGAAGAATATTTAGAAGAAGGTTGCCCCATGTGGATTGAATGGGGTGGAAATGTACGATCTTTATTACCGTACGTATGCGGTGTGGTATACATCCTAGCGGAAAGCGAAGCGTACAGAACAGTTGAGTTTTACCCCCGACTTGCTGTGAACGAAATACAATGGAACCATGAGTGAGTACATTAGTTGGTCAGAAACGGCTTGGGAAACCCAGGAGGAACGTTTGGCAGTAGATGCCAAAAGTGCACAATTACAGATAGGCCTGCCTAAGGAGCATGCCATGAACGAGCACCGATTATTGCTCACACCGGAAAGCGTTCAACTTTTAGTGGCGCAGGGCCATGAGATTGTGGTTGAGTCAGGAGCAGGCAACCAAGCCGGTTTTACGGATGCACGTTATGCAAAGGCAGGAGCTACTATAGCCCATGGTCCTGAAGAGGTTTTCCAATGTGCCATCATAGCGAAAGTAGCACCGCCCACGGTAGCTGAAATTGCGATGATGAAAGGTCGACAGACTTTGGTCAGCGCATTGCAACTTCGTACACGTAATAGAGACTATTTTAAGTCGCTGGCAGATAAAAAAATAACGGCTTTGGCACTGGAAGAAGTGCGCAATTCGGAAGATCAAAGTGCGCTTCGAATGGCCATGAGCGAGATTGCGGGTCAAATGGCCGCGCGCGTAGGCGCCAGCCTACTCGCGGACGGCGCCCATGGCTCACGTAAAGGGAAATTAATGGGTCCTATACCCGGTGTTTCACCCGCCAGAGTGGTGGTGTTGGGCGCCGGCGTCGCCGGCCTTTCGGCCGTGCGCGCGGCCCACGGCATGGGTTCCCAAGTTGTTTTAATGGACAGCAATATCAATCGTCTTCGTGCAGCACAAGAATTGAATCCTACATTAATGACCGAGGTGATTCAAGAACTGGTCGTGGCAAAAAGATTAAAAAAGGCAGACCTCGTTATAGGGGCCTTGCATCCGGTGAATGGCCGCACACCAGTGGTGGTTTCAGAAGATGCCATTGCAGCGATGGAGCCCAACAGCGTGATTATAGACATTAGCATAGACAGTGGCGGTTGTTTTGAATCATCGGAATTGACCTCTCACGAAAACCCTACTTACGAAAAGCACGGTATTATTCATTACTGCATCCCTAATATGGCCAGTGCAGTAGGGCATACTGCTACCATTGCGCTCAGTAATTTTGTGGCGCCCATGTTGTCGACACTATCAGAACTGGGCGGTGTAGAGGATTGTCTGCATTATGATCTAAACATGCGCGCGGGGCTGTATTTATACAAAGGCCTGTTGACAAAACGTCATTTAGGAGAGCATTTTGATTTGCCTTTCTCAAACGATGCGCTGTTATTTGGGAACCTTTAATTGACCTAGCTTCTCGACACTGTATGGCATTTCTTAAACGATTACTTTTTTACATTCTAGGAATAGGCTTGGGCACATTGATTGTGTTAGCGTTCTTCGGTGACCGGGATTTCGATTATGCCTACGGTCCCAATGCGCGTGTTCGAAAGACGTTTAGAACGAAGATTGTAGATTCCACGCAATTGAACTGGCCGGATCTTAACTTGGCAAAGGACAGCGCATACTACCACGCAGTGGTGGAAGGCAGCGTAAAATTTGGAGAAAGTGAGCCGCGTAAAGAGCCGTGTGGCAGCTATACACTAGATTTTTCATGGCAAGCGTATCCGTATAGAATGGTACTAGAAAACTGTCCTGATACGGTGCACATCATCGACTTGATTCGTTTGGAAGACTAAACTCGTTTTCTGCGTTCCAGCTCCGCGGTAATCAACCCCAATTCTCGGCCGGTTTGTCCCTCAACGGAAGTATTCTCTTCGGCACGCCTAAACAAATAGGGTAAGACATCTTTTACCGGCCCAAAGGGTAAATACTTGGCTACATTAAGACCTGAATAGGCGGCATTGAATGAAATGTGATCACTCATACCAAAGAGTTGCGCCACATAAACGCGCTCAGAGTCATAAGCGATACCGTGTTTCGTCATTAGTGCGGCTGCATGTCCAACGCTTTCTTCATTGTGTGTTCCCACCACTACTGCCATACGATCGAGGTTCCCAAGAATCAACTCCAATGCAGCATTATAGTCTCGATCAGTGTCCGCTTTATTTGCCTGGATAGGATCTGTGTAGCCTTTTAAAGCGGCTCTTTTACGTTCTTTTTCCATGTAGGCGCCACGCACAATTTTGACCCCATAGATGAACCCTTCTGAAGTGGCCCTGGACAAGGCCATTTTTAATTGCTCCAAACGGTCGTGACGGTAGAGTTGAGCCGTATTGTAAACTATAGGGTTTTCCTTGTTGTAACGAATCATGAAGCTAAAAGCAAGATCATCCACTGCGGGTTGAATCCAACTTTCTTCAGCATCAATCATTACCGGAACGTTTAATGTATTGGCCAATTCAAATATTTGATTCCAACGTTTTAGTACTCTTGACCACGCTTTCGATTCCTGCGCACTCAATTCCGCACCGACGGCTACTTTTTCATACCACTCTATGGCACCAACACCGGTAGGTTTGAAGACTCCAAAAGGAACACCCGGATTATTCTGAGCGAAACGAATGGTTTCTAATGTGGTTTGGAGCGTACGATCAAAATCGGCTTCTTCCGCTTTTCCTTCTACGCTGTAGTCTAAAATAGCCTGTACTTTTCCTTCAGCTAATCGATTAATTTGAGGCTGACATTCTTCCACACTTTCACCGCCACAGAACTGTCTGAAGACGGTCGCCTTGACAATTCCTTTGATAGGAAGTCGCAAACGCAGCGAGGCTAAGGTGAGTCCCTTAAGGGTTTGAACGATCTGCGGCAAGCTTAAAGTTGCAAACAATAATTTGCTCTGGCGCAAATCATTTTTGGTCTTCATTTTAAACGCGACCTCCGTATTGGTGAAATCGATCATGCTCTGTGAATTGGAATTCAAATATAGTGCTCAGAATCCGTACTTTTGAACTGTGAAAACTTCGCATTCATATCCTTTTTTCGGCTCTGACGGTTATGATGGCCTTGATGCAATATTGCAAGACCTTTCTCCTTCAAAGACGTTCTTACTCGTTGATAGTAACACACTAGATTGTCTGTCTCATTTTGTGCCAAAACTGGCTCAATTGGATGCAGATTTTGAAATCTTAGAAGTACCGTCAGGTGAGGAGAGTAAATCGCTTGAAGTAGCCGCAAACTTGTGGTCGGTGCTCTTAGAGTACGGCGCGGATCGCAACAGCATCATCATAAACGTAGGCGGCGGTGTTATTGGTGATTTAGGTGCATTTATTGCAGCCACTTTTAAGCGGGGTATCCCCTTTGTCAATGTTCCCACATCGCTTTTGGCCATGGTCGATGCATCTGTAGGTGGTAAGAACGGCATCAACTTTGAAGGATTAAAGAACCAGTTAGGAACCTTTACCGAGCCCAACTTTGTGCTCATAGATCTTGATTTTCTAGCTTCATTACCCAGTCAAGAATGGGCGAGCGGTCATGCTGAAATGCTCAAGCACGCATTACTTTCTGGTAGGTATTGGTCTGAACTTCTAGCCTTGAAGCCTACGAACTTAACGCTTCAACACCTACAACAAAGTGTGGCCTTTAAAGCAGAAATAGTACGTGAAGATTTTCAGGAAAAAGGCAAACGAAAAATCTTAAACCTAGGTCACACCACTGGTCATGCCTGGGAAAGTTATTTAGCAGAATGCGGTACGCCCTGTACACATGGCGCAGCCGTCATTCAAGGTTTACACGTCGCTTTACTACTCAGTGGGTTAGGGGATCTGCAACGTGCTCTCGCACAAAGGTATCCTTGGCAAAAAATCGAAGAAAAAGCATTGGCGCCTCTTTGGGAGCGTCAACTTCAGGATAAAAAAAACACCAATGGGGAAGTACGTTATGTGCTCTTAGAAGAATTGGGCCGGCCCATCTGGGACGTTAAAATCTCCATGGAGCGCTGGACTCAGGCAGTGTTGGCGTTGAATAGCGCATTGTAGCCATGGAAATCACTCTCCCGAAAATTTCGCAACCGCTGCAAGCTGAATTTGAATTGCCGCTCAGTAAGAGTATGGCAAATCGAGGGTTACTACTGGCTGCGTTGTATCCGGAAATCACGCTTACAGGTATAAGCACAGCTAAGGATTCTGTATTTTTAAAAGATACATTGGATGCCTATGCACATGGAGCAGTTCATGTTGGCGCTGGTGGAACAACAATGCGCTTTGCCACTGCTTATTGGGCGACTCGTGCGGGTTCATCCATCACGTTAAGCGGCACGCCAGAGCTCAATCAACGAATGATCGCTCCGCTAGTGGATGCGTTGAACGCGCTGGGAGCGGAAATTAATTATGTGGCTGCACCAGGCCAAGCACCCTTGCATATTAAAGGCCAGCTTCTTCAAGGGGGTTCCTTGGACCTGGGTCATGTGAAAAGCTCTCAATTCGTTACTGCATTGATGCTCATCGCACCAACCATGAGCGATGGATTGCACCTAGAATGGGACAGTGTCGTTTCACAACCGTATCTCGTAATGACAGCGGCACTTCTTCGAAGCGCTGGAATCCCGGTGACTTTAACGAAGTACAGCGTTACCATACCTCATACAGCAGCCGTTGACCCAGTTCAGTTAATTATTGAACGCGACTGGTCTGCAGTCGCTTTTTGGTGTGAAGCACTCGCTTTAAGTGCCGGTGGAGAACTCGTACTACCTGGATTTGTAGATCCAAGCCACCAAGGCGATTCGAAAGTCGTCCATTATTTTGAGCCGCTTGGCATTGCCCATAAGTTCACTGAGAAGGGCCTACTTCTTTCGAAAAAAACGGTATTAGCTCCGGGACATTTGCATTATAATTTACAAGGAGAGCCTGATCTAGCGCAGCCCTTAATAATGACACTGTTGCTAAAAAAAATTCCTTTTGAAGTACACGGTTTAGAAACCCTTCGTGGTAAAGAATGCGATCGGATCGCGGCCCTCGTTGAGTTCGCACAGGCAATGGGCATTCAGCTTATGACAGGAGAAGCTCATGTCAAATGCAACAGTTATCCAGAGGAGTTGCTACCAATCACCCAGCCGTTATCAACTTACAATGACCATCGGGTTGCGATGTCGCTGGCGCCTTTAGCGTTTCACTTTCCAATTACGCTGCGCCAACCTTCTGTGGTCGAAAAAAGCTACCCCGATTTTTGGGACCATTGGTCGCAGCTCGTCTAAAGTTGCCGCATAGCGCCATTGAACCGTAAAACCTTGTCTGAAGGGCGTTGTAAAATCATAAGACATACTGGCGCTCCATCCTCCGGTATTCACTTTTAAATGGTATCCGAAAAAATCATCATATACGCTTTGGGCGCCAATAAAACCCGTTGCAACTGGAACGGCAAGCCATATTGGAGCCGAATCGGATTTTACCCAACCTACCGCACTTTGAAGTTGCCAATTTTTAATTGTTTTTGAGGAGCGAATCGACCCGCCATACGTTCCGTTGTGGTAGTGCACATCGATCGATCTTTGCTCCCACGGTAGCGTTAAACGGTGTCGAAAGGTACCTTCATCAGAAGAGACGCATTGGTAGCGAAAAACGCTGCCTTGCCAATGCCCTTTAAATCGACCTTCATACATCTGCAACGACCATTGTCCCAATGCATCGCGCCACTGAAGGCTTATCGCAGCATTGGTTCTTTCCTCTTTCCGGTGCAGATAGCCTTCAAATAGTACGTCATCTCGCCACCAATTCCAACCTAATGCCTGCTCCTGAGATGTAAACTCACCAAACCAACGCTGCGACTGCCATTGCCACTTAAAATAGGTCGTATTTACTTTATTTACTTGTCCCAGACCGATGGAACCGTTAGGACCGCAATACTCTAGTGCACCATTAAATGTATTGGCCTCATCGAAGCTGATCAATAGGCGTGTATTTTTGTATCGACTTGTCGCTCCAACCCCGTTTCTTATCGCTCCGTAACTACTTAGAGTACCGCGCAATCCTGGAGTAAACTGTTCGCGAGTTAGGCTGGAACCAAAGCCGTTCGTTCCACTCACCAAGCCTTGTCCAAGAAGTAAAGTATGCTGACCAATAAGCCATTTCGATTGCACTTTACCGCTTTGTTTTGAAGTTATGAAGGCCGTAGGTTTGGAATGGGTTTTACCCTCAATACTAAGTTCCTTTGACCACCCCCATTCCATGCGCCCTTGATTTCCAAGACACTTTGTTTTCATTCGCAGCACATCCCGTAGGCTGCCGCTGTAGATTATCTGGCTCTTACTTTTTTTAGGTCGGTCTATAGAAAACGGCAATACATCCGCCAAGGCTAGAATTTCCTGTTTCGATAATCCGGATAATCCAATAAGCTCTATAGGATCTACAATGTGTCCCATGTACTCCCTGTACTCGACAATAGCATACACGGCTTCTTTGGTCAAACCAAACCACTGCCATAAGAGTTCCGGTGGACAATTATTAATGGTTAAAGTATCCAGAACAGTTGTCCTTGCCGGGGTCCACTCATCCAGAAAGGACTGGCCGCAAAGCACATGGCAATACAGCAAATACCACCACCACCTCATGGAACATAATTCACAGTAGAATGTGCCAAGAGCATCGTATTTCCAAAGACTACGCTTATGGAAAAGTGTTCTTTGATCCAACTAAAGCCCAATGCGGTATAGGCACCTTGTTGGATCCAGAATGCGCCTATCGTATCGTGAATAAAACTTACTTGCCCATAAAGTTCTGCTGGTACACGATTATCTCGCCACCATCCTGCCGTGATGGACCATTCTTTTGAAAAGAAATAATGCTGTTCAATGCGGGCGATGAATTGGCCACGGTCGTAACCCGTTGTTACGCGCAACATACTTTGCTTATCAGGGGTGTATGAAGCAGTACTGTGGACTACTGGATCAAAGTAGGATGCGAAGTTACCAAGCCTCGTATACCTAAGTCCCAAACTACTTTCAATGGTGATTCGTTTGGTCAAGTTTATGGGTATACCTGCAAGTAGGCTGTATTGTGCGAAGGAATCTAAATGCGAAATTTCAAAGACGGCTTTACCTTTTTGGTGAAAAACCGCTGCAGTTGCTCCATGCTCCGCAGTACCAAAACTGCGCACAGCTGCATGCGTCTTCGTTTCGCACGGCCAAAACTGGAGTGGCGTATAGATGAGGTAGTAATAGAGCGCTACATTGGTCAACATCATGGGGTGGATTTCCCAATAAGATGCAACCTACATTTGAGCTAAGTCAAATATTGTGAAGAGGTAAAAGTTGCGAACAGCTTAATAGTAGTTCACCAATTTCAACCTAAAAATTAGCGGCGAATATTCTGGAACTGTACTGGCCCCTTTCTCTCCATAACCTAAGGTTGAAGGAAAAACTACCACGGCTGTACCGCCTTCCCGCGCAATTTGAAGTCCCTCCTGAAATCCTTCAACTAAGAGCTGCATCGGGACGTGGCTAGAAGCATACCAGCCGTTTGAGAAGATGGTACTGTCCAGCAGGTAACCTACATGCTTAAAACTTACTTCATTGGTGCTGTCTGGAGTTCTATTTACATTACCTGAATCAAGGATATGGTAAAATAATCCAGAAGGCGTCTGTGTAAAATCCAGTCCAGTGGTTGCGATGTAGCTTTCGATCTCAGCGATCTCACGGTTTAACCGCGCTTCATCAGTTGTGCAAGCCATAAAAAGGAAGAGCAATAGCAGATAGGGTAGTACTTTTTTCATTTTTCAAAAGTAATGTAGAATTTCGTGAATACCATTCCACCTCCTTTCGCTAACATTGTGTTATGAAAGGATTCTTTTTTTCTTCCTGTTTTTTCTTTGCACTCGCATTAAACGCACAAGTGCTCCAGCGTTCCCAAGGATTTCCTGCAGATCCTGTGACGGCTTTATCTTGGTGTGAGGATACCCTGTACATTGGGACTCAGGGCTCAGGAGTTTTTGTGATTGAGCATGAACGAATAATTCCGTCGCGTCGTTTCGCAAAATTTGCACGGTCGATCATTTACGATTTCGAAGAGTGCGAACCCATCACCAGTGGAACCTTACAATCGTATCCAATTATAACGTCAGCACCTAATGGTACTAAATATACCGCGGATGACGGATCCTTGCGCATCGAATACAGTGACGAAGGCCAGCGCATGGACGAGCGTCCTTCTGGAATATGGGGTTTTCCAGATCTACAAATGGCCCCGTTTGAGACCGGTCTTACTTTCATTCGCAATGGATCTGAGCTTAGCGCTTATGCGCAAAATGATCTGATCGATGTATTTATTGCCAAAGGGCTGATTTTTGATGTTGCATCTACGCCTTTTGGTTTGCTTTTAAGCACGGAGGCTGGATTGTACCGTTGGGAAAAAGGCTGGCAATTGCGCTACGAAGGCCTGCCCATTTTTGCTTTTGACGGTCCAACTGTTCGCACACCACTGGGAGTTATCGCGCTCGAAAAACTTTTGGAAGGTAACTGGGCGATGGATGATTTTTCCTCTCCTTCAGAGGGCACTCCTGCGCAGGAACCTTTTTTCGATGTAGATACGATCGGTAATACGTATTATGGTTTTGGACCAAATGGCCTTGAAGTCTTTGACAGCACCGGAGCGTTGTTCAATATTACCTCTGCTCGAGGTTTACCGGCTATGGGACCAGGCAGCTATGATGTTGCGCTCACGAATGAAAATTTATTCGTTGCTACACCAAAGGGATTATGGGTATTCCTCAACGAAGGAAAGCCCAACGATTTACGCGATATAGAGGTTCTTTTTTGGCAAAATGGACTGCGAATTGATTCATTTGAAGATCTCGAAATCTCGCCAACAACCATCGGATTCACAGTGCAGCAGCGCAAGGTATCTGCCGGTATAGTCTATGGTAGATACCGCCTAAATGCCGGAGCATGGGAATCTTTTTCTGTGAGTGAACGCATTATTTTAGAGCGCCCAGCGCCACAAAATTATACCCTCGAAATTCAAACCAGTACGCGACTGGACTGTACACAAGGTATGAACGCCCAGTACCAGTTTACGGTACGCGCACCGTGGTACAAACGCATATGGCCATGGGTGGCCATTGTATTCTGCGGTGCTTCTATCTTGTTGCTGCGTCAGCGTAAAACGAGGATACGTTTGCAAGAACGCTTGTACTTGCAAGAACGCTTGGCTGATGCGGAATTGGCTAGTAAACGCTTACAAATGAATCCGCATTTCCTCTTCAATGCCCTCGATGCCATTTCAAATTTCATTTTTAAAAACCAGCCAAAGGATGCAGTGAAATACATGGGAAAATTGGCCAAAATGATGCGATTGACTCTCGATAGTTCGAGAAGTGAAGCAATGGTGTTGGCGGATGAGTTAGAGTTGATTAATCAGTATTTAGACCTCTGTAAATTGCGTTACGGCAGTTTTGAAGTGTATTGGGAAGTAGACGATGCTCTGGATACGTTCGATTATTATGTACCGCCTATGTTAGTGCAGCCTATTGTTGAAAATGCAGTCCAACATGCCTTGCGACCGGTTATGGCGCTGGAGCAAGTGGCGGAATTGCGTATTCACATCTCATTGAACGATGGTACACTTTCTATTGCCATAGAAGATAATGGCCCTGGTATACCAAAAGAAATGGTTTCTACCGGCAGTCACGGCTTGGCCATCATAGAGGAGCGCTTAGAATTACTCAGTAAAAAGCACGATCAGAAATTTGAAAAACACATAGAATCCCTATCAAAAAGGGGTTCATCTTCTGGAACACACGTTTCGCTCATTATACCCTCCGATTTTGGCCATTAAATAGTAAGTTAGAATTTAAATCTGCCACCCAATGAAAGCACTCTTATTAGACGATGAACGTCCGGTTCTGGAATCGCTCCAAGGAAAAATAAATCTGTTCTGTCCAGAGGTCGAGGTTGTTGCTGCTTGCCAAAGTGTTGATGAAGCAATTGCTGTGCTCAATGCGGAGGCCGTTGACGTACTCTTTTTGGATGTTAACTTAAATGGCGAAAGTGGATTTGATTTATTAGAGAAAGCGAAAGGGACCGATTTCCCCTCGCTCATCTTTACAACCGCTCACGATGAATTCGCTATACAAGCCATCAAGCATGCCGCGCTGGATTATTTATTGAAGCCTATTGATGCAGAAGACCTCGTCAAAGCCGTCCGTAAGGCTGGAGCCCGCACTTCTCCTGAACAGGCTGCTATTGCAGAAAATGCGAGTAAAGGCGTGCCAAAGAAACTAGTGATTCCTACAACAGAAGGAATGCATATTCTTAACGTAAGTGAGATCGTACGTTGTGAAAGCAGTTCAAATTACACGCAGTTTTTTCTAAAAAATAAAACGTCAGTTTTAGCGTCAAAGACCATGAAGGAATATGAAACCTTGTTGCGTCCGGCGGGTTTTGAACGCGTGCACAAAAGCCATTTGGTCAACCTAGAGATGATTTCACGTTATGTGAGTGCAGATGGAGGCTATTTATTGCTCACCGAAGGTTCGACAGTTCCTGTAAGCAATCGCAAAAAAGAGCTATTGGTTCAACATTTAAAGCGTTTGTAAATGCCAGCACAATATGCGTTAGCATACTATTTAGGCAGCACTATTTTGGGCAGTCTGCTCGTGTCTCTATCATCTTTTTTGTTCATCAATATTCCTAATGGAACACGCTATTTTGATGGTTTAGGAATGGTGGTGTTGATCAGCTGCGCAGTTGCTATGATTGGCTCGCTGCCTTTTCATGCTTGGTTGAATTGGTTGTGGCATAGAAGAGTATCTACCGAGCAATACCAACATTTCTTCAAATCATTCCTGCGAAAATATTGGTTAGGCAGTACGTTCTACATCGTATTCATTTATACTGCATATCTCGTTTACTTTATTTTTCAGTTTCAAGTAAACGGAGGCAACTCTAATGATTTGTTAAACTCTAGTGGATTGTTAAACTATAGGGTCGTTTTACCTTTCATTTTTATCTGGCTCTCTTATGCACCCTTAGGATGGTGGATCATCAGACGATTGAAAGAGGCGATGGACCCTAATGCAGTGGACGTTTAATACGTCACTACAGTCTTTTGTACTTTATTTAGAGTACTTGGATTTCACTTCTTCAGCGCCTTTAAGTACCTTTTCTTTCAGGCTTTCTTTATAGGCTATAATGCGCTCTAAAACCGCTGCATCCGAAGATCCTACAATTTGTGCTGCAAGGATACCCGCATTCTTCGCACCATCTAGCGCTACGGTAGCTACAGGAACACCGCCCGGCATTTGAAGGATAGAAAGTACGCTGTCCCAGCCGTCAATGGAATTTGAACTATGTACAGGAACGCCTATTACTGGCAGTGGGCTTACTGAAGCGACCATGCCTGGTAGGTGCGCTGCACCACCGGCACCCGCGATAATTGCTTTGATGCCTCTTTGGTGTGCGTTTTGACCGTAATCCATAAGCTTTTCAGGCGTGCGGTGTGCACTGACGATATCCACTTCATAGGCTAGGCCCAATTCGTCCAATACATCGATAGCTTGTTGCATAACTGGCAGGTCTGAAGTGCTGCCCATAATGATTCCGATCATGACTGTTTGCTTTTGACCAATATACTATTCTTTGCCCACTCCGCCCTCTTTCGGGCTTCATCTCTATCTTTAGCGATCACAGTGACGTGTCCCATTTTACGGAAAGGACGGGTTTGTGCTTTGCCGTAAATATGAATATTAACACCGGGTTCTCCGAGCAACTCGTCATAGCCTTCATAGACTACATCACCGTTGTACCCTTCGCCGCCAACTAGGTTGGCCATTACGCCTGCCGCTTTGAGTTCAGTGGAGCCCAAGGGTAGGTCTAGGACGGCGCGGATGTGTTGTTCAAACTGGCTGGTATAACAAGCTTCTATGGTATGGTGTCCACTGTTGTGAGGACGTGGGGCTACTTCATTGACTAAGATCTCGCCGTCGGCAGTGACAAACAACTCTACCGCGAGTAGGCCGCAGATGTCGTATGCTTCAGCGGTTTTAATGGCAATCTCTTCTGCTTTGTGTTGCATCTCTTCAGAGAGCACAGAAGGGCAAAGCACATATTCTACTTGGTTCGCAGTAGGGTGGAATTCTTGATCGGCAACAGGGAAGATCTTTACCTCGCCACTTTCGTTGCGCGCAACAATAACACTTACTTCTAGTTCAAAGTCTACAAACGCTTCGAGCATGCCCGGAGCATCCGGAATATTTTGGACATCATTTTCACTGCGGCATACCACAACGCCAAAGCCATCATAGCCCCCAGTGGCTGCTTTCCATACAAATGGTATGGGCCATCGATCTCGAGCCTCTTCGAATGCTGACTTATCAGCGACCATTTCAAACCGAGAGGTTGGTATGTGGTGATCGGCGTAGAATTGTTTTTGCTTAGTCTTGTCCTGGATCAGCTCAAGGCTATCTGGATTAGGATGTACTTTTTTACCTTGGGCACGTAGGTCTCTCAACGCCTGAACATTCACGGCTTCAATTTCAATACATACGGTATCACAATCTGCGGCAAAAGCCATAACGGTATCGTAATCTTGGAGCGAACCTACTGCAAATTCATTCGCGCCAAACTGCCCTGGTGCATCGGGACTGGGGTCCAGTACTTTTGTACGGATGTCAAATTTGCGGGTGGTATAGAGCATCATTTTGCCCAATTGGCCGCCACCCAAAATTCCCAAAGTGTAATTCGTTGAAAAGATATTCTTCGCCATGCGCGCCAAAACTTTAGCGCAAAGGTAACTAATCTATGCGCTCCACACGGGCAACGAGCGGTATGGTGTATTGCTTTTTCGTACCTAATTCCGTGACCAGTGCACGAGTCCGTCGTTTTTCATCGTACCGGAAGTGTCGCCTTTTGAAGGTGAATCGGTCACCAGCCTCTAAGCTTTGGAGCAAAAGGTCCGTTGATTCATCTAAAACTAATAAGGTTTGTTGGAGCTGCGGATCAGCGCCCACGGCTGCTTTTGGACTTTTCGCATGCTTTACAAGGGCCTGAGTGTAGCTTTCAGGCCAAGCCTGATGCTGGGCCAATTCTATGAGCATTTCGCGAAAGACAGCCTTCCATTCTTTTCCATGCGGTGCAGCGCTCCTGCCGTATTTTTCCCAAGCAATTAAATGTGCGATTTCATGGGTTAAGGTCGTTAGAAATTGGAACGGACCTAAGTCTGCATTCATGGTGATGCGCGCTATTTGCCCAAGCCTTGGTGGACGGAAGTCACCCAACTTCGACTTGCGCGGTTTAGAAATAGCGATTTGATAGTTTAGACCATCAAGCCATTTCGAAAAGAGGGGCTCGTAGTTACCAGCCGGCAGATAGGGAAGGAGTGAGTCAAATTGGGCCACTAACCCGCTGCGTTTTCAGTCTCCATCTGGACAGAAAACGAAGGACAGTCGCAATCTTTTGCACTGCCACAACTTGATAATAGAAAACCTACGAGAACCAAACAAATGGCGATAAATTGCTTCATGGGAATGAGTTTGTCCTTCAAAGAAACTGTAAATTAGCCATATGATCACGAACTTTTTTGAAGGAATTGGTGCTTATGCGCTTTTAATGACGAAAGTCTTTAGAAGACCAGACCGCTGGAGACTTTTTTACCGTGCATTGGTGAAAGAAATTCAGTTGCTCGGTTTGGACTCCATAGGTATTGTAGTCATTCTTTCTATTTTCATGGGCGGTGTTGTAACTATTCAAACTGCCTTTCAGTTGAGTGATGATCCCCTTATTCCTACGTACTACATTGCGATGGCCACGCGTGAATCTATAACGCTAGAGTTTAGCCCGACAGTGGTGAGTTTAATTCTCGCCGGTAAAGTTGGTTCAAACGTTGCTTCTAGTTTAGGTACCATGCGCGTTAGTGAGCAGATTGATGCGCTTGAGGTTATGGGTGTAAATAGCGCAAGTTTTTTAATTCTTCCGAAGATTGTCGCCCAATTACTTTTCAACCCAATTCTCATCATCATGTCTCTTTTCTTGGGATTGTGGGGTGGAGCAATGGCTGGAGATTTGTTAGGATTAGTTCCGTTTGAGGAAAGTGTGATGGGATACAGATTAGAGTTTATCCCTTTCGAAAATGCATTCTATGCACTCATTAAGACCGTAGTGTTTGCCTTTATTATTGGCTCAGTAAGCGCATACAGTGGTTATACTGTTAAAGGTGGAGCGGTTGAAGTCGGCGTAGCCAGTACAAACGCGGTTGTTCGATCTTGTCTTGCAATCATTTTGGCCAATTATCTCCTAACGGACCTTATTCTTACCTCATGATCCAAGCAAAAGGCATCGTTAAGAGTTTTGGTGAAAATCACGTCTTAAAAGGTGTGGATGTAGATTTTTATCCCGGTAAAACCAATCTTATCATTGGTCGATCAGGATCCGGTAAAACCGTCTTTCTCAAAACCATCTTGGGCCTTTTTAATCCAGATGGTGGCAGCATTCATTACGGGGATGAAGTCCTTGGTGAAATGTCGAAGCAACGCCGCAAAACACTGCGCCAAGAAATTGGAATGGTATTTCAAGGAGGTGCACTCTTTGATAGTATGTCGGTTGCAGAGAACATAAGATTTCCCTTAGAAATGTTTTCCTCAATGACGGAGCATGAAAAAGATGCACGTGTGAAATTTGTCATGGACCGGGTTCGCTTGGAAGGTGCAGACCAATTATTCCCTAGTGAGATTAGTGGAGGAATGCAGAAGCGTGTATCTATTGCTCGCGCTATATCAATGAATCCAAATTACCTGTTTTGTGACGAACCCAACTCTGGTTTGGATCCCGAAACGGCCATAGTTATTGATCAGCTTATTCAGGAGATTACTCATGAATTTGGAATGACCACAATTGTAAATACACACGATATGAATTCAGTCCTTGAGATTGGGGATCATGTTGTATTTATGAAATCCGGCCACAAAGTATGGGAAGGAACCAATGATCAAGTATTGGGCAGCACCAACGCCGATGTAGAAGACTACGTCTTTAAAAGTAAGCTCTTCAAACAAGTACGAACGGCCCTTAGAAAGTAAGAAGAAATAGAAACGAATACAAACTAAAAGCCCGGATGCGATCGCATCCGGGCTTTTGGGTTTTGCGTGTTAAGCGAGTGAGGTTACTTGATAGAGATACGCTCTACAGTATTCACATTCTCACCTTCTACGGTTAAAATGTACATTCCTTTCGCGCTGTTACTTAAGTTGATCATTTTGCGCTCACCGGCTACGAAGTTTTCGTTCGAACGGTAAACCACTTGACCTAAAACATCAACTACAGTTACTGTAGCTGCAGTATTCGCATTCAAAGTTACATTTACCACACCGTTAGATGGATTTGGGAAAACCGACACCTCAGTACCCGCAAGTTCGTCAACACCTACAGATGAAGTTCCGCTCGCACGCAATGAAATTAAGTGCGAGTAGCTCATGTTGATGCTCGTCTGGTCGTTTCTCCAAGCCGATGTTCCTGTCCAAGCTGCGTAACGCGTATCAGAGAACAAGAAGTTCGAACAGTTCGTCGAAGTGCTGTCGAAATCTTGGATAAAGTATCCTTGAGGAGCAGAAGTATTTCCTTCACTGTAGTAGTAAAAGTAGAATGGGTTGATATCACCTGTGTTGTTTGAATAATCGATGGTATCCGTTGCGGTCAAGCCACCTGGAAGGTATTCAATGAATATACCCAATAACTCATCTCCCATAAGAGAAAATCCACCATTAGGTACTTCAACACCAACTACTGCGACACCGCTATCCGCTGTGCTTAAATTGTAGTCAATTACAGTGGTTGTCGATGCGCTTACGCCACCAGCTACACCACCATCAGAATCTCCAGCATACGCCATAGTCTTAGCAGTTGGCTGTACTGTCGGATCTAAAGCAGCAAAAGTTGCTGCGTTGTATTGTACACCTGAGAATGGCGATGAAAAGCCGTTGGCACCTTTGAAAATGGTGAAACGAATTTTATCTGAATTGTTACCGTTAAAGATATCATATCCACCTATTACGAATAATGAGTCAATGGTGACTTGGTCTCCTTCGTCAAACTCATTATCGCCCCAACCGTAGTAGTTGAAGTCATAGGTAGCACCCACTGCGTGGTTGTACGAGTTTCCTGTTGAACCGTCAGAATAAACGATAACCGTTGATGAATCAGGTGTCGTGGTAATAGCACCTAATGTCATGTCTGAACTGTAGTACTGGTACAAGAAATCTGTGTAATCGTAGAGGTCGTCTACAGCACCACCTCTTTTGAGCATGATGTCTTCAATTTTTTCTTTAGCAGCGGTTGAAACTGGTAATTCCGCTTGAATCAAACGCGCATTCGCAGCGTCTTGACCCATTGCGTTAAAACCAAAAGCTACCGCAGCAAGGAGTAGAACTTTTTTCATAATATTTATTTGAAGTAATTTTTATGAAAGCAAGATACGCAATGAATACAATAATTTAAACTTTCCGTACCATCATAATTCCATCTCGTACGCTTAGAATGACTTGTTCCACACGGGTATCAAACGCTACGCGCTCATTAAGTGCCAAAATTGCTTTGGTGTCTTTATCATTTTTCGCAACCGGTTCTGTGACTTTTCCGCTCCATAAAATATTGTCAATCAGCATAATTGCATTAGACGGCATCAAAGGAACTAACTGTTCATAATAGTCCATTAGTCCCATTTTATCGGCATCCAGAAAGATGAGGTCCCACGGTCGTTGCACTTCTTTAAGTACCCTGGAAGCAGGACCAATATGCAGGCGCATTTGATCGAATTTTGGGTGTTGTGCCCAATATTTTTTGATAATAGGTTCTAATTCTTCGTTGATTTCAACGGCATGGAACTCGCCATCTTTCTGAAGTCCTTCGACCAAAAAATGGGACGCATACCCCGTAAAAGTGCCAACTTCTAAAAGGTGTTTAGGGCGCTTCATCATCGAGAATTGTTTTAAAATCTGCCCTTGTACGTGTCCGCTAAGCATCCTAGGCATGACCACTTTCACCCAAGTTTCGCGCTCTAATTCATTCAAATATTCGGGTGCTTTGGTCGTGTGAGCGCTGATGTACTCCTGAAGGCCGTCGCTAAGGAAC
>JAKMEB010000095.1 GCA_022426185.1 Schleiferiaceae bacterium
CTAATGAAGTGGTAAGTGTTAATGGATTGTACAACAACCAATTCGATCTCAGCGATGAGTCGGCTGGCGTATACTTTATTAAGTTTACTACTGAAGAAGGTGTTCTTACGGAACGTATTACTGTAGAATAGTTTTAAAGCTATAAGCGATACCTTTAAACCCTGGCCATAAGGCCAGGGTTTTTTATTTATATGATGTTCGAGAAAGGTCAAGTTGTAAAGTTTAAGGACGCAGGTGGAACGGGAACGATCATCCGCATTGAAGGTGATGTGGTATATGTTTCTGACGATTTCGGATTCGAGAATACCTATCATATTCGTGAACTTTTACCCGTAGTAGAATGGAGGGTAGGAGCAGTTGAGCGCAAGGATAAGCGCAAAGAAAATGCTGCGCCAGCAGCACAACAAATAGATCGTCTGTCTATTGATTTGCACTCTCATGAACTATTGGGATCAACGAGTGGAATGACTCGATATGAAATTTTAAATCACCAATTGGATAAAGCGAGTGCTACTGTACGCGAAGCTCGTCGCAGGGGTATTTCTAAAGTGCTAATTATTCACGGTAAGGGCAGTGGTAGGTTGCAAGGCGAGGTTCATGAACTGCTTAAAAAAATGGGCGGCTGTGAATTTTATTATGCCGATTTCAGTGAAGGTGGATATGGTGCAACTGAAGTTCGTATTTTGAATCGTCTGCAGTAACTTTGCAGCCGTTCTTTACATTTTAAGTTTAAACATTAGACGAGCCTTATCGCTTCGCAAGAAGAGGAAAGTCCGGACAGCATAGGGTAGTATGCTTCCTAACAGGAAGGCCATGCTTAGCATGGACAGCTAGTGCAACAGAGAGTAGACCGCCTTCGGGTAAGGGTGAAAGGGTGGAGTAAGAGCCCACCGCAATTCAGGCGACTGAATTGGCACGGTAAACCTCATACGTTGAAATGTCATGTATATCGTGTTCCTTATGGACCAGGCGACCCGCTTGGAGTTTACTGCACGAGGGGTAGGCAGATGGAGCGCATTCGCGAGGATGCGCCTAGATAAATGATAAGGACCCGAGAGGGGACAGAATCCGGCTTATATCGTCTAAGGTTTGAACTTGATGTAAGGTTTCATGTTATACATAAAACTTTAGGAAAACGGCCTTGGGATTTAGACAAAAGATTACTCCTGGATTCATTCAGAAATGGGTACAGGTTTTTAAAGAAAATGGTTTTAAGGCTGGATTAAAAATGCTTGGGTGGCGTGCTGCTATCGCCATATTCGTGTTTTATCTTATTCGCGACGGTTTCCTGTACCTCTTGTTACCGTACTTTATAGCCAAAGGTTATTTTGGCTTTTGATTATAAAAAAAACCGGCCCAATGAGGCCGGTTTTTTTATCTATTTAATTCGCGGAAAACTAATGGCCTAGGGCACTCAGATAGCGTTCACTTTCCAACGCAGCCATACATCCTGTACCTGCGGCTGTAATGGCTTGACGATAAATTTTATCCTGAGCATCTCCTGAACAAAATACACCCGGAAGATTCGTAGCGGTTGAGTCTGCTACGGTATGGATGTATCCTGTTTCATCCATATCAATCTGACCTTTAAAAATATCGGTATTTGGTTTATGGCCAATTGCAACAAAGAAACCTGTTGCACTTATAGATTGCTCTTCTCCAGTTTTATTGTTTTTGACACGCACACCAGTGAGTCCTTTATCATCACCTTCAAGATCTACGGTTTCGGTATTCCAAAGAACTTCAATATTTGGAGTTGCCATTACACGGTTCTGCATCGCCTTCGAGGCACGCATACTGTCCTTACGAACCAACATCGTCACCTTTGGACACAGTTTAGCAAGATAAGTAGCTTCTTCAGCGGCGGTGTCACCAGCGCCAACTACAACCACTTCTTGCCCTTTATAAAAGAACCCATCACAGACAGCACATGCGCTAACGCCGAAGCCCATGTATTTTTCTTCCGCCGGAAGTCCTAAATATTTAGCAGATGCACCTGTAGATATTATGATTGTTCTAGCTTGAATTTGAATACTATCGTCAACAGTCAACGTATGGTAACCACCCACTTCTGTTGCCAGTTCCGTTTTACTTACTAATCCGAACCGCACTTCTGTACCAAACCGTTCTGCCTGATTTTTTAAATCTTCCATCATAGCATTACCATCAGTACCCTTTGGATAGCCTGGGAAGTTATCCACCTCTGTGGTTGTCGTAAGCTGTCCACCTGGTTGAAGACCCATATACATAATGGGTTTTAAATCGGCACGCGCAGCGTATATTGCTGCCGTATATCCTGCCGGCCCTGAACCAATGATGATACAATCGTGTTGTTCCATTATCTCTGTGTTTAGATTTTCAAATGTAGGGTGAATTGACACAATTTTTTATTACCTAAACCTATTCTCAGATAGAGTTTTTTAATGAGTTATAAACGATGATGAAAATCAATTTTTTTGCAGCGCTAGGAGCTGTGATATTAGCTGCCAGTTGTACGCCAACGAAGGTAGTGGTCCCATTGCAAGAAGGCCAATGGCAGATCGGTGTTACGCAAGGTCGACCTCAAGTTAACGAAGATTATTTGCCAGTCCTTGGTGCTTATGCGGCAAAAGGTGTTTCTTCTACTAAAACAAATTATGGTGGAATTCAATTTTCTAGTCTGCTTTTAGGTGCTGTTCAGCTAGAAGTGGGAAGTGTTGTCTCACTTATTCCTCATGATGGTCTAAAGCCAGGAATTTCGTACAGCTACGGAGCGCAATCGTTCCTTAGCACACGAGACTATGCCTTTCGTTTTTATCCTGAAGCTGGATTGAATGCATACCTTCAAAATGGGCCTCACATTTTAAATGTATCTGCCAATACATGGGTAGATCCCACTTGGTTCATGACCGATTTCGGTCGAGGACAATTGTTAGCGCCTTCCTTCAGCGCAGGCTACCGTCTTCGTTATAAATGGTTCGAAGCTCAAGTAGAGTATAAAGTATTAAATCCAACGCGCAAGCTGCAAATCCCGCAAAATATAATCCCTGATACTTTTGGTCTTGGAGGTAGAGGAATGTATTTGGGAGTTGCTTTAAATTTCTAGCCATGAGACTATTATTTACACTTTTAATCGCCAGTTTAGTATTGCAATCATGTGCGGACGTCAGTGCGGCCATGTTCGCCGGCGGCGATGGTATCTACGACTTCAAAAATGAATGGTTGGAACCACAGTACCATGTAGACGAAACCAAGATTCATTTAATGGATTTCCAATCCGATGATGATACCGTTTATAGTCTATATCTTGGTGATATTGCTCAAATTGGCACGGATACCATCATTCTTTACTTACATGGGAATGCAAAATCCATGGATCAATTTTGGGAAACTGCGGGGTTGTTCGCAAATCTTGGGGGATCCCATCATTTTGGGTTTATGATGTACGATTACCGGGGCTTTGGTAAAAGTACTGGTCGCAGTACGGGAGAAGAGTCTATGGCAGCTGATTATGACGCCGTCGTGAGTTACTTGCAAAGCCAAGGCCTGACTAGCGATCGTTTAGTCGTTGTAGGAAGTTCCTTGGGCTCATTAGCAGCCGGTCCAGCCGCAGCCGGTGGCTCAAGTATTCCCATTAATAAGCTAGTGATGGAGGCGCCTCAAAGCACCGCCAATGTTATCATGCAAAACGCTACCGGACTTAGTTTACCTGCTTCAATGATAACAAGCTATAAATTCGATATTGGTCAAAATATGGAAGATTATACTGGAGAATTACTTTGGATGCACGGCACAGAAGATGCAGTTGCACCTATTGAAACTGCCGAAGCTGCCATGCAAAAGCACAACGGGAGCTACTACCAAGAAGCGGTATACGATGGCGCCGAACACGGGTTACGCTGGGATATAGGAGATGAGGAATGGTCTAAAGTAGTACTAGACTTTATTCGTCATTAGCCTTCATTCAAAACTCCATTTCGTAGTATATTTGACCCCAATTCGGGATGTAGCTCAGGTGGTAGAGTGCACGTCTGGGGGGCGTGAGGTCGCAAGTTCAAGTCTTGTCATCCCGACTCAATAACAGCAAGGCTTCCAAGAAATTGGGAGCCTTTTTTTTGTTAAATTGTGAAGGCAATGAATTCTCGGTGTAACAAAGTAATAGACCCAGTAATCTCGTTCGACGACTGGCACAAATTTTGTGCTAATTAGTACTCTAAAACACATTCACAATGAACTTAAAATCAATCATTTTCGCGTTAATTGCAACGCTGCTCACTTCGTGTGTAGTAGTTGCTCCAGGAACCGTGGGAGTTAAAAACAAACTCGGTAAACTAAGTAATAAAGTTATTCAACCGGGTTTAGTAGGATTAAACCCTCTTACCACACGAGTCATTACGGTTCCAACTAGGACTGTAAACCTGGAGGTCCCTTTGTACCTTCCTTCCAAAGAGGGATTGAATGTTTTGGCGGAAATTTCAATATTATACCACATCGAAGCCATTCAAGCACCAAACGTCATACAAACAGTTGGCGAGAATTATGAGCAGGTCATGATCCTTAGTGTGTTTAGATCTGCGGCCGCTAATGTTTGCTCACGATATATGGCGAAAGACATGCACAGTGGTCAAAGGGCGGAGATTGAATTGGCGATAAGTAATCATATGGATAGTCTGTTAGTTGATCGTGGGTTCGTGATCGAATCGGTTCTGATGAAAAGTATCAAGTTACCTCCTGGGTTGTATGATGCCATTGAGAGTAAACTAGAGGCGGAGCAGATTGCCCAACGTATGGAATTTGAGCTCGAACAAGAACGGTTGGAAGCCAAGCGTAAAAAGATTGAAGCAGAAGGTACTAGAGATGCACAGAAGGTATTGGCGGAGGGACTTACTGAAGAGATCATAAAGTGGA
>JAKMEB010000077.1 GCA_022426185.1 Schleiferiaceae bacterium
GTATTAACCATTAGGGTCCGTACCTTTTTATTCATGATGATGATTCTTCTCGTAGCATTTGTGCTAACGGGAACGTTTTCGTTGTATCATTTTAAGGCTGAAAACAAGAATTACCATTACGAGCGATTAGAGCGAAAGGAAAAAGCGATTTCTTCGCATATAGATTACATAACCAAAGTGTACCAAGGCCAGGAGCTCTCTCCTACCCAATGGAAAACAATTCTGGGCGGCCGAATGGACGAAATAGGCTCCATTCATAAACTTGAAATAGGCGTATACCATCCTAATGGAGCGCTTTTGGCCAGGAGCCATGTCTTTGAAGCTGGCGATCAATTGTTTCCGGCATGGATAGACCTCAACGCATTAACCAGTGGTGCTACTAAACGCTATAAAGTCGATGCGATTGAAGGGTTTCTAGTAGGTACAGAAAAGATCATCGGTCCCGATACTACCGTGGAATTAATCATCCGAGTGCCCTATGCAGTTGATGATAATGTTATACCTGATGAGGATTACCAATTCCTGCGCCAATTAGCCTTTATATATGTATTGTTACTGTTAGTGGGTATTGTACTGGCTTTAATCTTGTCCAATTATATCAGCCGAAACATGAGCGTGGTTGGGGCAAAGCTAAAAAAGGTACGCTTGAATAAGAGCAATGAAAAGTTGACTTGGCGACACAACGATGAAATCGGCCAATTGATTCAAGAGTACAATTTAATGGTTGAGAAACTAGAGAAAACGGCGGTCGATCTAGCGAAAAGTGAGCGCGAAAGCGCTTGGAAAGAAATGGCACAGCAGGTGGCACACGAAATTAAAAATCCACTTACGCCAATGAAATTGACGCTTCAGATGATGCAGCGGGAGAAGAACCTTGACGAGCTTCAGGAAATGTCTAAACATCTTCTAGAAGAAATAGAGGGGCTCACGTCCATTGCAGAGGCGTTTTCAAGATTTGCACAAATGCCGTTGTTGCGCTTAGAAACACACGATATATCGTATTTAACCAATCGTGCAGTGGCACTCTATAGTGATCGGGGTGTCCAATTTCTTTCTGACGGTCCAGTTTACGCAAGCGTGGACAAAGAGCAATGGTCGCGAATCATCCATAATCTCGTGAAAAACGCACTTCAAAGTGTTCCGGAAAATCGGGAGCCTGAGATTGTGGTGCGGGTTGAAAAGACGGTCGGTAAGGGCACAATAGCCGTTGTCGACAACGGAACCGGCATTCCGGATGAAATGAAAGATCGAGTTTTCGAACCCAGCTTTACCACCAAAAGTTCTGGCATGGGCTTGGGACTGGCTATGGTGCGTAATCTCATCCAAAACTTTGGCGGAACTATAACTTTTCAAAACAAAAAACAAGGCGCGGTTTTCACCGTGACCATACCTAAACAGTAATAGAATATACCATGGAAAACATTCAACTCTCCATTTCGGGTGGCATTGCAACACTGGTTATTGCCAGACCAAAACAACTTAATGCGCTGAACAAACAGACGCTAGCGGAGATTAACGAAGCCTTTGAATCTATGCGAGATAACGATGCCGTTAAGGTTGTTATCATGACGGGATCGGGTGATAAAGCATTTGTTGCTGGTGCGGATATTAAGGAGTTTTCCGGCTTTTCTGGAGCAGAAGGATCAGAGCTCGCGAAGACGGGTCATATGACCGTTTTCAATGTGATTGAGGAATTCCCAAAACCTGTAATTGCCGCGATCAATGGATTTGCATTGGGCGGTGGATTGGAGCTTGCGATGGCAGCGCATACGCGTGTGGCCTCTGATAACGCGCGCATGGGTCTTCCGGAGACCTCCTTAGGGCTCATCCCGGGGTATGGCGGTACGCAGCGCTTGCCGCAGCTGATAGGAAAAGGACGCGCCTTAGAAATGATTTTCAGCGCAAAAATGATTGATGCACCAACAGCCTTAAATTACGGATTAGTAAACGCTGTAGTTCCGCAAGAAGCGCTCCAAGCCACTGCCCAAAAGATGGCGCATGACTTTATGAAAAACAGTATAGTCGCAATGGGTTATGCCATTGAAGCCGTAAATGCAGGAATGCTTGAGGGTGCAATAGGATACGATGTAGAGGTACAGGCTTTTGGAGATTGCTTTGAAACAGCAGATTTTAAAGAAGGAACCGCAGCGTTTTTAGAAAAACGCAAACCACAATTTCCAGGATCGTAAATGAGTCAAACGCAATGGATGCCAATAGAGCAAGAGCAAAGGGTAGATGTGCTTGGCATTCTTTCTGAAGCAACAAAACACGTTTGGATAGGCCTCCACGGGTATGGCCAACTAGTCCAATTCTTTTCTCGGCACTTTCGTTCACTGGTCACTGATGAGCGTGCATTTATTTTCCCCCAGGGCCCTCACAAATTTTACCTTGACGGCGTTCACGGACGCGTTGGCGCATCATGGATGACAAAAGATGAACGATTGACGGACATTGCTAACCAGCGAATCTATTTGAACGCAGTATTTCGTTGGATTGAAAACCATGCGCCCGAAGCCACCATTCATTGCATAGGGTTTTCTCAAGGCGTAGCCACGATCATGCGGTGTATAGGGCATGAGAGAGTGCGGCCTACATCATTATTGGCTTGGGCGGGAAGCTGGCCGCCTGATCTAGACGAGACCAATAGAGCAGCATTACACGCATTGACATTTAAGGCTAGGTTTGGCACGAAAGACCCATACATTGATTCTGAGAAGCGACAAGAAATGATCGCCTACTACCAAGAAAAGTATAACTTCGAACCCGCAGTAGGCAATTACGATGGGGGCCACTCTTTTGATCCTGAAAAACTGGCACTAGACATCGCCGCTTTAGAGAAATAACGAACATCTTATTATGCACGAAGTACATCCTTTGATAACCAACGACGCTACACTTTTTGGAATTTTGGCTGCTATGTTGGGCGCTATATTTTATACCTCTAATAGTGAGCATCCTGCGCTAAAAAAGTTTTATAGCGTCATTCCAGCACTGTTGTTGTGCTACTTCTTACCATCCTTGCTGACCACTCTAGAAATCATTGACCCGAAGCAGAGCCGTTTGTATTTTATGGCGAGCCGTTATTTATTACCTGCGGCGCTGATCTTACTAACGCTGAGTATTGACTTTGGTGAAGTAAAGAAATTGGGCCCTAAAGCGCTCATCATGTTTTTTACAGGAACAGTAGGTGTTGTTATAGGCGGCCCTTTGAGTATTTTGCTTTTTAGCGTGATTGCTCCGGACATCGTTGGCGCGAATCCGGAAGAAATTTGGCGTGGCATGACCACTGTGGCGGGTTCGTGGATAGGCGGTGGCGCCAATCAAGCCGCGATGAAAGAGGTTTTTGAAGTAAGTGAAGACATCTTTAGCGCTATGGTAACCGTGGATGTTCTGGTTGCTGAACTTTGGATGGCATTCTTGCTCATCGGTGTAGCAAAGCACAAGAAAATTGATAAATTCTTTAAGGCAGATGCTTCAGCGGTAGACTCTTTGCAGAATAAAATGGAGGCGTACACCGCTAGTATCAGCAAGGTGACTTCGTTTAATGACCTTATTTACATTTTGGCGTTGGCTTTCGGGGCGACAGGATTGGCGCACTGGATGAGTGACGGGATAGCGCCATACATTGAGGCAAACTATCCAATTCTTTCGAAGTTTAGTTTGACTTCCGGTTTCTTTTGGCTCGTTGTTATTGCCACTACCATAGGTATTGGGCTGAGCTTTACGAAAGCAAGGAAGCTAGAGGGCGCAGGTGCTTCTAAAGTCGGCAGTGTCTTTATCTACATCCTTGTTGCCACCATCGGTATGAGCATGAATATCATGGAAATTTTCCACAAGCCAGGATTATTTGCGGTGGGATTGGTTTGGATGATGATTCACGTGGGCCTCATGTTTTTGGTAGCTAAAATTATTCGCGCTCCATACTTTTTCCTTGCAGTAGGATCAAAAGCTAATATAGGTGGGGCAGCGAGTGCACCAGTGGTTGCAGCCGCTTTTCACCCAGCATTGGCGCCTGTTGGCGTATTATTAGCCGTTTTGGGTTACGCTTTAGGTACTTATGGAGCTTACATCTGTGGGCTTTTAATGCAGGCCTCTGCGGGCATTTATTAACCTCGAAGTAGATGCGCATTGAACTGCCAGCAGAGCGCGTTTTCACCATGCCTTTTCGGTTTTGGTTGATTCTTGTCGTCTCTGTTATTGTTCCCTTTTTTAGTGGTTTGCATCCGGCTATTTTTGTCTTTTGGCTCATAGGTATTTGGGGAATCACAGCACGACGCGGAACAACGCTACGAAGCGAAGACCAAAAGATGTTTCGCTATTACGCCGTATATGGAATTCCACTGGGAATTTGGGAGCCGATACAGCCCAATGCCGCTGTAGTGTTGCTGGGCGAACGGCAGTCCGTACGTCAAAGCAGTTATGCCGGTGTGATGCGTTATCAGCAGCAGGAGGGTTTTGCACTGTATTTAGTAAACAAAAGTCACCGCGAAAAAATACTGTTGGCGCGCACGGCTCGTAGAGAAGAATTGGACCCCTTTATAAAAGCATTAGAAGAAGAGTTTAACCTTAAATTGGAGCGGTTTTCCCCGGCTATTTCGGCGAAAACTAGGGCAAGAAGAAAACGATGAAGATGAAATATAGTGTAGCAGCCGTTTTGGCATTAGCAGGATTCAATGCATTGGCACAAGTAGAGGCAGATAAGGCCGCTGTAGTAAAGACTATTTATACCGAAGCTTTAGGAACACAGCAAGGGTATGAGTGGCTGAGGTATATGTGTGAAGAAATTGGACCACGTCCCAGCGGTTCTGAGGCGGCGAATGAAGCTGCGCGTTGGGCAAAACAGCAGATGCTCGATTCTGGGGCGGATACCGCATGGCTCCAAGAAGTGGTGGTACCAAAATGGTACAGAGGCGAGGAATGGTCTAAGGCCTATGCAGGTGGAGATCCCATTGCGCTTCCAACGACAGCCTTAGGCGGGTCGGTACCCACTCCTTTGGAAGGTGTTCGCGCGGAGGTCGTAGAAATCGGTTCTTTTGAGGAGCTAGAGTCCCTTGGTCGCGAAGGGATAGAAGGGAAAATTGTCTTTTACAACACCTACATGGATCACAGCTTGATCAGTACGTTTAACGCCTATGGCGGTGCGGTTAAATACCGTTGGGCCGGAGCGATGGAGGCGGGTAAATACGGTGCTGTGGCAACAGTACTTCGTTCGGTTACCCTGTTGAGAGATGATTTACCGCACACCGGAGCGATGAGTTATGGAGACAGTGATGTAAAGATTCCATCGGCAGCGATTTCTTGGCAGGCAGCAGATAAATTAGATCATCTTTTGGGTGAAGGTCAAAAGGTAGAACTAGAGTTGTTCTTGGATTGTGGTGTTCGGGGTACAGCAACCAACTACAATATGATCGCAGATTTTAAAGGTTCTGATAAGTCGGAAGAGATTATGTTAGTTGGGGGTCATATTGATTCTTGGGACTTAGGCCAAGGGGCACAAGATGACGGCGCAGGTTGTGCGCATGCAATGCAGGTGCCGAATCTATTGAAGCAGATCGGTTATGCGCATCACAGAACCATTCGGGTGGTCTTGTGGGCCAACGAAGAGTTTGGTTTAGATGGTGCGAAAGCTTACGCGAATTGGGCTCGAGCAAATAACGTACACCATTGGATGGCGCTGGAAAGTGATGGCGGTGCAGGCGTACCGCGTGGTTTTGGCGTGGGTGCTAGTGACGATTGGATTGAAAAAGTGAAATCCCTGAAGCCTTATTTCGTGCCTTATGGTTTGCATGAGTTCGCGAAAGGCGGCGGAGGTGCAGATTTATCTCCGCTACGGGGATACGACAAGGTGTTTATAGGTTTCCGTCCGGACAGCCAGCGCTATTTTGATTTTCACCACAGTGCACGAGACCGAATAGATGCTGTTCACCCCCGAAGCTTAGAGATGGGATCAGCGAGTATTGCTGCGTTGTTTTACTTGCTCGACGCGTATTAAAGCGTACTACGTGTTTTTTAGGATAAAATAACAGGGCATCAAAAAAAGTAAGCAGCTTATATCGCCTAAGTGTTAATTATAATCCTTAGGTTTACTACAACTTAAGAGTAGCTTAGGTTTATTGGTTTGGTTAAACCCCGTCTTCGGACGGGGTTTTTTTATGTCAAATACCAGCGTTACTGATTTACATTGAACACTCTTGAGATGTTAAATCCAAGAAAAAGGCTGCCGTTTGCTGCGTTGTATGGGTTACGCGCCATCCATAAAGGATCGCTCATTGCACGAGTATTGCTGAGGTGAAATTGGAAAACATGCCCTCCGGTTTCGATATCAACACCTATGCTCAAAGGACTGTAGAAACGCTCTTCCGTCGCTCCTGTGCCGTAAAGATGGTTTGAAGAAAAGGCGTATTCGCCCGTTAATGCAATGCGTTTGGTAAGCTTATAGCGGCCCCCGAGCATGAGGTGATAGGTGTCATTAGGGTCCTCAGGACTGGGTACCAGATTCCAATGAACAATACTTGGCGCTGCAATAAGGCTAAGGTTTTGATTCATTTTACGTGCTAAAACTGCTTGATGGTGATAAGATAGCCGATCCGAAGCATTGTGCGCGATGCCGTCCGTGTATCTTGCGCCGCGGTAATTAAGCGAGGAATATAGGGTCAAACTGAAAGGGAAAGCAGTTTCGCCTGTACTTTGACGAAGCGCACGGTATTTAACAAACGCATCAGAAGTCTTCAATACAGAGGAACGTCCAATGCCAATATTGAGTCGATCTGAAATTCCATAATCCAGCTGCATTCTGATATGCGCATTATCTAAACCGAAGAAGTTGTAGAGGTATTCGTCGGTGAAGCTGCCAAATCGATGCGAGATGATGTATTGCAACACGCCTTTACCAGGTGTTTCATTAGTCTGACCGTTTAAAAGCTTCGAGCCTTTGAAGGTTGCATAAGTGTATTGCGTTGGTTCAGGACCTTCGTCCAATAAGTCAAACAAACCCTCTTGTGCACTTGAGGTCAATAAGCTTAACGAAAAAAGGAGAAGAGAGTATAACCGAACCATTATCTAGAAGTTTCTTTTAGTATTGCGTGGACTTGAATCACAGCGGTTTTAGAAATTTTATTAGCAACGGCCTTTGGAATTTTAACGGAATAATCGGCTAGGACAATTTCAAACTTTGTGCTTAAAACCAAGTTCTTTTCTTCTTGAACTAAAGTTGCCGGAACAGAAAGCTCTTGTGAAATGCCGTGAATGGTCAGCGCTCCTTTGACTTTCCCTTGCGAATAGGTGCCTTTAAAAGAGGCCTTGGGAAACTTTTCGCTTTCAACATAATTCTCATTAAAGTGCTCTTGCATTAAGGCGCGTTTAAACTGAAACGAAGTCATAAGCACTTGGACGCCTATTTTACCTGAACCGGCATCGTACACAGCGGAACCACTTTGGGTGAAGGCGCTTATATCTTCGAGCGGAGAACCCGCGTCGAAATCGAGCCGAGCTTCACGGGTTAGGTATTGTTGCGCAGATGCTATCGTGCTGGATGCAAACAGCGCGGCGATTAGAATTTTTTTCATGACCATCAATTATTAGGTGCGCCTTGTCCGATCCAAGCCTGCAGTTTACTTATGTCGCACTCATTTAGCGCACCAGAGGGAGGCATTAGTAGAGGGTCTCCAGCGCTTCGCGTCATTCGGTCGATTAATGACCCGTTTAGGGCAGCAGCAGCTGTGTTTTGATGGCCACTTAGAACAAGGCCTCCATTTGCAGACATCCCGTTATGACAGCCTTCGCAATTTTGGCTAATCAGCGCCTTAATGTCTTGACTAAAGGTAACAGCAGCGGTATCGCACGCCGTAGTATTCCCGTAAGAATCGATACTGTTGTCGTAGGCGCACTGAGTTAAGAACAGCAGCACTAGAGCACTCGGTAAGATTAAACGATTGTATTTCTTGTTCCCTTGTTGCATCGTTTATAGATAAAGTAATGTGCCGTCCACCTTCTCAAAAACAGTGCCCAGCAATTCAATATAACGATTTAGCTGCTCTTGATGTTCAGGTTTCTGGATGCCGGTTTTGTAATCAATGACCGTAACTTCATTCCCTGACCGGATCAGTAGGTCAGGGCGCGCAGTTTCTCCCTTTGCGATAATAGAACGTTCGGTATACACAATCACCCCGTTATCATTAATACCCTTCAATACCGGATGTTGAGCCAGCTGGTTGATGGAAGCGGCAGCGCCTTCGTGCAGTTGTTCAGAAAATGCCCCGGTACGAAACAAACGACGCAAAGCGGCCTCTTGAGACGCGGTACTTTTTTGAAGAATTTGATGTAAAGCCGTTCCCCACTTACTTCCATCTGAATGGCCGTCAAACCAACCTCTTGGTGCAGTGACTGCCATTCGAAGATTGGCCGGGGAAAACACCCCTGGTTTAGGGGCTACTGAAGGATCTGGTTTTTTTACAGTGGAGGTCTCCGGCACCACTATTTCTCCAGAGTGGTAAACTCCTTGCTCGGGGTCACATGCTAAATAATCAATCAATCCTTTGCCTAATTCATCAGGTTTTTCCTTATCCACAAACAGGTGTAATCCCGAAATGGGTCGTGTCATGGCGACATACGCCATATTCATCCAATCAAAATAACTTTGGTTTTCTAACGCAGCCCACATTTCTGGCTCAAACAAAGAGGCGTTTTTGTCAGATTTGGTAATAGGTAATCGGGTCAATTCCGGATGGACATCAACATCTATCCAATGCGCATCACCGCCGGATTTATAATTAATTCCAAAAGGAACAATGACGTGTTCAAATTCCAACCCCTTGCTTTTGTGAATGGTCATGACCTGCACAGCAGGCTTGTCTTGTGGAGCTGGAACGTTTCTTTTTTTAGCTTCTGCTTCCCACCAAGAGGGTAAGGTAGCGAACGACCCTTCTCTAGTTTGAAATCTATAAAGTAGGTCTAGGCAGCTGTCTACCATGGCGTTGGGTTGCCGTAATAAGCCAAAAGCTTCGAACACGCGGGCGCCAAAAGTGTAAATCGATTCTTGCTGGTTAAACAATTCCTGGAGTCCTGGAAACAGTCCGCAGAGGTAAGGAACACCCTTTGCTGTGGTTTCTTGTTGGAAAACGAAAGGTTCTAGTTGCACAGGGACCTTTCCAAGCTTAGTCAGTGCATAGGCCAAAGTAAACCTACTTTCACGGTCTTCGGCATTTAGGAAAAGTCGAGCGCAAGACAACAGAACGTCACTTTCGAAGGAACTTCCTACGACCAGACTATCGGCAGATAATACAGGAATGCCTTCTTGCGTTAAAAAGTTAGCGAGCAACTTTCCTTGTGCATTTCCACGAACCAAAAGAGCGACATCATTGTACGAATGTCCCCGTTCCAAGAGCGTTTCTACAGTTGATTTCACCTGCATACAAACCGCCGCTGCATAATTTTGAGCGGTTTTTGTCTCTCCCTCGGGTACGGATAGGAACACTACGTTTACCTCACCTTTTAAGGCATCTTTATGAGGTATCTGCTGCAGTTGCGCACCGGTATAAGCACTCTTGTGTGCTGGAACGGTAAGTCGCTTGCCAAGGTGTTCGAAAAAGTGATTATTAAAGTTGACAATATTCCCGTAGGTACGGTAGTTTTTGGGCAATTGAACGGTTTCACGTGAGTACAATTCGTGTCCTTCCGGGTGTTGTTGAAAGCGATTGGACGGATGCACGTTATCTACCAATGACATAAATTGTTCTGCCCGCCCACCGCGCCAGCGATAAATACTTTGCTTTGCATCGCCAACAATAAGAGCGCTGTTGGCGTTTTCGTCTTTGGTCAGGGTGTGTTCAATAAGCGGATGCAAATTGTCAAATTGCATTTCCGATGTATCCTGAAATTCATCAATGTAGAAGTGCCAGAATTTTTCACCCAAACGGGCATAGATAAATGCGGTGGGTTCTTTTTGAAGCTCTTCTGAAATAAGCTTGTTGAAGGCGCTGAGCGGCATGGTGTTTTGCTCTTCTTGAAGGGCGTTGAATTTGTCCATTAGCGCCCGGGTAGCAGAGAGCTGCTGCAGTTTCTCAGTAGCCTGTTTCAACAGCAAAAGTTTGCGTTGGTTGTCCTCTTGAAATTCCTGAGCCAATAGTAGAAAATCTTCCCATTCCGCATCCGGCTCTTCACCTTTTTTAGGCTTGGTTTTAAAGGCTTGAACACCGGCTTCGAGATGGTTGCTTCGTAGGTTGGACCAGAGTTCTACGAAGTGCTTTTTTGCTTGCGGATAATACGTGAAATTGTCTTTTGAGTATCCGCGAGCTTTTAAGTGTAAAAAGGCTTGCTTGGCGAGTTTTTTACCGGCACTCACAATGGAATCAAGTTCACGGTTAAGCTCTTCTTCCAACTCCAGCATGCGTTCTGGACCTGGTAAATGAGCCAATTCCTTCCACGTATCTTCGTTAAAGCTGTTTTTTCCTTCGCGTTTCAAGTCACGGTCAGGGTTGTGGCTTTTTTCTCGATTCATGCGTTCCTGCATCCAGGAAGCAAGGGATGTACGTAAAGCAGGCGCCTCTCCTAGACTTCCATAAAGCAGGTCCAATGCCTCCTCAATCATCCCGTCCAAGTCTAACCGAACTTCAAAATTATCATCTAGGTCGAGATCTCTTGTGAAGGTGCGTACTAATCGATGCGTGAACTGGTCAATGGTCCCCACATTTAGCGTGCTGTAATTGTGTAATAGATGACTTGCTGCTCCAGCGGCACGCTTTTGTAGCACCTCAGGTGAAACACCAACGGCCTCCCATATAGGTTCAAAAAAGGTGCTTTCTGAAGGGTTTTGGAGCGCTTTAAAAGCTAATAATTGGTCCAAAAGACGCGCTTTCATTTCGGCAGCGGCATTGTTGGTGAAAGTGATCGCCAATACCTTTTGATAGGCATGATCCAGATCCTTTTTTCGCAATGCATTCATCAAAATATGCTGGACCAGACTGTAGGTTTTACCCGACCCTGCAGACGCATTTAAAACAATGAAGTCTGCCGTTGCTGATAGCGGTGTAGGTCCTTGATTAGCGGTCATAGAGTTTGTTGAAGAGGATATAAACGTAAGTTAAAACCTTCAGCCGGAATTTGCCTTACCTTTAGACCAGGAATTAATATAAACCCCATTTAATATGGCATTTGAATTACCACAATTAGGGTATGCACACGATGCGCTAGAGCCGCATTTTGATGCACGTACCATGGAAATCCACCACGGGAAGCACCACGCAGGATATACTTCTAAGCTGAATGCAGCTGTTGAAGGAACAGATATGGAAGGCAAGTCGATCGATGAGTTGCTTGCAAACCATTCAGACAACGCAGCGATCAGAAACAACGGTGGCGGTTACTACAACCACTGCTTGTTCTGGGAGGTACTTTCTCCAAACGGAGGTGGTGCTCCAGAAGGTGAACTAGCAGCAGCTATTGATGCCACTTTTGGCTCACTGGATGGATTAAAAGAAAAATTTAACGCAGCAGCAGCGACCCGTTTTGGTTCAGGATGGGCTTGGTTGTGTGTGAAAGACGGTAAGCTGGAAGTATGTTCTTCTGCAAACCAAGACAACACATTGATGCCTGGCGTAGGCTGTGGCGGTCACCCAATCATGGGCTTGGACGTGTGGGAGCACGCGTACTACCTGAACTACCAAAATCGTCGTCCAGATTACATTAGCGCATTCTGGAATGTGGTGAATTGGGAAGCAGTAGCAGCGAAATACGCAGCAGCGAAATAAACTGATTTTGCAGTAAAATGTAAGAACCTCGGGCTAACGCTCGGGGTTTTTTTACGCTCAGATTTAAATGGCGTCGTCTATTTTCTCGACGGCTTTCCTTACGTCAAAATAGAAACGGGCGCCAATGGCAAAATTGGTCACCAAAGTAGGGGAAGGAAGCACGGCAATTCCTGGTGCAAACTCGAAGAACACGTCAACAGGGAACTCAACGGCCTCATAGGCCACACCAAGCGGTACCCGAGCATAGAGTTGATTGCCAGCGTCGTTGTAGCTTTTAAGGTGAATTCCAGCACCGTAGTAAAACGGGATACGCCCTTTTTCGGCAGTAATGATGTCGTAGTTGTGGAGTAAATAATCGGCCCCGATGTTGATGCCTTCTTGACCATTTACGGCGCTGTAGCCTAGGGTATATTGAAAAGCTTCATTGTTATTGTTGAACTTTTTAATGCTGAAACCGCTGGGTTCACCAAGCGCAAGCCCTATGCCGTAATGGCCTTTATAATCTTGGGCTGCGGCAGTAAAAGCGGTTGCAAAAATGATAAGTAAAAGTGCTTTTTTCATCATGATTTGGTAAAACGGTCTAAGGTTAATCGGGTTCCGTCCCATTTAGCAAAGGTGTTTAAATGAATCCAATCGCCAAGAACAACATAGTTGCTTTCAATTTTGGTACCATCTTTCGCGGATTTAGTTTGGAGGAGTACTTCTTTTTCGTGGTGCCGATGCCCGTAAACAAAATAGTCAAACCACTCTTTTTCAAGGACGGTTTTGCTGTGAACCAATTGCCTTTCTTTTTCACCTTTAAAGGCGTGATCATCAACGCTTTGGCTGTTGCGTGAAACCCTTGACATGCGTGC
>JAKMEB010000085.1 GCA_022426185.1 Schleiferiaceae bacterium
ATTTTCATTCGTCGGGGAATCGACTTTTTGTGCCAATTGGTCCCGCACAGCAGAATCTAAGGGACTTTCAATAGATAAAGTGGTGTTTTTTGCCACGTGCGTGTAAACTGTTGTAGTATCAATGCTACTGTGGCCTAGTAATTCTTGTATGTAACGGAGGTCCACACCTTTTTCTAGCAAGTGAGTGGCGTAACTATGACGCAGCATATGTGGGGTGATTCGTTGTGAAATGCCGGCATTTTTAGCCGCACGAGACACGATGTTCGCGATGGAGGTGGCGCTGTATTGCGGGGTGGTTTGTCCTTCGAAGAGGTAGGTTTTCGGCTGGAAGAAGTGAACGTATTCTCTAAGGAGTGGTAGCAGTGATTGAGGAAGCGGGAGCATACGGTCTTTGCCCCATTTGCCCTGGCGGATGTGGATGGTAGCTCGTTCGAGGTTGAGGTCGGTGCATTTTAAAGAGATGATCTCTCCCCTACGCAAACCGCAGGAGTACAGCAAGGAGATGATTAAGCGGTGTTTGAGGTTACGTGTTTTGGCGATCATCGTCAGGACTTGGTTGATGGCGATGACCTTGGGAGTGGACTTAATGGCTCTTGGGCGTACCAAAGTGGAGGGTGCAATGCTGTTATTGTAGAGCGATAAGAGCAGTTTTAGGGCGCCGACGAATTGGCGTTGGGTGCTGTTGGATTTTCGAAAGAGTCGAGTCGCACGATAGGTGTTGATTTGAGCGAGGGTGTAGGCATCCGGGGATGTTGGGTGAAGATCGGCGATGAGCGGAGCTATTAATTGCACGTAGGCTGTGATGGTGTTCTGCGCATAGCCTCGTGCATAGAGCATGTTTTGGTACTGTTCTAGTATCGATAAGGTTTCTTTGGGCTGCTCTTTTAGTATTGCTGTTGGGAGTGGCCGACGTGTAAGTACTTCAAGGGTACCGAAATTGGCCGCAGTAGATTGAAGGGCGGCCCAATTCTTTTTACTGTAATTAAGCAGCCAACATTTGATCTCTTTATCCCAGTTACAACCAATGCGATGAAGGGCACGGTTTAGAGGGCGGTGGAACGGAGTGCGCAACGAAAAAAATCGGCCACTAGAATCGCGGTAATCGCCGACGGTAATGACAAAATGTTTCGGGTTGGACATGAGCTGGGGGTTGTCCCAATAAATTGGGCCCAGCGCCTTAAACGTCCAAGAAATGTGGAAAAGTTGCGCTTATGAACCGCGAAGGATTTTCGCCATGGGACGCCCTTTGGCCAATTCATCTACGAGCTTGTCCAAGTAACGCACCGCACGCGTGAGCTCATTGTCGAGGTCTTGGATCTTGTAACCACAAATCGTCCCCGTGATCAGATGGGCATTCGCATGAAGATCCGCCTCATCAAAGAAGGTTTGGAACGTAGATTTAGCGGCAATATGTTGGTCAAGGTCGGCCTTGGTGTAGCCCGTGAGCCATTGGATCACCTCGAGCAGCTCGGCCTCACTCCTGCCCTTCTTTTCGACTTTGGCAACGTAGTGCGGATAGACACCGGCGAAGGTGAGTGCCGCGACGCGGGCGTGGTGTTCGGGAGTTGCGTGTGTAGCCATGGCGGATGGTGGTGTAGGTATTAGTTAAAGCTTGATGCCCTTAGGATTGCCCTTGACGTAGACCTCGATGAAGTTGCGCAGGAATCCAATGCCATACCCTTCATTCATCGTATGGGTCGTTTGTACAGCTAGGACGGCGACGGCAAGGCCCTCTTTGGAAAGGGCGCTAATAAAGACCGCAATCATGTAGAGTACATAGAGTGCAAACGGCATAACGTACACGCTCTCATGGAAATAGAAGATGCCCAGGACCGCAAGGATGGCCGTGAGGTGGCGGTACAGAGTGAAGACGAGCGGAAAGAGGTGGGTCAATTTAAGGTTGCCCGGGTGTGCCTTGGCGAGCAACGGACGAGCGGCGCCGAAGCGAAAGACCTGGCGGCGGAATTGCTTAAGCGTGGCGCGGCGCTTGTGGTATACATGGGCCTCTGGGATGAACCGGCTGATGGCGCTTACTTTTTGAAGGCGAAGGCTGAGCTCGACATCTTCGCCACAGACGAAGTTTTCGTCGTAGCCCCCTACCGAGCGGAAGAGCTCGGCACTCATGCCCATATTGAAGCCGCGAGGTTGGTATGAGGTTAGCGTGTTTTTACCGCCGCGTATGCCTCCGGTGGTGAGGAAGCTGGTCATCGAAAAATTGATGGCTTTTTGCAGGTCGGTGAAGTCGGCTGAGGCCGCATCGGGACCGCCGAAGAGCGTGGTGTCCGGGTGTGTTTCGAGGAAGGCATCAATAGCGCGGAGGTAGCCGGGCGGGATGATGCAATCGCTGTCGAGGAAGATGAAGTACTTGGCCGTGGCCAAGGAGGCTGCGCGGTTGCGGGCATCTGAAACGGGCAGGTATTCCTCGTAATAAATTTGAAGCGGTAATTGGTCTAGAAAAGGGGCCAATTCCGGTCTCAATTCATCCCCCGGGGTACCGTCGCCTAAGATGATTTCAAAACCACTTTGCGGGTAGTCCAACGCGGTGAGGCTTTGGAGAAATTCGGTGACTTCGTCCGGGCGCTTGAACGTCGGAGAAATCAACGCATACTTTGGGAAAGTGGCAGCTTGGGCCATTAATCCAAACCTATTTTATCGTTGATGGTGTAATCGTGTTTCTTGGCACTCTCACGCAACAACAACTCGGCAATGAATCCTACGCCGAAGAGTTGAACGCCCATGATGGTCAGGGCTAGGAGGATGTAGAAAAGCGGATTTTCAGTAATTAACCGGGCCTCTACTCCAGCGCTCAGCGCCCAAAGTTTATATCCGCCCAAATAAGCCAACAGCGCGATGCTCAAGGTGAACATCAGTGTACCCGCGGCACCAAAGAAGTGCATAGGTCGACGACCAAACTTGCCCATCACCCCCAGGGTGGCCAGGTCAAGGAAGCCATTGATAAACCTGTTCAAACCAAACTTAGTAGTCCCGTACTTGCGGGCTTGGTGCTGTACTACCTTCTCCCCGATCTTGCCAAATCCTTTGTTTTTAGCTAAAAACGGAATGTAGCGGTGCATCTCACCGTAGACTTCAATGTTATGTACCACCTCGAGGCGGTAGGCCTTCAAGCCACAATTGAAATCGTTGAGTTTAATCTTAGAAATGCGGCGGGTCGCAGCATTGAAAAGTTTTGTAGGAATCGTTTTAGTCAGTGGATCGTAACGCTTCTGCTTCCAGCCGCTTACTAAATCGTAGCCGTCTTCCAAGATCATTCTACGCAATTCCGGAATTTCTTCTGGAC
>JAKMEB010000093.1 GCA_022426185.1 Schleiferiaceae bacterium
ACATAGAGCATAATGATAACTAGGATGATTCCTCCCAGGGTGAACCACAGCCCCTTCTTGAAAATCAAGGAAGATTTAGCAAACATAAAGAAGCTAGAAATGGCTAGAAAAAGCAGTGCTAAGCCAAAAAATATATTGAAATAATATAAAGGATCCTCTGTGGTGGCCTTGTGTAAGTGGATGAGTTTATCTAACCATACGGGTAATTCTTTTACCGAGTATTTCGCCTCACCACTAACTATATCATATACACCTTCCTCGAAAACTAACATTGTACCATCATTACCAATAGGAGTGAGGTCTCGAATTCTGAGCGCACGGCCCAGAGCGGTTGCATCCAATCCGGGCTCTAGAGTCAGTTCTTTGACAATAGAAACTTTAAAGGTGTCTGTTTTTCTAAAAATGAGGGTGATTCCGCTCAAAGCGTAAATCATCATAATGCCAGCTAAGAAATAGCCTAAATACCGATGTAAAACTCGAAAAGTCATGGGTGAGATTGTTTAGCAAAAGCTAAATTACGATAGAATTAACGCAAGCCTTTCCATTCGGCATAAAACTGGTCTAGAAAAGATTCCATAAACCGGTGGCGCTCCAATGCTATTTTCTTACCAGTGGTGGTATTCATACGTTCTTTTAGGAGCAGCAACTTTTCGTAAAAATGATTGATGGTTGGCGCTGTTGACTTTTTATATTCTTCCTTAGTCATGTTAAGATCTGGCGGGATAGCTGGATCATAAATGACTCGGTTCTTAAATCCACCATAATTAAAGGTTCGTGCGATTCCTATTGCGCCAATGGCATCCAAACGGTCTGCATCTTGAACTACATCAAGCTCAATACTCTCGTGTGTTCTCAGCTCTTTACCTCCTTTATAACTGATGTTTTCTACAATGGCGATGATGTGTTCCAATTTTTCTTCTGGGTAAAGCTTTGAAGTGAGCCAGTTACGCGCTAGAGCGGGACCAACGGTCTCATCACCCCCATGAAATTTAGAATCTGCGATATCGTGCAATAATGCAGCTAAGGCGACAATTTCCGGATCGCAATCCTCTCCTTGAGCAATGGCTTCTGCATTCTTCCAAACACGCTCAATATGGAACCAATCGTGTCCTCCTTCGGCATCCTTTAATTGCTGCTTAACAAAGTCGACTGTTAAAAAAAGTATGTTACTCATAGCTGCAAATGTGCTAATTTGGAGGTTAAGACAAACCTATTTATGAAGCTATTTTACTTTTTCTTGGCCATTTTGTTTACACCTGTGCTATTTTCACAATCGAACAATGCTTTACATTTTGATGGAGTCGATGACTATGTCAGTACAACGAAATCTTCTATTCAAGGGAACGCTGCGCGAAGTTTTGAAGCTTGGATTAGGACGGATGAGAACTGTATACCCGGCACTGGAGGAGGGGTACAGCAGGTGATTGCGGATATGGGCTCGTTCGTCATAGGAAAGCGCTTCACGTTTAATCTTTTATTTTCGAATTCGGTCCGGTTAGAAATCGGAGGATCGGGCGTTAGTGGTACTGTAGCAGTGAATGATTCTCTTTGGCATCATGTTGCCGCTGTGTATGATCCTACAGCGAATAAAAAGATCACTTTATACGTAGATGGTATCGTCAGTGCTACCGGTAATTTTTCAGCCACACCAGCAACCACTGCCGGCAATGTCGTTATTGGGCGAAGAATAGATGGTGCAAATCCCTTTGGAGGTGATATTGATGAGTTTCGTCTTTGGAATATAGCTCTAACAGACTCTGATGTACTTGCTCACATGAATGGTGAGATCTGTGCGCCATCTGCCAATTTAGTATTGTATTACACCATGAATGATGGTACGGCCGACGGCAGCAACACGGCTATAACTTCGCTAACAGACCAATCGGGTAACAATAACGGAACACTACAAAATTTTGGGCTAAGCGGATCTAGCAGCAATTGGACTCACGGTCAAAACATGAGTCAAACCGTTTTTGATACGGTTACCACTGCGGTGTGTCAGGGCTATCCTATACCTGATAGTAGCGGTTATTGGGATGTTACAGGCGTTTATAATTGGACTTTCACACAAAGTTCCGGGGCTTTAACAGGCTGCGATTCGATCGTTACTTATGATATCACAGTAGATACCGTTGATACCAGAACTGCCATAAACGGAATCGTACTTTCAGCACTTGCTACTAACGCTTCGTTTCAATGGATGGATTGCAGCGACAGCACACTGATCTCTGGTGCAACGTCTGCTGCTTATGTAGCTTCTGCTAATGGTGATTATGCCGTTGAAGTGACGCAGGGAAATTGTTCACAATGGAGCGATTGCATCACCATTTCGAACATTGGTTTAACAGAAAATAGCGTTGCCAGGAAAATCTATCCCAATCCAACGTCTGACCATTTTTATATCCCTAAAGAATTGGCAATGAGCAATGTATTCTTGTACGACTTTAACGGACTTCTACTTGCGAAAATGCCTGTGGTGGGCAATATTGTGCAGCTCCCTGAGCGTATGACTTCTGGAATGTATGTCGTCAGAAATATGGAAACAGGTTGGAGTGCAGTACTTTCAGTGAAATAAAAGTGTAGAGTAAGCACATACCCTTTACTTTTGAGTAACCATTCTATATTTTGGAACGAGGAAGAAAATTGCAAGAGATTACAGAAAGTAAGTGGTTGGATGCCTTTGGTGTTCTGTTAGTACTCGTCATCTCTTTTGCCTTAGGTTTTCATAAAACCGTACGTCAAGATCTACCTATCGGTATATTCTCAACCATTGGAGCCGCTGGTTCTATGATGGTTACACGTTTAGTGACAAAAAGGAATAATATCGGCAACCTCATCGGCTTGCTTACGGCTGTTAATTCTGCTTTTGTAGATTACTATTTAGGCAATGAGGCAGCATTTTTAACCTATCCTATTTCATTTTTAGGTGCCGGTGTATCCTACCTTTATTGGAAGCGAAGAAACGACCGCATACCAAGAAAGATTGATTCCATTTACTTCATCAACATTGCTATTGCTTTTGTCCTCGGAATAGTCTTGAATTACATTGGCTTTACTGACTTTCTAAGCGCCCCCCTAGGTGAGAACACAGGAAAATTTGCTATTACTGCAATTATAACCGGAATTACCTATTCCGGTATTCTTAATACACCAAGAATGTATGCAGATTCGTGGGCGAGTTGGCAGGTTTATAACGTATTAAAACTCTACCAAAATGTTCTTTTTGGCAACATCGCATACGTAGCCAAATACGCTTTCTACCTGCTCAATGCAACATTAGCTTGGGTAGTATGGCATCGGGTAAGAAAAGGGCAGGATTACACTGAGTAATAAAATTAGCGAACCAGTATACCTTTCTCCTCGAGTACTGGTAAATCCTCTTTAATTGCCTGCTCTATAGTATGCGGACCAAAGATGAATTTGCGATCTTTCAAGGTGTTATGTTCGAAAAAGGTCACCCAATATTCGTTAAACAGGTGGAATACCTCTGGCATAATGGGTTCTAATTTAGCTGCTGATTTTGCTGGTAAGACCTTTATTACTTTTCTTAAAGTGGCTGTTTTTTGACCGGACTTTGTGTCTAAATCACTGTAGCCGCGACTTTGAATCATGACGTTTTCAAGTGGCTGAATACCATCATTGATTAAATGAATCCACCATTGCTGCTCATCGTTATTCCCACTATTAAAGACTGCTGCGACGTAAACGTTTTCAACTATTGGGATTTCAATGTCTTTTTTCATTTGAATCGAATTACACAACAAAAGTAACACGCTTTGAAATACCGCGAGAATTAAATAGAGATGCTTAAACCTTTAAGGAATTATGGCATCTATATTTACGCTATCAAAAACCACATCAAAATGTTGACCACCCGCCACACTTACCTCCGCTGTGCTCTAATTGCACTAACCTTACTGTTTCAGTCGTCCTTAAAAGCCCAATCATTTTATGATATTGGGACCATTCAAGAAATAAAGATTGTCTTTACTCAGAGTAACTGGGATTATATGTTAGATACTGCAAAGTCCGGTAATGAAGGGTATCTGATGGCGCAGACGGTGACCATTAATGGGACAGTTTTTGACAGTGTCGGTGTGAAATACAAGGGCAATTCGACTTACAAAGCGAACCAAAGTAAAAATCCATGGCATATCGAGTTAGATACCTATAAGACTCAAGATTATCAAGGATTTAAGGATATTAAGCTCAGCAATGTAGCGAAAGACCCCTCTTTTTTAAGGGAGGTGTTGTCGTATGAAGTAGCCAGGAAATACATGATTGCCCCTCAATCGAATTATGCGGTTGTTTTCGTAAATGGCAATCAAATAGGCCTTTATTCTAATTCTGAAGCTATATCAAAGACGTTTGTAAAAAAGTATCTGTCCTCTAATAATGGGACATTTATTAAGTGCAATCCAACATTTGGTGCTGGGCCATCAACAACGGATTTTCCAAATTTAGTCTATCAAGGCACAGACAGTGCAGATTATTATGAAGGATATGAGGTCAAATCTGACTTTGGTTGGCAAGATCTTATCAATCTCGCGGATACATTAAAAAATCATCTTAGTGCACTAGAGAATCTATTGAATGTCGATCAAACCCTTTGGATGCACGCATACAATAATGTACTTGTAAATCTAGATAGTTATTCTGGTGGATTTGCGCAGAATTATTACCTCTATCGAATGGAAAACGGGCAGTTCTATCCTATAGTTTGGGATATGAACGAGAGTTTTGGTCAATTTTCGATGACGGGCACCATCAATCTGACAAATACCACGTCTAAAGCTCAAATGACCCATTTACTGCACAGTAATGATGCTTCTTGGCCGCTCATTCAGAAACTTCTCTCCACCCCGCTTTATAAGCGGATGTATCTAGCTCATTTAAAGACCATTACAAATGAAAATTTTACAGCCAATTCAGGCATAAACGGTAGCTTATTTTACAATAGAGCGCAGGCGCAACACGCAATTATCCAAAGTGCAGTGAATGCAGACCCTAATAAGCTCACTACCTATGCACAATTCCAGTCGAACATTACGAATGATGTTTCGAGTGGCGGCGGCGGCGGTCCTGGCGGCGGAGGACCGGGTGGAGGTTCTTCACCTGGCTTAAAAAACTTGATGGATGCTCGCGCAACCTATTTGATGGGCCTTAACGATCTCTCAGCGGTACAACCCACTATCTCCAATATCGTGGCAAATGTACCCGGTGTCCTTCCTGCCAATGGTAGCATAACCGCAGAAGTAATGAATGCTACTGCTGTTTACCTTCATGTACGTGATTCTATAGATGGAAGATATGTACGTAGTCAAATGTTTGACGACGGACAACATGGGGATGGTGCTGCAAATGACGGGGTATATGGCGCATCAACTTATCTCCAAACCATACAGAAGCAATTTTACATCTATGCCGATGCCGCAACAATTGGTAAATTCTCACCAGCACGTGCTGGGTTTGAATACCACACTTTAGGTTTCCAGACGCCAACTTCAGGACTCGTTATTAATGAATTTATGGCAAGTAACGATGGAACTATTGCAGATAGTAATGGAGACTTCCACGATTGGATCGAACTCTACAATGCCTCTAGTGACCCAATCAACCTTAGTGACTATGCTTTAACCGACGATAGTTCGGATCCTTCGAAATTTGAGTTACCAAACACGGTACTTGGGGCGGGTGATTTTGTGCTCTTTTGGGCATCATCGTCAGCAATTAATGACCCTTATCATGCGCCATTTAAACTTTCCAAATCAGGCGAGGAAATTGTATTATTTTATGACCCTACAGCAACAGCAGATACTGTCGATTATGTAAAGTATACTGCACAAACTACTGATGTGAGTTATGGGCGATCTTATGATGCATCGCCGAACTGGATTGCTTTTACTACAGCAACACCTGAAGCTAGCAATGGAGTGCTTGGTCTGGAAGAACAACAAGGGCCGGGTTTAACCATTTTCCCTAATCCCCATAGTGGAAACTTTACGTTAGATAATGCATGGCCGACGGTTATGACCGTTCGTTGTTATACCATGCAGGGCAAACTAATGGACGTGATTCGGTTGGACGGCAATTCTAAATTAAACATTTCGGACTATCATTTTAATCAACCGCTGATTCTGCACTATGCAAGTGACATGGGATCAGGTTATGTAAAGCTTATTTCTTGGAAGTAAGTTGTTACTTCCCGATGCAAAACTTACTAAAGATATTGGCTAATAGGTCGTCAGTAGAAATGGTTCCTGTAATCTCACCAAGCCCGTCGAGCGCAAGTCTTAGATCTTGAGCGAGCAAATCACCTGGAATGCTCAATTCTACGGCTTCTATACTTTTTTCCAATGCCTGAGCGGTCCGGCGGAGTGCATCGGCGTGGCGGGCATTGGTTACAATGGTCTGTGAAGATGAATTGGCAGACCAAGCAGTAGCGGTTTTCAATGCGGCTAAAAGTGCTGTGAGTCCCGTTTTATTTTTTGCAGCAATCTCAAAAACTTCACATTCAATCTGATTCAATCGTGCTATGATAGGAGCTGTAGGCGCTTGATCTGATTTATTGATACAAACGAACAAATGGGCTTGTCGTGCACTGGTTTTGAGATGTGCGAGTCGTAGTTCTAGGTCGTCCTCAGCTGCGGTTGCGTCGATAAGATAAAAGATGACATCCGCCTTTTCCGCTTGTTCAAATGCTTTTTGGATACCTATTTGCTCCACATAGTCTTCCGTTTCTCGTATTCCTGCAGTATCTATGAGGCGGTAAGTCAGCCCACCGTAGTTAAATGTATCCTCGACGGTATCTCGTGTAGTTCCAGCAATGGCGCTCACTATTGCTCTGTCCTCACCAAGAAGAGCATTAAGTAAAGTCGATTTCCCAGCATTTGGAGCGCCTAATATGGCTGTCGCAATCCCTTTTTTAATAGCATTTCCATATTTAAAACTATCGATGAGTGCGCTTACTTTTTGGAGAAGACCATTGAGCATTTTTAGCAATTGGTCTCGAGATGCGAATTCTACATCTTCCTCGCTAAAGTCCAATTCCAATTCAATCATTGATGCGAAATGCACTAAATCCTCACGAAAGAGCGTAATTTCATTGGAGAGTCCACCTTTTAATTGGCGTAAAGCCACATCATGCATGGTTTTATTCTCCGCATGGATTAAATCTGCAACCGCCTCCGCTTGAGCCAGATCCATCTTGCCATTCATAAAGGCTCGCATGGTATATTCTCCAGGATCCGCAAGTCGCGCGCCCGCAACGAGCAGACTTTCCATAATTCGACCTATAATGTAAGGCGATCCGTGACTGCTAATTTCGAAACTCTCTTCGCCAGTAAAACTTTTACCATCTTCAAAATAAGTAATGAGGACTTCATCAATGTGTTCCCCATCTACACTGAAGTCACCAAAGTAAGCTACGTGAGAAGTATACCCCGACTTTTCTGCGCGCTTGGAATGGAAGTAAGGGGAGAGGAGCATCTTTGAATTGGCCCCACTGACTCGAATAATGGCTAAGGCTCCCACACCTTGCGGCGTTGAAAGAGCACAGATGATATCGTCTCTAAGCATGGGGCAAAGATACGGCGATAAGTAATGAGCAAAGAAATTTGAAAAGAAGGGAAATCCATTGAAGCTTGGGTAGTACATTTGTGGCAAACTCACAGAAAAACCATCTACATGAGCGTATTAGTCAACAAAGACTCGAACATTATAGTCCAAGGATTTACAGGTAAGGAAGGAACATTCCATGCCACTCAAATGATTGAATACGGCACGAACGTTGTCGGTGGAGTTACTCCGGGTAAAGGAGGGATGACACACCTTGACCGTCCGGTCTTTAATACTGTTACAGAAGCTGTTGAAAAAGCGGCTGCAGATACATCCATCATTTTTATTCCCCCAGCATTTGCTGCGGACGGTATAATGGAAGCTGCTGAAGCTGGTATCAAAGTAATCATTTGTATTACTGAAGGTATTCCGGTAGCGGATATGGTAAAAGTTAAAGAATACTTGAGTGATAAAGAAAGTACGCTTATCGGCCCGAACTGTCCTGGTGTTATGACTGCTGGGGAGGCGAAAGTGGGCATCATGCCAGGTTTCATCTTTCAAAAAGGTACTGTGGGTATTGTAAGTAAGTCAGGTACTTTGACGTATGAAGCAGTAGATCAGTGTACAAAAGCTGGTTTAGGACAAACAACTGCCATCGGTATTGGTGGAGATCCAATCATTGGGACAACCACAAAAGATGCTGTAGCGCTTTTAATGCACGATGATGAGACCGAAGGAATCATAATGATCGGTGAGATTGGTGGGCAACTTGAAGCTGAAGCGGGACTTTGGATTAAAGAACACGGTACGAAGCCTGTTGTGGCGTTTATCGCAGGTGAAACTGCACCAGCAGGACGTACAATGGGTCACGCAGGAGCAATTGTTGGTGGTACAGAAGATACTGCTGCAGCTAAAAAGGCAATTTTACGTGAATGTGGAATTACCGTCGTTGATTCTCCAGCCGATCTAGGTACGGCAATGGCAAAATTATTAGGAAAATAGAATTCTTCATAAAGTAGTAAGGCCGCTTCCTTTGGAAGCGGCTTTTTTATTGCTATGAACTGCTACCTTTGCTGGGATGAAACAAGTCAAATGTCCTTCTTGTACTACGTGGTATGCTGTAGACGTACTTCAGGATACGTACAGTCATGTATGTTCAAACTGTAATGCACCTTATGCAATCAAAAGTGAGCAACAAAAGGAGCATGAAGAGGGCATGAAGGAACCAGTAAGCAAGCCGCCTTTAACATGGAAACGCTTTGGAGAAATGCATTGGTTTTTGGTTATTCTAAACAACATTGGATTTGTGATTCAAACCATCCTTTTCATGATTGGCACTCTGATAGGAATCTTAGTCGCACCGCTTTAATGCCATTTAATTTACGACCTTAGTACTTATATGGAGTTTCTCTCACCAAAAACTAAAGAACGCATTACTAAGCTGGAGGCAGACAATAAGAGTTTGCGTTTACAGCTTGAACAGCAAGGTGCTGGTGTAAAAAGCCGCCGCTGGCCTTATATGGTCATTGGAGTATTGCTCTTGGCTTTGGTTGCCATGTGGAAATTTAGTAAGCCTTCTGAAGAAGAATTGAGCGCGATAAAAGTGGAGATGTGGCAAAACGGATCTTTGATAGACACGGTTTTACAACCTTCATTTGATATTGAATATTCTATTCAGGTAGGTGCTTTTAATGAGTTGGATTACAGTACTTTAAGTTTAGGAACGGGTGCTTTAAAAGTAACCGAAGAAAACGACATTCAACGTATATTACTAGGCAGTTTCTCAAGTCTTCCCGATGCGCAATTGTATTTAGCACAGGTGGTGAATATTGGGTTTGAAAATGCCTTCATTGTTGCGTACAAAGAAGGAAATGCCGTAGGTTTGTTGCCGAATAAAACCGCTATTAAAAAATAATTATGGGTTTACTTTCTGGAAAGACCGCCATTATTACGGGTGCGTCAAAGGGAATTGGTAAGGGAATCGCAGAGACCTTTGCAAAGCAAGGTGCTAATGTTGCCTTCACGTTTTTAAGTTCAGTCGAAAAAGGACAAGCGTTAGAACAAGAATTACAACAGTACGGTACACAGGTCAAAGGCTACCGTTCAGATGCCTCTAAAATGGATGATGCCGAAGCATTAGTAGCTCAGGTGATCGAAGATTTTGGTGGAGTCCATATTGTTGTCAATAATGCTGGAATCACAAAAGACACTTTGCTGATGCGTATGACAGAAGAAGATTTTAATCGAGTCATTGAGGTAAATCTAAATTCTGTCTTCAATATGACAAAAGCGGTACAACGTACTTTCTTAAAGCAACGTTCTGGCTCAATAATCAACATAAGTTCTGTAGTAGGAGTAAAGGGTAATGCTGGCCAAGCCAATTACGCTGCTTCTAAGGCAGGAATCATAGGTTTTACAAAGTCGGTTGCCCTAGAATTAGGCTCACGTAACATTCGTTGTAATGCAATTGCTCCAGGCTTTATTGAGACTGAAATGACGGCAGTTTTAGATGAAACTACAGTCCAACAATGGAGAGACGGCATTCCTTTGAAACGCGGTGGCGCTGCTGAAGATGTAGCAAACGCTTGTCTATTCTTAGCTTCTGATATGAGCGGGTACATCACCGGTCAAGTGATGAACGTTTGTGGTGGAATGCTCACTTAATGACACTGTTGACCGCTGCAGTGGTAGCCCTTGTATTTGGTGTTGTTATTGCGTGGTACACGTATTTTTATAAAAAGAGGTCAACTCCGTATTGGGCGTTGGCCTTTTTTCGTTTTGGGTGGTTTAGCATGCTTCTTTTCGCATTGTTTGCACCAGAACGAGAGGAACAGGTAGTTATTGAGCAGCCACAACTAGTAGCATTGCGTATGGATACCTCTGCCTCACTAAAATCACCTATTGAAGAGGTGGTACAGGCATTGATGGATTTTGAAAAAACAGCATCAGTGAAATGGGTTGTTACAGATTTCAATGCTTCGAAAGACGCATACGACGAGCTTCCTTGGGTATATGTAGGAGATGGTCACATAGCAGGGCAAAAGGGCCCAGCTCCGGTTGGTTCTGTATTGCTGGAAGCCAATAAATTGTTAACCCCACCGCTCATCAAAACGGTTATTGTTCCGGAGCGTGTAGAGATAGGGGCTCAGTTTAACTACAGCACGAGATTTTCAGCGGAGCCAACAGTAATCCAAGCAACGTTCAATGGGAAATCGAGCAAAGCACGAGCGGCCAGTTTCACTGCCCCGGATCGTCCGGGTACTTATCAACTTACCATCAACGCGGAAAAGGATGGGGTAGAAGATGTAGTGGCACAGGCCATAGAAGTGGTGCCCTATTTTAATTCGATCCAAATCATCTATCCGTACCCTCATCCACACATAGGAATGGTGACCCGTCTTGCTCAAGAGTTGGGCTTTACCTATCATTTACTTTCATGGGAAGAGGCTAAAACCCAATTAAAACAACTGCCCGCTGTGGTTATTGGGGGCGGTGAATCGGTATGTGCACAGTTAAATGCTCGATTAAATCAACCCATTCTTTGGTTAGATTCGAGCAATGATCTTCCCGAAGGCCGAATGACAAAATTTAAGACTCCAGAAGCGTTAATTGCTATTGGTGCGCCCGCCTTCTACAGTGTTAGTAAACGAGACAAGAAGAAGGTAAAACTCGATCGCAGCGGAATCAACTGGAATGGGCGGGGTGTTAATTGGTATCAAAACGGTCTTGCTTATCCTGAAACTGGGAACGTTTTTAAGGCTTTAGTTAAAGCTTTACTGCGAGATTCACGTCCTGATGAACTTCGCGTTTCAGGTCCGATGCGACTCTATCAAAATCAAGAAGCAGAATGGGTGGTAAGTGTTGTTGATAATCGTTCGCATACGCAGCCTGCAGTGGTTAATTTGACTCTCAAACAGAACGGCGAAACCATTGATCTTCCGCAACCGACAGCCCTAGAAGGGAACGGTTATGTGTTCACATCCTCTTTTTCTAAGGCCGGCACATATACCGTAGCCATTGAAGCCAAAGCTTTGGGACAGGACTACAGTTGGAGTAAGGAGCTTAGAGTTTTACCATCCTCTATAGAGCAGCATAGGCCTTTCAATGAGCTCTTATGGGACCGTTATTCCAAAGATGAGTTGTGGCGCGCAACCAATTTAAGCTCGTTACAAACTGCATTAGAGCAGTGGGAATTGGAAGGCAATTCTATCGAACGGATAAAAAAAACTCCCCAACACACCGCATGGTGGTATTGGGGAGTATTCTTAGTTTTTGCGAGCGCAGAATGGGCGCTACGCAGACGAAAAGGTCTCTCTTAAAGGTTTGCCTCTAAATATTGAGCCAACGCTTCAGGTTCCATATTTTTACCAACGATCACACCATTTTCATCAATGAGTAAATTCTGTGGAATGAATTGGATGCCATAAAAAGTTGAAATTTCATTCTGCCAGAATTGTAAATCACTGACTTGCGGCCATTGCAGCCCGTCTTCAGCGATTCCTTTAATCCATGCCTCTTTATCTCGATCTAAGCTCACCCCTATGATGTTAAAGCCGCGTACCTTATAAGCATCGTACAAGCCTACCAATGCTGGATTGGCCGCACGACATGGCTTACACCAAGATGCCCAAAAATCGACTAATATGAGTTTACCCTCGACACTTAGTAAACTGAGCATTTCGCCATTAGGCGTTGCTTGACTAAAATCGGTGAATTCGGCACCTACTGCAGATTTTTCTAAAGATTCAATTTTTTCTGAAAGTTTAACATAATCAGGGGCGCTGTGGTATTCCTCGCTTATTTGATCACGAACTTCAATGAAATCACTTAAATCGTAACTGCTGGTATTTCCACTTAATACGATAGCAGCACCAAGTATGTTATTTTTCTTAGCGAACTCAAGAGTCATCTTTGACTGACTGTCAATAATCGTCATGGCTTCTTCCCGGATTTGTTCCGTGGCGACTGTATCATTAAGCTGCATCGCATTTCTGAACTTATCTTCTAGGGTCATCATCGTTGCATCGAAAAATTCGCCCTTTCTGCGAAGTGCTTCAGCAGAATCATTGAATACCCCAGCCTCAATTATAAATCCTGTAAGAGAATCCATCGTAATGGATACGTCTGCACCGTCGTGGTAATATACTGCTGGCATACCGAGCTCTGCAATTTCCACCATGGCATATTGGTGCGGGAAATCGTCAATATGTACCGTTAAAGTTCCGTCACTCAGAACACCCTCAAAAAGTACTTCTTGGTTCTCAAGGCTCAATTTTACTGGACTGTCGCCAGCAGATTGCGCATCTATCGTAAGGTCAAATCCAGTTTCCGGTGCACAGGAGGCCATTATTGCCGCAGCTGCAACACTTAGTATTACTTTCTTCATTGCTATTGTTTAAGTTTACACTCTGCAAATTACATAGAAGAGATGAAGAAAATCGCTACCCTGATCACAATCTTAGTTTTTAGTATCCAATTGGTCGCTAAAGAAGGGATGTGGATCCCCATGCTACTAAACAACAACATAGAAGAGATGCAAGCCATGGGCTGTGAGCTCAGCGCCGAGGACATTTACAGTGTAAACAACAGTTCCTTGAAAGACGCCATCGTTAGTTTTGGTGGTTTCTGTACGGGCGAGTACATTTCTTCCCAAGGTTTGGTCTTAACTAACCATCACTGCGGGTACAGTCAGATCCAAAAGCAAAGCTCCATGGAGCACAACTACCTCAAAGACGGCTTTTGGGCGCGTTCTATGGACGAGGAGTTGAAAAACCCTGGGTTGTTCGTGGAGCAATTGGTTTATATGGAAGATGTGACCAATGCATTAGTGAACTCCGGCGATCAATTCAAAGACCTAGAGGCTGCCTTGATTGAAGCCAAAGAATTGGACAATCCAAATCTCAAGTATAAGGTGGTTCCTTTTTTCAATAACAACCAATTCTTCCTTTTGGCCACGATCAGATACAATGATGTACGCCTTGTAGGTGCGCCGCCGAGCTCTATTGGAAAGTTTGGTGCAGATACGGACAACTGGGTATTCCCTCGTCACACCGGGGATTTCAGCTTGTTTCGAGTATACGATGAAAACGGAAGTGCCTTTACACCCGCTCAGCATTTGAAAGTGAATATTGCGCCACGTACTCCGGGAGAATTCACCATGGTATTCGGCTATCCCGGTCGCACTCAGGAATATTTGACGGCAGTTGAAATGGACCAATTGGTCAATGTAGAAAACGTCCGTCGTGTGGAAATACGCGATGTCTTATTATCCATTATGGACGAGGAAATGCGTGCCGATGCGGAGGTACAGCTCAAGTATGCTTCAAAATACGCTCGTATTGCTAACGGATGGAAAAAATGGATTGGCCAGATTGAAGGTGTCCAATTTTCGAAAGGTATCGATCGTAAACGCAAGCTCGAAGCCGAATTCACTGCCCGCATTGCAGCAGATGCGAACCTTTGGGACAAGTACAGCGGATTGTTAAACGAAATCACGGTGAACAAGATGCAGATTGTGGAGGGCCAATTAAAGCGTAACGAGTTTATCGAAACCATCTATTATGGAATGGAGTGGTTCTCATTAATGAGCAAACTACAACGTGCCAAATCTGACGTTGATATGGATGTGGCGCTGGTTGAGTTCCATCAAAACTACAGCCGCACGGTTAGTGAAAAAACCACAGTAGCTATGCTTTCCATGGCTTTGGAAACCTTTCCAGACCTGCTAGGGGATATGGACGAGGCTACGTTTGTTAGCGCGGTTCATAAGGAGATCGACGCGCTCATAGAATTGGCTATTAAAGATGAGCCTGTAGAGTTAGAAACAGTCGCCCCAACAGCGAGCAAGTTTAATACTTCGGCATTCCAAGCGTTTTATGCGGTTTCACCTGATAATGTTTTGTTGCAAAAGGCGACCGAACTATCGGCGGAATATATGCGTGCATTAATGGAGGTATTTCCTGAGCGCAACTTTTACCCAGATGCAAATAGTACGCTGCGTGTGACTTATGGAAAGCTTGAAGGGGTAAGCCCTCGTGATGCCGTATCGTACGGAACCACTACTTATTTAGATGGTGCCATGGCGAAATACAAGCCAGGGGATTACGAATTTGATATGCCTGCAAAACTTATAGAGTTGTACGACAACAAGGACTACGGCGACTATACAGAGAACGGCAAGCTTCCGGTGTGTAACATCGCTTCAAACCACACCACAGGAGGAAACAGTGGATCTCCCGTATTGAACGGCCGTGGCGAGCTTATTGGACTGAACTTTGACCGCATATGGGAAGGCACCATGAGCGATGTGAACTTTGATCCGAACATTTGTCGTAACATCATGGTGGACAGCCGTTACGTGTTATTCATTATCGATAAGTTTGCAGGACAACGTTGGTTAATCGATGAAATGGAGCTGGTACAATAAGTGAAGAAGTACGCATTCATTCTGGGTATACTTTTACTGGCGGCCTGTGGTCGAGTTAGTAACGGTGCCTATGAATTGGATGCAGCTTATACCTTTTTAGGGGCCGATTTTCCACTAGAGCCTCCCTTGGAGTATGGCAGCTCAGCACCGGATTATATCACCCGAGACAACCGTCTAAATGGAGATGTGGATGATCGTAAAGCAACCTTAGGTCGTGTACTGTTCTATGACAAACAACTCAGCCTAAACAACTCCATCGCCTGTGGTTCGTGCCACATTCAGTCGCACGCTTTTGGCGATACCTCCCAGCAAAGCGTGGGGTTGGATGGTGGATTGACGTCAAGACAAAGTATGCGGTTGGTTAACACAAGATTCGCGGCACTTCCAGCAATGTTTTGGGACCGTCGAGCGATAAACCTAAGAAACCAAGTCATTCAACCTGTTCAAGACCATATAGAAATGGGCTTCAGTGGTACTGGTGATCAGCCTGGCATGGACAGTTTGTTAGTAAAATTGAAAGGACTGCCTTATTATTCTGAACTCTTTGATTGGGCCTTCGTACAAGAAGGAGTTATAATCAATAAACAGCGTCTAGCACAGGCACTAGAACACTTTGTGAGCTCTATTGAGAGCTTTGATTCTAGGTTTGATGAGGGTTTTGCTGCGGCCGGTGATATGCAAGGGCAGTATTCGAATTTCATACCTGCAGAAAACAGAGGAAAGTTCCTCTTTAGAGCACCGCCTCAACTTGATAATCAGAATATACGCACGGCTGGAGGTGCTGGATGTGCAAGTTGTCACCGACCTCCAGAATTTGATATCGATCCGATGAGTGGTAACAATGGCGTAGACCAAGAGGCAGGCAATCCAGCGGGTTTTGACACGACAAATACACGTTCACCTTCACTACGCGATATCTTTGGTCCTGATGGACAGATTAATACCCCTATGATGCACACCGGAAACTTCCTGGAGTTCACTACGATAGTAGAACATTACAATGAAGTCATTCCTGATGTTAATAATCGGACAGTAGACGGCCGATTAGTTCGCGGATTAACCTCGGTGAAACTTGAGTTAACATCAACCGAACGTACGGATTTAGAGGCGTTTATTAAAACCCTCACGGGTCACAATGTCTACATAGACGAACGATGGTCATCGCCGTTTTAATGTGTGAAAATTACTCATACTGATAATTGGGCGATTACCGGTGTTCGCCGTAATTTTACCATTCAATAATTGATCATGAGAGATACTACAATTTTCGACCTAATCGCAAAGGAACGCGAAAGACAAGTAAATGGAATTGAGCTGATTGCTTCAGAAAACTTTGCCTCTGAGCAAGTCATGGAAGCGCAAGGCTCTGTACTCACTAATAAATACGCTGAAGGGTATCCTGGTAAGCGCTATTATGGGGGGTGTGAGATTGTAGATGTCGTCGAGGATTTAGCGCGTGATCGTGCGAAAGAACTGTATGGTGCCGCCTATGTTAATGTTCAGCCGCATTCTGGATCACAGGCGAATGCTGCCGTATATCTAGCGGTTATGAAGCCGGGTGATACTGTTTTAGGTTTTGATTTAAGTCATGGGGGACACTTGACGCACGGTTCACCAGTAAATTTCTCAGGAAAAACCTACCATGCGGAATTTTATGGCGTTGAAAAGGAGACTGGTTTATTGAATTATGAGGCCATTGAAGCGAAAGCTAAGGAATGTAAACCGCGCATGATTATCGCAGGTGCCTCAGCTTACAGCCGTGATATAGATTTCGCCCGCTTTCGTGAGATAGCAGATGAAGTAGGTGCCATTCTTTTGGCAGATATATCGCACCCATCAGGTATGATTGCAAAAGGCATCCTTAATGACCCAATGCCGCATTGTCATATAGTTACAACGACTACACACAAAACCCTACGTGGACCGCGTGGTGGAATGATCATGATGGGAGAGGACTTTCCAAATCCATGGGGGGAAACCAATATGAAAGGCGAAGTGAAACTGATGTCGAATGTTCTAGACATGGCGATTTTCCCAGGAATTCAAGGAGGCCCGTTAGAGCATGTAATAGCTGCCAAAGCGATTGCTTATGGTGAAGCATTGACGGATGATTTCTTCCATTACCAATTGCAGGTAAAAAAGAATGCAGCAGCAATGGCAAAGGCTTTTGTTGACCGCGGTTATGATATTATTTCAGGCGGTACGGATAATCACTTAATGCTGATTGATTTACGCAACAAAGGTGTGACAGGTAAAGCGGCAGAGCAAGCGTTAGTTCGTGCTCATATTACTGCAAACAAGAATATGGTGCCTTTCGATGATAAAAGTCCATTCACTACCTCTGGTATTCGTTTAGGGGCATCAGCCATCACTACGCGCGGACTGAAAGAAGCGGATATGGAAACCATCACGGACTTGATTGATCGAGTAGTGACAAACATTGATTCAGATTCACATATTCAGGAAGCTGGAAGTGCAGTCGTTAAAATGATGCAGGACCGTCCTTTGTTTACTTGGGAGTAAGTATCTTCGGAAGAACCAATAGCCTTAGTATGATGTACAAGAGTATCATAAAGCGCTGCGCCTCATTGGTTGCAGCGCTTCTTTTTTCATCGCCTATTATGGCGCAGATAGAATATGAAGTCGACAGGACAGTCAAAGAATCGCGCATCGGTATCATTCGAAATACGTTACTGACGATTGACGATGATGCGAAAGCAATCATTAATAGGCCGTTAAAGAATCCAAATCTTTCTGCCAATGGGGTCAAGCTCTTCGCGATGATCGTGACCGATTACCAAACGACTAAATTCTTTCAGGAGCATTTAGAGCCGTTAGACGTTTATCTTAGACCATTGGTAAGTTATCCAACTATCCTGAACCAAACACCATTCTTAAGAAATGCGACTTCTGGACAAGACGGCTACATCTATTTCGGTTTTACAGCTGCATATGGTATAGGTCTATTGACGGGCTCAGAAAAATTGCAAGAAGCGAGTATTTTAACTGCTAAAGCGGTAGTTGAATCCTATGTTATCTCTCATATTCTTTTAAAATCTATAGTAGCTCGGCATCGACCTGCAAGACCTTTAGGAGATTACAGTCAAGTCGATCGCGATAGTCAATATCCATTCGTTCATAGTCCGTTAGACTTCTTCAATTTTCATAGACCTTATTTAGGTTCTGATGCGTACGGTACGGGCTTCCCATCGTATCACGCAACGATGTATTTCGCCGTCGCAAGCGTAACAAGCAAAGTATTTGAAAATAGACTAATTCCGTATTCTGTAATGACTTTAGGTTTACTCTACGATATTCGAGGCCACAATCATTGGGTAAGTGAACTAGTTGCAGGTGCGGTGATTGGTGAGTTTATAGGTAAAGTAGTTTATGAGAATTATCATGAAAGAAGGAGCCATTCTGAGACTCTTAAAAAGAAACGAAAATTCATGACTCAAATGGGTATTGGACAGAATTTTGGAGTCATTGGACCAACGTTGGCTGTTCGTTGGTAAAATCGGTCCGATTTTTGCTTCAGGTGCAATGAAATAGAGAAAATCAATGAGAAAAATAGTATTGCTTTTACCCATCATAGCGTTTTTAACATCGTGTGAAACGGGATCAAGTGCTCAAACCGATACAGAACGATTCTACAAGGCTCCATGGAGTGTAGCACTGAGTAGGTCGCACGGAGCAGTGGGACAGCTTTCTGCGGCGAATGAAGATCATAATGGGAATCTAACTTTGACCAAATCTGGAAGTGCAACATTTGACATCTCATTAATGAGTGATCACATGTATCAGCAATGGAGCTACAGTTGGTCTACAGACGAATTTTATATGAATTGGGCTCCTTGTTTGGAATGGTACATCAATGAAGCCGAAGACAGTATGTACCTCAATTATGATCACCAAGATTATGATCCCAATACAGGTAACAGCTTTTATTGGAATTATGATTTAATTCTTACGAGATAAAAAAAAGCGGGCATTGCCCGCTTTTTTTATGCTTCTAACTTTTTCTTCAAGTCCGCAATCTCTTTAGCAAGGTGATGCATAATTCGAAAGGAGATTACTATACTTCCTAATAGCCCTGCGGTAAGAAGATAAATAAGGGTATCCATAAGCTTTCAATTGTTTTAGATGGAACATTGGTAGTCCGTAAAGGTTCACACTTCGCTGGGCTGAATAATTAATTGCTTTGTGATTAATGTCAAGTGTTTTTGTATTCGGTATTTCTATCCTTGTGTTACTAAATAAAAGAATGCGATATGAAAGTCCGTTTAAAGTCAATGGGTATTGTACTTGTAAGTATTTCTGTATTTACTGGTTGTTTCAAGTGGGGTTCAAGAGCATATGATCGTTTTCCAGAAACAATAGCCTTAGACAAAAATTACTTTTATGAAGGGAAAGTAATAATTGTAGGTGCTGGTGCATCAGGTCTCGCGGCAGCAAGAATACTGGAAAGAAACAATATCAATTATGAAATTCTAGAGGCCACAGATAGATACGGGGGAAGACTTCAAAAAGATGCCCTGCTAGCTGATTTTCCGATAGATTTGGGAGCAGAATGGATTCATAATCAACCTGGGATATTAAATAAGTTAATTGGCCTACCAGGTGATTGGACAAGCGAAGAGCTACTTCCCTATAGTATTGATAGCGCCTTTAGTTGGGACGGAATAGATTATGTACAAACGGAAAAAGAGGAGCTAGATGCGTTTTTTAATTTTTTCCCCGAATACAAATTTAAAAGCTCTACCTGGTTCGATTATGTGGACGATAATTTCGCGCGCCATGTAAAGCATAAAATACGATTTAATACTCCTGTTTCAGAAATTGACTACTCTAGTAATAAAGTGATACTTAAGACTAAAGATGGAGGAGAGCATGTTGCAGACAAAGTACTAATCACCGTATCCATAGGCGTTCTCAAGGCTAATGTGATAGAATTTAAGCCGGCACTAAGTAATAAAAAAATACGAGCCATAAACCGAGTTGAATTTCTTCCCGGATTTAAACTTGCAATAAAGTTTTCTGAGAAATTTTACCCTGATGCAATAACTTTCGATTCAGATATAGGCGAACATGGCTACTATGACATGGCATTTAAAAAACTATCTGAAGATTACATTCTAACCTTACTGTCAACAGGTGCTTCACCTGAGGAGTATTTTGGCGTT
>JAKMEB010000097.1 GCA_022426185.1 Schleiferiaceae bacterium
GGCACGTCCATGGGAAACAACAAAATATCATTACCGGCAGTAAAAGCCGCCAACTCTAGCTCACCAGGCGGCGCAAAGGCTGCCGCGCCCTTCATATTCAAGGCATCCGTAATGACTAATCCTTCGTATCCCCACTGATCTCTTAAAATTTCTTGAATGACTTTATGGGAAAGACTGGTGGGTTTTCCAGAAGGCTCAAGTGAAGGTATGTTCAAATGCGCGATCATGATCGCAGCTACCCCTGCATCAATAGCGCCCTTGAACGGCACCCATTCTACTTCCATGAGTTCTTTTAGCGTACGGTCTACCTTTGGAAGTGTTTTATGACTGTCCTGATGTGTGTCCCCATGTCCTGGAAAATGCTTCCCACAGGCGAGTACTCCTTGATCTTGAATCCCATTCACCACTTCAATGCCTAGGGCATTCACACGGCGTGGATCCGAACCAAAAGACCGGGCTCCAATGATAGGATTGTTTGGATTCGTATTGACATCAAGCACTGGAGAGAAACTCATGTGTACCCCAACGGAACTGCACTCATCCGCCAAGGCATGTCCTAAATCATAGGCATCCGTCGCCCCACCTGCAGCACCAACCGTTAGCGAAGTGGGAAACTTATAAGTACTATCTAAACGCATGGCTTGTCCCCATTCCGCATCTTGCCCTACAAGTAAAGGGAATGCTGCCGCTTTTTGAAGACGGTGTAGTAACGTATTCTGACGCTTAGGGCCACCCTGCATAACAATAACGCCTCCAATGTGGTATTCCCGGACCAATTTTTCTAATCCAGCTTGATGATCTTCACCTTTATTGCTGTAGGCAGCGACCATGAATAATTGGCCAATCTTTTCCTCAAGCGTCATTGTGCTGAGCACAGAATCAACATTAAATGATTGAGCATAAAGTCCTTTACCCGGTAAAAACGAGAATAAAAAAGAAATGAATAGGGCTTTTAGAAAGCGTGCTTGCATAGGTAGTTAAAGTGCCAAGGGGTTCTTACCTTTGAGAGGAGAATATAGAAAGATATGGGATTATTTGAACGACGACAACCTCGCGGTTTTCAACACCAACCTCGATTTCACGACGAGCGTAAAGATCGTTTGAGAATCTTAGAGCGCAGTGAGAGCGTAGATGATATTCCATTTCAAAATAAGGATAAATACCGCGATCGATTAAGAGAAAATTGGGATCTACGAAGAAAAAGAAGCGCCGGTGCTAGTGAAGGCTACGGTAAGCGTTTACTCTTCAGTTTTTTATTCCTCGTTGTCTTGGTCGTTGCCGCCGTTAAATTTCTCGCTTAGTGCCCATAATTAGTATACTTCCTGATCACGTTGCCAATCAGATTGCGGCTGGAGAAGTAGTTCAACGACCTGCTTCTGTAGTCAAAGAATTATTGGAAAACAGTATCGACGCAGGTGCCACAAAAATCATCCTTTCTTTGATTGGATCTGGTAAAACCAGTATCAGTGTGACCGATAATGGCTCAGGAATGGACCAGCAAGATGCAGAAAACTGTTTTTTAAGGCATGCCACTTCAAAAATCAAAACGGCTGAAGATCTCTTCCAACTGAGCACGAGAGGATTTCGGGGCGAAGCAATGGCTTCTATTGGTGCCGTGGCTCACGTTCATTTAAGGACCAACCAAAACGAAGAAGGCCTAGGTCTGGAATTGAAACTAGAGGACAGCACAGTGCAATCGGTAGGGCCCTATCCTTGGAATAAGGGGACTCAAGTAATGGTCAAAAACCTTTTTTACAATATTCCAGCTCGACGTAAATTTCTTAAGAACGAGCGTATTGAATTGCGCCACTGTATCGATGAATTTCACCGCGTCGCTCTTGTTCATGGACACATTGAATGGATCATGAACAGTGACGACAACTTACTTTTTCATTTAAAACCTGCCCCTTTACGCCAACGAATTACTGGGATTTTCGGGAGAAAATTTGACGAACGACTGGTTCCTATTAAAGAATCCACAGCGGTGGTGAACGTGGAAGGGTTTATCGTCAAACCAGAATTTGCAAAAAAGAAACGCGGGGAGCAATTCTTTTTTGTCAATGGGCGTTATATCAAATCTCCTTACCTCCACAATGCACTTCGAGAAGCGTTTGAAGAGGTACTTTCCGGGGAACATCATCCAGGATATTTTCTTTACCTGAGCGTCAATCCCACAGAAATTGATGTGAATATTCATCCCACTAAAACTGAGGTTAAATTCGAAGATGAACGTGCTATTTACGCAGTTTTGAGGAGTGCTGCTCGACATGCGATTGGCCAATTCAACGTCGCACCCACCATCGATTTTGATGCTGAGCAGAGTTTTGCCATACCCCCATTACCCGAAGGCCAGCTCCCTAAGGCACCTCAAATCACGGTCAACCCAAACTTCAATCCATTCGAGACAAAGCAACGAACGCATCCGAATTTCCGTTCAGATGACGAAAAATACCAACGCATTCAGCAAGAGAAATACCTCAATACCACACAAAGTTTTGAATATTCTTCAGAGGATGAAATAGATAATTTTTGGGACGACGCTTTACCATCTAAAGAGGGCAACGAATACACCGATACCATACTACCCTGGGGCAAACACATGGTAACGCTGTTGGGGCGAAAAGCACTAATTATAAATATTAATGCCGCACGCTACCGCGTATTTTACGATCAATTTTTAGAAAAACTACAAGAGTCGACACTCCCATCTCAACAACTACTTTTTCCTGAAGAAATTCAAGTTGGTCTTTCTGAACTTGCGCTGCTAAAAGAATATGAGAGCTGGTTTGCCACCGCTGGTTTCGATTTAAGATTAGAGCAAAACACGGGTCAATTCGAGTTGGCTGGAGCCCCAATGTTGCTGGCTGCTGAAGAAGCTGTGCCTGCTTTAGAGGAACTTATCGAGCAATTAAAGAGTTTAGACAGCGAGACTATTGAATTTTCCCTACTAAAAACATTCGCACAGACCTTAGCTAAAAAAGCCGCGAATAGTGAATTCGTTAAAACTAAGGAGGCTTTACAAGCGTTAAAAGAACAACTGCTCAGCAGCAGTAACCCACAATACTCACCTTCAGGAAAAAAAGTCATTCTAGAATTGGCTCCTGAGGATTTAGATTCTCTCCTATGATCGTACAGCGTAGCTTCAATTTAATGCCCACTGTTGTCAAGAACCTTCTGATAATCAACGGATTGTTCTTTTTAGGCATGATTTCCATACGTTCAACATTTGGTATTGACATTACAGATTGGTTGGGCCTGTACTTCCCTGCATCCTCAGAGTTCCTACCCATACAATTAGTGACACACATGTTCATGCATGGAAACTTTGGTCACATTTTTTCAAATATGTTGATGCTCTGGTTTTTAGGTTCTGCAATGGAAAACCACTGGGGACCTAAACGCTTTCTCACTTATTATCTACTCACAGGGCTTGGAGCCAGCGCACTTCAAATTGGTGTAAATGCCATGGAATACTTTCAGCTCAGTGCTGCGCTTGAAAGCGGTGCCGTTGAAACCATTACTCGTGACGGTCAGGAGTTGATTGAACGCGGATTTAATTATACCAATAGCACTTGGGGCAGTTTGAATCGATTACTTCACGCTCCCATGGTCGGAGCTTCGGGCGCTGTATTTGGAGTACTACTTGCTTTTGGCATGACCTTCCCGAATCAAGTCATCTACCTCAACTTCCTATTTCCAATAAAAGCGAAGTATTTCGTTATTGGCTATGGATTACTAGAACTCTACAATGGCTTTAGTGTGAGTAATAGCGGTATCGCTCATTTTGCTCATTTAGGAGGTATGCTCTTTGGCTATATCCTCATCCGTAAATGGCGCAGAGATATGTATCTTTAAACCTTTCCAATACACATGAGCGATTTCTTTAATAGAGTACGGCACGATGCGTTTAAGGGCGACTACCTCACCCGATTGCTCTATTTAAATATTGCAGTCTTCCTTGCCTACAGTTTGACCAATGCTTTCACGAGCCTGTTCACAGGTAATTTTGGTCTTATCCCGCACATCGCAGACGATCTGCTAGCGCTTCCTTCTAACCCACTAAAATTTGCGCTGCGACCGTGGACCATCTTAACTTACATGTTCACGCACTTTGGCTTTCGTCACCTACTCTTCAACATGATTATCCTCTATTTCTCAGGCAAGATGCTCATGGAGTACTTAGGAGAACGACGTATGCTGTCTTTATACATCTATGGCGGTATTGGCGGCGGTTTACTTTACATTATTTTATACAATATTAGTCCCATCCTTACGTCAGGATCCATGGTAGGCGCAAGCGCTGGAGTCATTGCTGTTCTAGTCGCAGGGGCCTTGTACATGCCCAATATGCCGGTCCGTTTGTGGGGTATATTCGAAGTGAAGTATTGGATGCTCGCAGCAGGTTTAGTCCTATTAGATGTATTGAATTTAACTAGTGCGAATGCAGGTGGCCATATCGCACATCTTGGAGGGGCAATTGTCGCCTTTTTCTTCATTAGAAGTATGCGTGCTGGTAATGAATGGAATGTGTATTTATTTCAGGTTATTGACTTTATTCGAGGTGGGTTTCAGCCACAGCGACGCAAACGTAAAAAGGGTTTTAGTTTCGGTGAGAGAAATTATAAAAACAGTGGGAAAAAAGGGAATTCACCCAAAGCAAACAATCCTGATGATACGGATCAGATGAATGACATCCTGGATAAAATCAAAGCCACAGGCTATGACAGCTTATCGAAGGAAGAAAAAGCATTCCTCTTTAAAATCTCCAAAGACTAGGTGAAGAAGCGCCTTATTTTGCTCCATTGGTTTAATCTCGCATTAACCGGAGTGACTCTAGCTACGGCGATAGGGAGTCTTATTCCTTCTCAATATTTTCCTGGAATTAGCGTCCTTACTTTACTTCTGCCACTCCTAGTAGTACCCCATGTCATCGCACTTGTTTTTTGGTTGCGAATCAAAGCCAAAAAAGCGAAAACTAATCTTATTGGTCTACTAATAGTCACAGTACCCTTAATAGCACAATGGCCCTTTGCACGTGCTCAAGAATCCACCGACGATGAAGTCAAACTGGCCACTTATAACGTTCGAGCGTTTTACCAAACCAATAACGCGCCACAAGAAATTGGGAACTGGACCCAAGAACAAGCCATTGATATCTTGTGTATGCAGGAGGTCCGCCGCAATGCTGCTCACGCAATAGCTCAACATTATCCGTTTAGGACTTATGCGCCAAAAGGGAAGAATTATTCGGTAGCCATATATTCGAAATACCCAATAATTAAACATGCCCCACTGGTTTATTCCAGCCTAACTACGGATGGATATGCAAAGACGAGTGCTCAATATGCGGATGTAGTTTTGCCATTCGATACTGTACGTATTTTAAATGTTCACCTAAGCTCCACGGGGCTTCAAGACCAAGATATGGAGCTGGTGCATTCAAGAGATGAACTTTTAGAAGCGGGGCAATTTGTATTAGACAAGCTTGCTTCTACAGACAAAAACAGAGGCCTACAAGCCAATCACATTGTTGACTGGGTTAAAGAAAGCCCCTATCCAGTCATTCTGACGGGCGACTTCAACGGCGTACCAGGGGGTAATTTATATTGGCGTTTGCTACGCCACCTTAAAGATCCATATATAATTAATGGATACGGTACTATGGGTTCATTCGAGCCGCTCGCAAGACGTGGATTATTTTTTAAGATTGACTGGACTTTACACAGTCCCGAAATAGATTCTAAGGGTCAATATATTGAAGACTTATCCCTAAGCGACCACAGACCCTTAATAACTCGGTTCAGTCCTTCACTACCTTCGCTTCAAAAAGATTAAGTGCATTCAACGCATTGGTCCTAACGCCTTGTGTACGTCGCGGATAAACACGTAAAACCTCATCGTAATACAAAGGAACGCTCACCGCTTCTTTGGTTAAAAAGGAATCTGCATTAGACATTAATGCAGTTCGTTCAGGTCCAATAGATGCTTGTTGAATTGCTTTATACAGCGAATCAAACGTCGGAGAACTGTAACGGCTGTAATTCGGTCCATTTGGGGCTTTCATCTCAGAGGAGAAGAGCATTAAATAATTTGCGGCGTCTGGGTAATCGGCAATCCAACTTGCCCTAAAAAAATCTAAAGTACCAGAAGACTTATCACTGCGCAGTGTCGCAGATGGTACTACATTCACAGCGATATCCCAGCCCGTTTTCGCCATCGCACCCTGTACAAATTCACAGAGATCGCGGTAATTAGCAACAGTTGTGAGTGTTAATTCCGGCAGCACGCTGTAGCTGCTAATGACTTTTTCTGCGCTATCCGGTGCATATCCTATACCAATAGACGATTGAAAGCCTGGTAAACCCATAGGAATGATTCCGCCTGTAGCAGGAACACCAACCCCATTGCGCAAAGAAGTAATCATTTCCGCTCTGTTTATTGACGCATTAATGGCCCAGCGAAGATCCTGAGGCAAAGATCGCTCTGCATTAAAAACCAGATATTCCGTATTCAGAAATGGACTTCGCACCAAGGTGTGCGCTTCGGTATACCGCTCCTGTAAGTGGCCTTCTTTGGTCAATAGATCATCTTTGAAACTGGGATCAAGATTTGGTAGAAAGTCAAAATTCCCACGTAGATATTCTAAAAAAGCACTTTGTTGGTCCGTTAGGAAAGAGATGCTAATGCCATCTAAATAAGGCAATGGTAGACCAAGGCTATCGACTCTCCAATACGCATCGTTTTTATGGAGTATTAATTTCTCCCCGTAATGCCAAACGTGAAATTTAAAAGGTCCTGTACCTACGGGCGCTGTGGTAAGCATCGTTTCATTCTCTGGAACTACACTGCAAAACGGCATCGCAAGTAAGGATAGGAAGGTAGAATTTGGTTGTTTCAATACGATTTCTAGCGATGTCGAATCAATTGCTCTACAAGAAATCACGCCGTCAACAACCCAACTACCGGGAGATGCTACCTCAGGATCCTTTAATCGGTTTAAGCTGTACACAACATCATTTGCGGTCACTATATTTCCACTATGAAAGTGCGCTTGACGTAAACGAAACCTATAGACTGTAGCGGTACTATCAACTGCCCAATCTAATGCAAGCGCTGGAGCGATCTCATTATTATCATCTAAGGATACCAAGCCTTCGTACAACTGCTGCACTGCCCAAATGGAACTTTTTTCCTTTGCAAAAGCTGGATCCAAAGAAGGAATTCCTGCAGACTCATTGTAACGAAATATCATTTTCTCCTCTCTCGAACGCTCCGTGCAAGCTGTCAATACGAAAAAAATAACTACAAAAAAGCCCCCTAATAAGGAGGCTTTTTTAAATAGATTCATTGAATTAAGCATCAATATTTGCATACTTCGCATTGCGCTCAATAAAATCTCTACGTGGAGGAACTTCATCACCCATGAGCATTGAGAATACACGATCCGCCTCCGGACTATCGTCTATGGTCACTTGCTTTAAAATTCGCTCCTCAGGGTTCATTGTAGTTTCCCACAATTGCTCTGCGTTCATTTCACCAAGACCCTTGTAACGTTGGATTCCAACACCTTGTCCTGTTTCTCCACCATATTCGAACTGAAGTTGATCGCGTTGCTTGTCGTCCCAAGCATAAGAAGACTTAGAACCCTTCTTAACCAAATAAAGTGGTGGGGTGGCGATATACACATATCCTTTTTCGACTAATTCACGCATGTAACGGAAGAAGAACGTTAGAATAAGGGTTGATATATGGCTTCCATCCACGTCAGCATCAGTCATTATGACGATTTTATGGTAGCGTAATTTAGCAATATTGAGTGCTCTATGGTCTTCCTCAGTACCTACACTTACACCCAGTGCTGTATACATGTTTTTGATTTCTTCATTTTCAAAAACCTTGTGAGAAATCGCCTTCTCCACATTTAAAATTTTACCGCGTAACGGCAGAATAGCTTGAAAATTACGATCACGACCTTGCTTTGCAGTACCACCTGCAGAGTCTCCCTCCACGAGGAATATTTCACAAACTTCTGGATCGGTTTCAGAACAATCACTCAATTTACCCGGCAATCCCATAGAAGACATGGTTCCCTTACGCTGGACCATTTCACGTGCCTTTTTAGCGGCAACGCGCGCCTTTGCGGCAAGCAGTACTTTCTGGACAATAATTTTGGCTTGATTCGGATGCTCTTCTAAGAAGGCTGTGAGCATTTCGCCCACAATCTTATCCACTGCACCGCTCACCTCTCTATTCCCAAGCTTTGTTTTCGTCTGTCCTTCAAACTGAGGCTCCATGACTTTTACTGAAATGACAGCTGTCAATCCCTCTCTGAAATCGTCGCCACTAACCTCTACTTTCTCTTTCGCTAATAGACCGCTTTCATCCGCGTACTTTTTCAACGTACGGGTCAATGCGCGACGGAAACCCGCTAAGTGTGTACCACCTTCATGCGTGTTGATGTTGTTGACATACGAATGAATGTTCTCATTATAGCTCGTATTGTAGTGCATAGCTACCTCGACTGGAATACCATCTCGCTCGCCTTCCATTGACATGACTTCAGGCATGATAACCTCTCTGTTCGAATCAATGTACTTTACAAACCCTGCCAATCCATCTTCACTATGAAAACGCTGTCCTATGAATTCGCCTTTTTCGTCCTTTTCACGCAGATCTTTGAGTGTAATAGAAATGCCTTTATTCAAGAAGGCTAATTCACGCATGCGCTTCGCCAAAATCTCGTACTGGTAGACTAATTCCTCGAAAATTTCCTCATCAGGCTTGAAAGTAACTATCGTGCCGCGGTAATCTGTGGTCCCTATTTCACGAGTGGGATATTTCGCTGCACCACGAGTAAATTCTACCTCGTATTTCTTTCCATCTTTATGCACTTCTGCGTGCAACATGATAGAAAGGGCATTTACACAACTTACACCAACCCCGTGTAGTCCACCACTTACCTTATAGGAGTCTTTATCAAACTTACCACCGGCGTGCAAAACAGTCATTACCACCTCCAATGTTGAACGGCCATCTTTCGGGTGCAGATCAATGGGAATTCCACGACCGTCATCCTTGACGGTAATGCTGTTATCCTCATTGATTGTTACATATATATCTGATGCGTGACCCGCTAGAGCCTCATCTATGGAGTTATCTACTACCTCGTAAACCAGGTGATGGAGACCCTTTACACCGATGTCTCCAATATACATTGCTGGACGCTTGCGAACGGCTTCGAGCCCCTCTAGGATCTGTATCGATCCACCGTCATAATTCTTTTGTTCTTCGCTCATAAACTTAAGATGAAGTTATGTTTAATGCTATCCTAACAAAGATACCTTTTAGGTACCCAAAAAGAGGGAAAAGGGACACAGAGCCCCGCTCCTTTTACCAACATGTTTATTAACATTTAGGCGGTTTCTAGAGAATTTGATCGATTAAAATTGGTAGTTCAAAACAAACAATCCTCGAGCGCCTCGAACTCGGTAACCCAAATACATTTGGTAATTTTGATTGAGCAGATTAAATGCGCGTAAACTGATACTCAAGTTCTCATTAATTTCGTAGCCCAATTGAAGATTTACATCGGTATACGACTCCAAACCTGCCGCACTAGATGAAGGTTTGTATCGGCCTCCAACATGTTTAACCGCAGCCGTCATTCGTAACGTGTTTATCTCATACGACAGCATGCCGCCTACAACACGTGCCTCGCGTCCTAAAAATGAATCACCAGAATATGCAGCAAACTGCGCATAAGTACTTGCCGTAAATTGTTTTAAAGGCACATTCAACTCTCCTCTGAACGACGTTTTCAAAACTTGCTCCGCATAGCCAACGGAAAGCGCCGGAAGGTAGGATCCATTCATTTCAACGGGTGAAAGAAGGGTATCTCTCATGAATTGGACCGCGTCATTCATAAAAGTCATAGCGCCTTCTAATCGGTACTGTACTTTACCGATGAGTGCCCCTTGCATCCCAACATACCCGCGGTTTTGACCTAATAAACGCAACTCTTGATTTAAAGAAATTTGAGGAACTTCCTGAAGCAAGCCTTCCAGTGTTTGCTGCTTAGAAGAACCATCCCATCCACCATAAATAGCGAGTGTCCTACGTAAGATTTCTGCTTGAAGATTCACCTGTGGAAACACATAAAATTCGAACCGATCTTGGGAAAGCCCAGAGGTTTGCGTTCCCGTAAAGTCGAGTCCAAATTCATACGTTAATATCCCGTTTTTTCCTCTCGTGGTGGGCGCAATATTGAAATTATGGTATTGCCCAGCCGGCATCGACCATCCATTGTATTGCGAAAATTGGTAACCTAGGTCTAAGATTATTTCTTGATCACCTGCATCCAGCTCTATCGTATGCGCTGTTCTTGCCAAATGTTCACTCGTAGCAAATCCCGCATGAGTATACAGATAAGAAACACCTCCACTGCGGTAGGTAGCCAATACCTTACTTGTCCGGTTAGACGTTCTTAACCATTGCTGATTTAACCCATAACTCTGCTGCCATGTACCACGAACGGTGTCTATTTGTCCCGTATCAAGAGCTCCATAAAAGCTGTGATAGTTTGCTTGCAGCAGTGCCTGAGTCTTAAAATTCCAATTTTTCGAAGCGCGCTGAAAATCAGCCAAAAGCGTATTCTCATAAGTGGGCTGCGTATAGAATGGGCTGGGCGCACCGCCCAATGTACCGTCGTGCACCGCTTTTATGCCCCACACATTTTTTTTACTCCTTGGTGATGACAATACAAAACTCGCATATGATCCGGTGTAGTTACCCGCACCTAAACTCACCTTTTGTGTGGGCAATTTCGGAAGTTTGACCCTGCCAAGGCGTATGCTGGGGATGGGATCGGGATCAAAATCTATGACCATACCCTTTGGCTTAATGCGCACAGTCACCGCCAATTTCTCTGAAGTCGTATCCGCAAAAGAGGGCTGTTCTGAAATTTTATGCGCCGAACGAACTTGCGCTTTATAATCTTCTACAACTCTGATCTCGACACTTTTTACATCATCGCCTGTTTCCTCTTGACTCCAAGCCAGTATGGGCAATAAAAAAAGTCCTATTAGTGCTATCCTTTTCATACGTCGTTACTCTTCAATTTCTTCTAACTCTTCCAATTCTGCCTCTTCTACTTCTAAACTGTCAACGCCAAAAGTGGTCTGCGCCTGCCGTTCCCGTAAGAGTGCTAATTCTGCTTTGAATTTCCGTGCTGCATCTGCCAAATCACCGATGTCCGCGTTTTCAATAATGAAGTCAAGCGTATAGTTTGCCTGGAAATCATCCTCAAGACCTGCATAGTTTTTTGCCATCAGCAGTAAAGATTTCCAACGCCATTGAGGATATGTAGGAAGGTTATCAATCATCCAAAAGATGCGCTCATTTGCCGCTTCAAATTTTTCTTGCACAAATTCAAATTGAGCTAAATAATAATTTGACTCTGCTTGCGCTTCACCCTTAATCTCCTCCGCAACCATGGTATAATAGCGCTTTGCGTTTGCACTATCATTCAAACTAAGAGAACTACGAGCGGCATTTAACAAAGCCTCTGAACGCCATTCCGCAGGCAGACCTTCATCTTGCAATAAGCTTTCCGCATATTGCATCACAACTGATACATTCTCTAATGCTTTAGCACAACGCATCAAACCTAAACGAGCGCGACGGCCCTCATCGGCATTCCCTACAAGACCAACTACCTGCTGGAAGTAGGTAAAGGCGTTTTCATAGTCCTGATCTGCATAATACAAGCTCGCCAATCGCTCTACCGTTCGCTTGCGGAAACTCAATGCTCCTGAACCCTCAACCGCCTCATAGCCCTTAGTCGCTAGCGCATCATCGCCTTCAGCAAAGGCACATTCTGCCATGTAGTAATTTGCTGGAACTTGGAATATGCCATCCGGGAATCTTTCAATGTACTCTAACATACCTTTTTTAGCGCCAGCGCAGTCGTCTAAACTGTAGCGGTCGAAAGCGCCATTGTAAAGAGTAGAATCTAATGCCCCTTGTCCTATCTGCGCTCCAGTTAAGGTTTGTATCCAATCGACATAGTTGCCTAATTGATCCAATTCCGAAAACTGAATTTTAGCCAATCCTAAAGCTTCTTTGCTTTCAGGTGTATTTGGATAGGATTCAACCACTCGCTTAAAAGCCATCAACGCTGCTTCACCACTTCCCTGTGAACGGTAAATTAAGCCCAAAGCAATGTGCGCGTTCTTTACGAAACGACTTTTAGGATAATCTGAAATGAACGCATTAAATATCTCCTCAGCGCGTTTGTTTTTACCCAGCTTCATGTAGGTCTCACCCAATTCAAAATACGCATCCGTGGCATAGACTGAAGTTGGAAATTGGCGAACTAATGCCTCCAATGCGTCTCCCTTTTTCTGTGGTTCATCAACCAATCCGTAGCAGAGTGAACGCTGGAAGGCTGCATAATCCGCATCGGGAACATTGCGACCTAAATAACTGGTATAATAGGTGATGGCATTGGCATATTGTGCCGTCATAAAATACGAATCCGCCAATCGCAATTCCGCATCATTAGACAATTTCTTCCCTAGTTTGGCATTATTCAAAAACAACCTGAATGTGGTTGCTGCATTTCTATAATCTTCTTTCGAGAAATACGCATAGCCCTTGTTGTATAAGCTGCGTTTATATTCACTCAGGGTTAAAGAGCCCGGGATCGCCTCAAACCGGTCTATTTCGAGAAGAGCTGCGTCGAAATCATCTTTACGATAAGCGATTTCAGCCAGCCAATAATGGGCCAACGCAGCGTAAACATTATTCAATGGATAGTCTAACGATTTATTAAACAGTCGTCCGGCTGCTTCGTATTGAATTGCATTAAAATGCTGTACACCTCTGAAATAAGCCACCTTTTGATAGGCTCCTTGCATGGTTGGCTGATCCAAACCTGCCGCAGAAATCGCCTTCATGGCACTTTCATAGTCTTTTGAATTGAGGTACAAATTCGCAAGGTATTCGTTCGCCTCTTGACGGTGACGACTGTTGGGATACGCACTTAAGAATGATTTAAAAATATCCAGCGGCTGCTCGAATGGTGTACTGGAATCGTAGGCCAGTTTCGCATAATTAAAATAGGCATCCTCACGGAGTGACTGATCCTTGCCACTTTCGCTGGCACGAAAAAAGGCGGTTTGTGCCTCCGTTTTTTTACCTGTTCTCAAATAACAATCCGCTAAATGATAGTAGGCACTCTGTCCTAAATCATCTCCGCGATTGTGAATTTTATTAAATGCATTAATTGCCTCTTCGTAGCGGCTCGTTTTATACAGTACGAAACCTAACTTGTAATGGTCTTGCTGGTTTAATTTACCACCCAGATCTTTATTTTTTTCCAAATAAAGCGCAGCAGATTTCCAATCTTTCTTTTGGTAATAGCCCTCACCAATAAGCTTAGCTACCTCAGCAGCACGTGATTCAACCGCCTGCGCTAATAATTCCTCACCAACACGCAGCAATTCATCAATTTCGCCAGTTTTGTAGTAGATCTGACTGAGGTAATACGGTACTACACCGCCAAACTGAGCATCACCTACTAAGAGTTTAAACTGTTCCACTGCAGTACTGTACTGCGCTGCTTCATAGGCAATATGTCCGTAATAGTATCGATGATGACTGCGGTATTCACCTTGGTATTCTTTACCTTGAAAAAAGAGGTTTCGTGCTTTATCGACATCTTTTATCATCAAATGACTGTAGGCCAATTTAAAGTAGTATTCGCTTCTAAAAGAAGCCGCTACATCCTGTTGGTCGATCCCCCCAAGCCATTGCACTACTTTTTTGTACCGACGGTTATTGAAATAATAATTCGCTGCAGTCCTATGCGCCTCCTGCCAACGCGGGCTCAACGGATAGGTTTGTGCGAAATAAGTTAAAAAATACTCACTATTCTCATTCATTAAATAGAGTGCGCAGAGCGCCCGATAGAAACTGCTTTCTTCTTTTAGAAAGCTTTGGGTAGGCAGATTGGATTCGAGCAATTCGTCGAAGCCAACTCTAGCTGCTGCATAGAGTCCATCCTCAAACAAATCCACACTTTCAATGTAGGTTGCTTCGAGACCTGCTTCCAGTGGTGTCTCTTGAGCACTCCCTAAAAGAGTAAAGGCCAGTAACAAAGTACTGTAGAGAAATCTTCTCATCATTTTCAGGTTTATCCTTAAAAATAAACGTAGCCCTGCGTACCCCGTGGGGTAAATCAGGTTTATTAAGGGGAGTTATTCACATGAAAAAACGCAGAACCTCCATCGTTTGGTATGTTATCTACAAAGGATTTAATAGCTTGTGGTCCATTAACTGACCTTCCTCAAAAATGGCTTTAGTCGCATTAAAAAACGCCTCAATTTTTCAAGGCAAGCACCTGGTGCTTAGCGCTGTAAACTTCGAAATCAATGCAGGTGAATTTGTTTACCTGATCGGACAAACAGGATCGGGTAAAAGCTCCGTATTAAAAACACTATACGGCGATCTATCACTAACAGATGGTGAGGGACATGTGGCGGGCCACTTACTAAACGGTCTAAAGGATAAAAACATCCCGGATTTGCGACGTGATCTAGGTATTGTTTTTCAAGACTTTCAATTGCTGAGTGACCGCAGCGTGGAGGGGAATCTAGATTTTGTGCTACGTGCAACGGGCTGGAAGGACAAAGAAGCTCGCTCAAAGCGAATTGTCGAGGTACTGTCTCTTGTAGGAATGCAGAATAAAAAGCACAAAAGCACTTTCGAAATTTCGGGTGGAGAACAGCAAAGAGTTGCCATTGCAAGGGCTCTTTTAAACGATCCAAAGATTATCCTTGCAGATGAACCTACGGGTAATTTAGACCCCCGTACTTCAGAAGAGATTATGAGTCTGCTGCTGAGCTTGACAGAACAAGGCAAGGCGGTATTAATGGCTACGCATGACTTTCAGTTACTACATAAATACGCTAACCGTACGTTAAAAGTTGAAAATGGCGGCGTAAGCAGTACTCAAGCTCAAGCCTTTTAGAAGCTTTGAAAGCACAGATTCAAAATACGCTGAGCGTCTGTATCGCTTGTTATGGGGATGACCTTACCAAACTTTTACTAGCACTCGAAACAGGGAAGAAGGCCTTGCCAAAAGAATGGGCTGTGGAGATCATTGCTGGAGATCAGCATCCCAATGCTGCTGCTCAATCAAACGTTTGGGAGACAGAATTTTCATTGCAATACCTTCACCAACCCAATGGATTAGGACGGAGCAATAACAGAAACTTAATTGCACAAGCTTCAACTGGAAAATACTTATTGTTTCTAGACGCAGATGCACTTCCTGTGCGCCCAGAAAACTTCTTAATAGACTATTGTACTGCTCTTCATGACTCCGATGTTGTCGTTGGTGGAACTGCGTACAAGCCCAACCAGGCAAGTCTTCGTCATCTGATTGGCCAGCGTAAGGAAGCAGTTCCTGCACCTATTAGAGCAAGAACACCCTTTGCAAATTTTAGTGCCTTCAACTTCGCCATAACGCGCAAGATGTTTTTACAACATCCTTTTGACGAAAGTTTAAAGGAATATGGACATGAGGATACATTGTTTGGCCAAGAATTGCGCTATGCTTGTAAAACCGTGGCGCATATCGATAATCCCGCTTATCATCTTGACGGAGACAGCAATGCAGCGTTTCTGGATAAAACAGACGATGCAATTGATAATCTTGTCGAACTTATTCGTCAAGGAAAAATTGATGAAGAGGTCCGATTGTTTGCGGTCTATCGAAAACTGCAACGTACCGGAATGTTGTATTTATTGAATCTATTAAGAATACTTTTCGCGCGAAGCATACGTACGGTGCTTATTGGAGGCGTGCGAAGTGTCCTGCTTTTTGATTTTTACAAGCTGCTACGAATGTCAGAACATTCTATAAAAATTGGGCGTAGAAACTTCTGAGCGGAACGCGCTCTTTTACCCAACTCAAATCTTGTTGAGCATGCTACAGACCTGGCCCATAAGCTTCGCGATGGTCCGCCACTGCAGCAATAGATCTTTGTAAGGCCAGTATATTTTCAACGTGCACCGTTAAACCCACATTGTAAGCTTCCACTATTCGCTTTACCTCAATAACACGAGAGGTCACCACTGGCGTATTGCAATGAATGTAGTCAAAGAGTTTATTGGGGAGTGAAAAACGATAATTAATATTAGAATCTTTATCCAGACTCAATCCCACATCTGCAGCAGTAGTATAGTGCAGTAATTGGTCATATGGCATTCGATCGATAAACCTCACTTTCTCCTGCCAACCTTCATGAGCTACTTTTTCTTTTAACTCTGCAATAGCATCACCACTACCCACTAAAAGCAAAAGCCATCCGTCCATACCCGCAACCGCGTATACTGCTTCCTCTAAGCCGCGGTCAACATTCATACCTGAACCTTGATTTATAGCGATACGCACGTTTTCAGGGAGGCCTAATTCTTTTCGTGTCTTTGGCTCAAACGCCTCCGGCTTAGGGCTTATATTTCTAAATACTTCTGGCCGAACACTGTAGTCTTTTTCATACAATTCCGCGATGCTTTCATTTACGGTCCAGACGTGTCTGAGCTTAGGAAAAATAGCTCGCTCAACAGCAAGCCATACTTTCTTAACCCACCTCCCTTGTATTTCAGGGACCCCGCAGAAATATTCATGGCTGTCATAAACGAGCTCCGAATTGTAAAGCCGTGAGACCAAATAATTGGGCAACAATGTATCGAGATCATTTGAAAGTAAGACTGCAGACCGATGCCACAGGAGAAAGAAAAACAGTCTAATTTGGAATTCGACATAGAACAATCCTCCTTTTTCGAAGAATAAACGCATTCGCGTAGTCCTGTAAGGCCTGCTCAAAGGAGCACTATTTGGAAGGGATCTTCCAACCCAATGCACATCATAACCCAGCTCCAACAAAAGCAAGGCCACCTTGTGTACCCGGTTGTCCGTGCTCATATCGTTTGTCGTGGAAAGAATGATTTTTTTAGGCATGTGAGAATCCGTTCTTTAAGTAAAGGTAGCGATACCTACATTTGCATGGAGCGAAGTTACCATGCAAAAGTCCGATTTCGAATACCATCTTCCTGAACACCGCATTGCAAAGCACCCTCTAGAACAGCGGGATGCAAGCAAACTTCTTGTGCATCGCAATCGCACGACTACAGACCATCTATTTTCAGAACTGTCAGAACTGCTTCCTGAAAATTCCCAGCTTATTTTCAACAACACACGCGTTGTAAAAGCACGGCTTCATTTTATAAAAACAAATGGCGCAAAACCCATTGAGGTGTTCTGTTTAGGGCCTCATGAAATGAGTGTTGAAGAAAGCATGAATGCAAAAAGTAGCGTGCCCTTTGAATGTCTTGTAGGCAATCTTAAACGTTGGAAGGATCATGCGCTTCATCTTGAACTGGGCAACGGTTTGGTCCTAACGGCTGAAAAAGGAATGCGTAGAGGTCATGCTTTCGTGATTCACTTTAGCTGGAACAGTACCCAAACTTTTAGTTCTGTATTGGAAATAGCCGGGAAAATCCCATTACCGCCCTACATGAATAGGGAGGCGGAAAACGAAGATATTGCGCGTTATCAAACCGTTTATGCCGCTAGCAATGGCTCAGTGGCAGCGCCGACGGCAGGCTTGCATTTTACTACATCAGTATTCGATCAGCTAAAAGCTAACAATCATCACTGGTTCGAGGTTACACTGCACGTAGGTGCAGGGACTTTTAAACCGCTGGATGAAGGCACCATTGAAGGGCACGAAATGCATTCGGAAGAGTTGCTCTTAAGTCGCGAATGGCTGCAACAATACCTCAACCATGACGGTCCAAGATTCGCAGTTGGCACCACAAGCCTCCGCACATTAGAGAGCTGCTACTGGGTCGGAGTAAAAATAAGTCAAGGATTACCCTTGGAGAATCTTGGCCAATTCGAGGCCTATGAATTAGACGCTTCCGTTACCACTGAACAAGCGTTTCAATCCTTGTTAGATCATCTATTGAAGCAAGGCATTGAATCGATTGCTTTAAAAACACAGTTAATGATCAAACCCGGCTATCAGATTAAATCAGTTCAAGGGATCATTACCAATTTTCATCAACCCGGCTCAACCCTTCTTCTTTTAGTTAGCGCTGGAATAGGAAAACGCTGGAAGGAAGTCTACCATCATGCTCTGGAGTCTGATTATAGATTTTTAAGCTACGGCGACTCTTCGTTACTGTATTTCGAATAAATGTTGATATCCTTTGTTTATGAACAAAGGATATTAATACAATAGGAATCTCCGTTATGAGCACATGCGGTTTATTCTCTCTGCTTATTGCTTGTTATTCTCTTTGTGTTCTTATTCCGGCTTCGCACAACACATCCTATTTTATAATATCGAAAATCTTTTCGACACGTTGCATGATCGAGGTAAAAATGATCTCGACTTCACTCCTGAAGGGGCCTATTCGTACGGCAGTTCAACCTATTTTTTGAAGATTCGTCAAACCGCTAGAGCAATTCGGTCCGCGATAAACGCTACCGGGCAAACCATCGACATCATTGCCATAGCGGAAGTTGAGAATCGGACTGCTCTCCTTGATTTAGCAAAACATAAAGCCATTAGACAGATGGGAGCTTGGGAGGTTGTTCATTACGACAGCCCAGATTACAGAGGAATAGATTGCGCCGCCCTTATCAATCTTAGCACGACTCGACTCATTCAAGCCGCGCCCATTAGCTACAGCTCGGCACATTTTAAATCTCGAGATGCACTGCTGCTTAAAACGAGGAGCGCAAATGAAGGAGACAGCGTGAATCTATCGAGTGTTATTGTACATCTCCCATCTAAAAGAGGTGGTGCTTTAGAAAGTGCCCCACTGCGGGAACTGGCCTTAATGAGCATCATCGAAGAATTAGATAAGGATACTGCACAAAATCAGCTCATCTTTGGTGACTTCAACGCCACTGCAAATGCAGATTTCTTCAATACACAAGTAGAAAAAGGGTGGAAAACTCCTTATTTTTTTCGCCCAAAAAACATAGACGGCACGTACAAGTTTCAAGGCCGCTGGCAACAAATTGATCTTGCATTGTATCGAAGCAGAAAAACATATTCCGGTAAAATTATTGCTCCATCGTTATTGCTTGAAAAGGATACGAAATGGGGCGGATACAAGCCTAAACGAGCATTTTTAGGCCAATTCTACACTTACGGTTACTCGGACCACCTTCCCGTTTACATATTTCATGTAAATGATTCATGATTTTTCGATATTTTAGACACTTGAAAAAAGACTTATTTCGACCTATGAAAAAATTAATCGCATTAAGCGCTGTATTTGGCGCACTATTCCTCACTTCTTGTGAGACAGGAAGTCCTGAGCCTGCACCTGCGACCTACCCTGGAGATTCCTTGACAGTTAGTGGCGTTGTTCGCCCGTTGGTTATTGAAACGACCGGTGCATGGTGTCAATACTGCCCAAATGGCGCCGAAGTGATGGCAATGCTAGACGGTGTATTGGGAGATAGCGTAGTTTTAGTTGCAAACCATGTTGGTGATTGGTTCTCTACTGATAACGAAGCTTCTGCTAAGTTTGATGATAATTTCCCCACTTCTGGTGTACCTAATTTCTATGTAAACAACACAGATGTAGGTCAAAGCCCGGCAACAGCCGCAGCTGCAGCTACCTTGGCAGAAGTTGCGTTTGGTCTGGAAGCAGATGTTATGCTTAATGAAACAGGTACTGGCATCACAGTATACCCTCGCATAAAGGTACTTGAAACGAAAACAGAAAATATTTACATGGTTCAATCGTACCTCCTATTAAACGGAGTGGTTGCCAAAGACTACGGAAACGGCGTTGACTTGAATCAAGTTAGTTCACTTCCTAAAGTAAGTACTGGATCTGGTACAACTCCATCGACTTGGGCGCAAGATGCGGCTGTTGTCGCTGGAACACCTCTCATTACATCTGGTACTATCTACACTCACGATGAAGTACTTTATGATCACGCCACAACAGCAGTGGTAGGCTGGTTACAAAGCTCAGATGCAGTAGCTAGTGATACTTCAGCGATTGCATTAGGACCGTGGGGTATGAACTTAGGAGATATTAACCCGTTGGGTAATGCTTACGCAGCAGGAGATATCTACGGAACCCGTTATACACCTTTTCAGTTCCATATCGAAAAGCCAACACTACCGGCAGGTATGGTCGCTGATTTCAGCGTAGCAACAATAATTTGGGAATTGCGTCAAGACGGTTCCGGTGCTTACGATTACATCAATGGTGTTGTGACGCACGTTGACTAATCATTGCTTCTTCACATTTATGAAAGCCTCGCAGGAAACTGCGGGGCTTTTTTTTGGTTCTACGCCACATATACGTCGCTATCTTCTGATATCGTTTTCCCGGACCTGGTAAAGAAATTCCAAAGTGCCTAAGAATGGAAATCTATCTAACCTGGCGCTCCACTCCGTGACATTATTAAGGAGCACACTCTCCTCAGACATTAAATCGGCGTATGGATCCGCAGCGATGATGAGAATGCTATTTATCTTGGAGAGATCGGTAGATGTATATAAGGACCATAATCATTAACACTGAAAATCTTACTATTGAATTGTGCTCACAAAAAAAGCCCCGCTTAAGGCGGGGCTTTTTACCGGGATGGACTCCCCTATTATTTTCTGCGCTGCGATCTATTAAGATTCTGCTGGCGTTGCATTTCTTCTAAGCGCCCCTGAAACTTACTCTTTTTCTTTTCGGCCTTAGGTTGCGCCTTTTTTTCTTCAATCTTAGCAAGAATCGCCTCGTCATTGACACTTCTGCGAATCCCCCATTGCATGGCAAAGGTTATTATATTACTCAAGAAGTAGTAATAAGTAAGTCCTGCAGGATAGCTGTTCAATACAAACATGAACATTAAAGGCATCACATACATAATGATCTGCATTTGCTTCATCTGTTCACTAGAACCGGTACCTGCAGTCATCTGCTGATTCATTCTTGTATACAGGATGGTAGACGCTGTCATCAATAGTGTGAATATAGAGATGTGATTACCGTAAAAGGAGCTGATTAATGGAATATGCTGGTCCCATGAAATTAAAGCATCGTAAGTACTCAAATCTGTTGCCCACAAGAAACTCTCGCCGCGTAATTCGATTGATGCAGGGAAAAACCGGAACATGGCAATCAAAATAGGCATTTGAACAATTACGGGAATACAGCCTCCTAGCGGATTGACACCAGCCTCTTTGTACAAAGCCATTTGTGCTTGCTGCTTGGCGACGGCATCTTTCTCACCGAACTTTTTATTCATTTCATCCAACTGCGGTTTGAGTACACGCATTTTCGCCATAGAGCGATACGATGCAAAAGTCAATGGCGACATTGCCCCTTTAATTATAAGTACCATGATCAGGATGATGAGACCATAGCCTAGACCATAACCTTCGAGCCAATTAAAAATAGGTACAACTACACCTCTACCTATCCACCCAAAAATGCCCCAACCGAAGTTGATCACCTTTTCGTAGCCTTGATCGTAATCTTTAAGCGTCTGGTAATGGTTTGGACCAATATAAAATGTGAATGGCAAGGTATACGAACCATCAACAGTCGTATTCAAAGTAGCAGTGCTCGAGAATTTTTTGACGATACTCTCGTCTTCATCTCCACCATTAACCGTGGCTGCTTGGACTTCAGAGAAACCGGCCTCCGGATGAGCGATAAAAGAAAAGAAGTGTTGTTTTTGTGCCAGCCAGTCCACTGCACCAAGTGCCTCACTGTCATCGCCACCTCGACCGCTCATGTTTTCAATATCACCGTCTTCCGTGACTTTATAGGAATAAGTCGAATAAATACGCTCGTTACTGATGCCTTTTTCCGTACGCATAGCCGTACGTTCCCAGAACAATTCAGGTTTACCTGCAGCTGCTGCAGTTCCACTTACCACCCAATTAAAATCGTAGCCCTTCTCTGGGAGGGTAATACGAACTTTAGTCGCACCGTCTGTGAGTACAGCACCTGATGAACTGCGCGTGTCGATCGTAAATCCTTTTTGACCGAGACTTTCAGCACCCGGTAAGATCAAATCCATGGTTTGATTTTGATTTACAACGAAAAGAGAATCTCCCGTATAAGTTGAAAAGCCCTTAATCTGTGCTGAAACCAATCTTGCACCTTGAGTGCTGAAGGTCAATATCAAATCTGTATTCTCAATTACAAATTCTTCAGCTAGGAATGCATTATTATCAATTGCTGCGATATTTTCCGTCGAAGGGTTGTCCGATACAACCAATTCCGATGCGCTAACCGTTTCAGTGGATTCGGTTGCTGCAGGTTCAACGGGTACCTCTGGCGCATTTTTGCTTTGCCACCACCCAAAAACTCCCATGATGGCAGCAATGAGTATAAACCCTATAATTTGGTTTTTATCTAGCCCTTTATTTTGGTTTTCCATGTCCTATTTATTTTGATGGAATGTGTCACATGCTTTAACGAACGCGACAAAAAGTGGATGCGGTTTTACGACCGTACTTTTATATTCTGGATGGTATTGCACACCAATGAAAAACGGGTGATCTTCTACCTCTACTATTTCAACAAGACCGCTATCTGGATTGATCCCGGTTGCTTTCAGTCCTGCAGCTGTGAATACGTCTTTAAAATCGTTATTAAATTCGTAACGGTGGCGATGGCGCTCAGTTATATGTGATTCTCCATAGGCTGCCTTAGCGATCGATCCTTCGGATAGTTCACATTTCTGCGCACCCAGACGCATGGTACCACCTTTATCTGTGATGTGCATTTGCTCATCCATCAAGGCAATAACTGGTTTATCAGTATTCGGGTTGACCTCTGTTGTGTTCGCTTCTGTATAGCCTAATACATTTCTTGCGTATTCAATCACTGCTGCTTGCATACCATAACAGATACCGAAATACGGAATCTTATGTTCCCTGGCATATTGAACTGTAGCAACTTTACCTTCAAAACCGCGCTCGCCAAATCCTGGCGCAACTAATACTCCATCTAACCCTTTGCAGGTAGAAGCAGCATTCTTCACTGTAAGATGTTCAGAATGTATCCAGCGGATCTTAACTTCAACCTCATTTGCTGCACCTGCATGAATAAAGGCCTCCGTTATTGATTTATAACTGTCTTTAAGCTCTACATATTTGCCAATTAAACCGATTTCAACGGTACGCTTTGGATACTTTAAGCGGCTCAAGAAATCGCGCCAATTGTCTAGATTGGGTTGTTCCTTTGACTCTAAACTGAAGTAGTCTAAGACGGCCTCATCAAGTTTTTCCTTATACATCATGACCGGAACCTCGTAAATAGTACTCGCATCACGCGATTCAATCACATTCTTTGGACGAACATTGGTGAAAAGCGCCAATTTTCTTCTAATATCTTCGTCTATAGCGTGCTCTGATCTACAAACCAAAACATCCGGCTGAACACCACTTTCTAACAACGTCTTTACGCTGTGTTGTGTGGGTTTAGTTTTTAATTCGCCTGTAACTGCCAAAAACGGAAGTAGAGTGAGGTGTATGACCATGCAATCCCGCTCCATTTCCCATTTCAATTGGCGAACACTTTCGATGTAAGGCACAGCTTCGATATCACCTACTGTTCCGCCTATCTCTGTAATCACGATATCGTAATTCCCAGTCTCGCCAAGAATTTTTACTCTATTCTTGATTTCGTCTGTAATATGGGGGATGACTTGAACTGTTTTTCCTAAATAATCGCCACGACGCTCCTTTTGAATGACGCTTTGGTAAATACGACCTGTAGTAACATTGTTTCCTTGTGAGGTCGGTATTCCTAAAAAACGTTCGTAATGACCAAGATCCAAATCCGTCTCTGCACCGTCTTCCGTAACGTAACACTCCCCGTGTTCGTATGGATTCAGCGTTCCGGGATCCACATTTATATAAGGGTCTAATTTCTGAATAGTCACCCGATAACCTCGAGCTTGTAAGAGCTTCGCCAAGGAGGCGGAAATGATCCCTTTACCTAAAGAGGATGTTACACCACCGGTAACAAAGATGTATTTAGTGTTTGCCATAGTTCAATTGAAACAGGGCAAAAGTACCTCTTTTCTTGCCCAATTAAAAGGAGAAACTACAGCTTATCGTAGGCATTATTGGCAATTGGTTGACGCGCTCCGCTTCGACACGGTCGTAATAGAAGATGTTTTCCCTATTGTACATGTTCGTAGCACCTACACTAGCCTCCATAGGGCCGTATTTCCATTGACCGGAATACTTGAGACTTGCATCTAATCTATGATATGTAGGCAGTCTGTTACTATTCAATGCGCCATAAAGGATAGAAGGATCTCCGTTGGCTGTGGTGTAATCGAAGTTGATGTCCGGATTACCCAATGGATCCAGAAAATCAATCCCTGGATAATAGCCTTGGGTTGGTGTAAACGGAAAGCCTGTTCCCAAGTTCCAGCGTACGCTGATGTACCATTGCTCCTTTTTACCCAATTTCGCGTTACCAACAAGATTCAAATTGTGACGACGGTCAAAATTAGGCGCGTACACTTGGATGCCATCATCGCGTCGGACCTTACTCCAGGCATATACTCCCCAGAAATAATAACGTCCTTTTTCATATTTCAATACCGCATCATAGCCATACGCCCAACCGTGCTCTACGATGAAATCTTTCCTTAAAATTTCCGGACGATCACTATAGGCTGGAACATCATCGTAAAGTTGATTACGATTGACATTGGTAATTTGAGAAAAATCCTTTAGATACGTTTCCAAATTGATGTCCCAATGATCACCCAAATCATACTCGAAGCCACCCACTGCATGCGATGCTTTTTGCAATTTTGAAGTAATGGGATCGTCTCTAAAATTTTCCGGTAAATCTGTAGCGCCGGATAAGAAACCATAAAAGAGATTGACTACATCGCGGTCAGAATTTGCTGCCACAAGGTTTTGACTGTAGAGCCCCGCAGAAGCTTTAAATCTAAAATCTTCCGTTATGCTGTACTTAATACCTAACCTTGGCTCTATACTAAGTTCAGATAGTGACCCATAGTAGTGTAAACGCAATCCTGGCTCAACAATGAGCAAGGTCCCTACATGACGATAGTTGAAGAAACCACCTAATTCAGTCGTACTTTCTTGCTGGTTTAAATTCAGCCCTAGACTGTTGGTGAAATTAAAATCTGTAGTATACCCAATCAAATCAATCCCATATTTCACCTCATCTGCTTTGCCAAGAAAATAAGTAAAGTCTAAACCGCCGTTAAACCCATTGATGGTGGAGTTCCTGGGTTGATCTGGATTTTCTGTACTCTCGATATAATACTGGCTTTGCGCAAAATTACCCTGAATAAGCGTAGCGGATGCGGGAGGTATAACAGTGAAATTTGCGCCGTACCCCCAACTGTTCCATTGTATACCCTTGTCAGAGTCTAAAAGGACGGCGTCAGAAAAATTGAACGCCTTTGCACTTAATTTTGAACCGTTATCCGATTGCGTTGTGAACTTACCATAGAGATCATTAAAGGTGAATGGCAATCCCCCAAAACGAGTCTCAACATAAGGGTAAAAAATAGGTGCAGCCTGGCGTAGGTAACTTGTTTTACCAGATATAAAAATGCTGTTATTCGCTAAGCCCTTATCGTTTTTTGGACCAATTGGTGCCTCAACCAATAGTTTACTCATGTACGTGGATGAATAAAGCTTTCCACTAATTTTCTTGCGGTTTCCATCGCGCGTCTTCACATCCATTACGGACGAGTTTCGAGAGCCATATTCAGCACCAAACCCCGCGGTGTAAACTTTCGCGCTCTGCAATACATCCGTATCAAATACGGAGAAAAATCCGATGCTGTGAAAAGGGTTGTAGATGATCATACCGTCCAACAAAACTAAATTCTGTATTGGAGCGCCTCCACGAATGTAAAGTTGACCTCCTTGATCGCCCGTTGTCACTACCCCCGGTAAGACCGAAATTGCCTTCATTAAATCTGGATCACCTCCGGCAGAGAAGGTTTCAATAGACTTTGGATTTAATGTAACCACCGCTGTGTTCACTTTAACTTTTTTCTCTGCGCGCTCGATGTTCAAATCAACTGTATTCAACATTTGAGACGATTCCGTGAGGTACACTTTGATCGTGGTGGGTTTATTACCATAGATGCGTGCCTCTATAGTCTTAGGTTCAAAGCCTAAAAAACTTACCGTAACTTTTTGAAGCCCCACGGGTACTTTATTCACCTGGAAATATCCGTCTAGATTAGTGGTAGCTCCTACGCTTGCTCCCTCGACGACTATATTTGCATAAGGTACGGCCTCTGCGCCGCCCTCCGCATACACAAAGCCTCGCAGCATTTGTCCTTGCGCAAAAAGGGCGCTGTTTATTATTAAAAAAAGTACGAGAAGTCTAGCTTTCATAATGGGGTTCTTAGTGCAAAAATAAGGCCTAAAGTGTGCACCTTATCAACCATTCTCGCAAATACTCATAGTCTCCTGAAGAAGAACGTATTACCCCTTTACATTTACGATCAAACTCTAGCAATTCTTCAAGCATGTTATGGGCATGGGCAGACGAATAATGTCGCGCAGCCGATGAGAACTGCTTCAAGAAGTATGGATGCACTTTTAGCGCTGTGGCAATCTGTTTTTCGTTTTTACCCGTTAAACTATGGTATTGAATAAGATTATTCACAAAGTTGAATAAGATTCCTGTAATCATTTGAACAGGATGTTCTTTTGGATTTTTACTGAAAAAATGAACGATTTTAAAAGCTTTCGCAACATCCTTCGTAGCAATAGCGGCAACCAATTCAAAATTATTGTAATCCTTCGAAATACCGATGTGCCGCTCGACATCTGCAGCAGATAGATCACGTGCTTCGCCCATTGCTACATCCAGCTTATTTACTTCATTGTGCAACCGACTCAAATCCGTACCTACCTGTTCTGCCATGGCGGCAACCACTGCTGGACTGGTAGAAAATCCCTTGGCCGATAATCGCTTATCCAACCAGGGTATCACTTGGTAATCCCGCAACGCATCGGACTCCAAAAAAACCGTCTTCGCCTTAATGGCTTTACCTGCTTTAGAACGCTTATCTAATTTCTTATGCATGTGTCCAAACGCTAAGACCGTTGTAGACTGTGGTTGTTCAAGATAAGAAGCCAAAAGTTCCCAATCGGAAGTCTTTAAATGCTGTGCTTCCTTAACCACCACTACCATGTACTCACTCATCATGGGGAAGCGCTTTGCCTCTTCTAAGATTTGCAGCATGTTGGTGTCCTTACCGTAAAGTACACTTTGATTAAAGCTACGCTCTGCTTCATCTAACAACTCCTTTTCTATAATCTCAAGCGCTTGTTGCGCATAAAAGGACTCCTCACCAGAAAAGAAATAGACCGGAGCCAACTTCTTCGCGCGCAAATCTTTAACTATACTCTCGTAGCTGTAAGTCGCCATTAATCGTTGTGGTAAGGTTCATTGTTCAAAATAGTAAAAGCACGGTAGAGCTGCTCTAAAAATACAACACGAATCAATTGATGGGACGTCGTCATTGCACTCATACTGAGCATACCCTGCGCCTTGTCGTACATACCCTGAGAAAATCCATAAGCACCACCCACAATAAAAACCAATCGCTTTGGACCACCGTTCATCCATTTTTGCAGTTGCTGGGCAAAACCCCTTGAAGTATGACCTTTGCCTTTTTCATCCAAAAGAACAACCCAATCACCAGGCTGGAGCTGCTTTTGAAATGATTGATATTCAAGTTCTTTTAAGGCTTCTGAGGAGCGCTTACCTCCGCCCTTCACATCAGGAACAACGATGGTCTCGTACGGTAAATAGTGTTTTAAACGACCTTCATATTGGGCCATTCCTTCAGTGAGATAGCGTTCAGAAGTTTTACCAATAACGAGAAATACAATCTTCATGAGCCGTACAAAGATGCTAACTTGCAGTGAGAAGCCCCTCTTAAAATCTAATTTTATGCCCTACGCTTCCTGGATACCTGATTTTCATGCATTAAAGGCTCAACTTGATTTCGCTATAGCCGAAGACCTAGGCGATGGGGACCATAGTGCCCTATCCAGTATACCTGTGAATCATCGCGGCAAGGCACAACTCATCCTAAAGGAACCCGGTATTTTTGCAGGTGGAGCGTTGGCGAGGCATCTATTTAAATACATTGACTCAACTGCAACAGTTACGCAGTTGGTTGAAGATGGGTCACTGACGAAAGAAGGCACAGTGGCTATGACTGTAGAAGGAAATACCATCAAACTTTTACAAAGTGAACGTCTTGTGTTAAACTACCTTCAGCGACTTTCAGGGATTGCAACGCGAACCTATTCGTATGCTTCTTTAATTGCACATACTTCCTGTACTGTATTAGACACAAGGAAAACCACACCCGGTCTTCGTGTTTTGGAGAAATGGGCAGTCGCCCTCGGAGGAGGTGGCAACCATCGCATGGGGCTTTATGATATGATCATGCTTAAGGATAATCATATCGATTTCGCAGGCGGTATTTCTGAGGCCGTGGGACGAACTAAAACGTATCTAAAAAATAAGGACCGAGCATTAGCCATCGAGGTTGAGACACGAAATTTAGAAGAGGTAAAAGCCGCCATTCAGGCGGGCGTCGACCGCATCATGCTTGATAATTTCAGCGTTTCTGAAACAAAGGAGGCCGTGAAATATATCGCTGGACGAACAGAAGTTGAAAGCAGCGGTGGTATTACTCGCGATACCTTAGTACCTTACGCCGAATGTGGAGTCGATTTTATCAGCGTTGGTGCGCTTACCCACCACATTAAAGGATTAGACATGAGTTTAAAGGCACTATAGAATGAGTCTCATCAAACGTATTGAACGTACGCTTACCAAAGTAAGGCCACCGTTTTTCGACGGGCTTTCTGTATGGGATATTCTGAGCTTTTTTATGCGCGGTATTTATGAAGGCGCCATTACCTCCCGCGCTGGATCAGTCAGTTTCAGCTTTTTCCTCGCCTTATTCCCTGGCATCATATTCGTTTTTACTTTGATTGCCTATTTACCTCTTGATGTATTCCAAGATGAACTTTTTGGGGTTCTGGCGGATGTGCTTCCTCCAAGTACACAGGAGATGGCTTTTGATGCGATCGAAGATGTTTTAACCATAAAACGTGGTGGTCTCTTATCCGTTACGTTCATTGCGGCACTTATTTTTGCTACGAACGGAACGTTAAGTCTGATTTCAAATTTGGGCATCAGCTACCACAACATCAAGGTTAAGAATTTCTGGTCCCAATACTTCTCCGCGTTCCTACTCACCATTGGCTTAACCGTTTTAATTATTATCGCCATAGTTGCTTTAATATTCACCCAAGGCTTTACAGGCTGGCTGGTAGATTTAGGGTATTTGGCAGAATATGCCTCATTTGTAATCTATTGGGGCAGGCTACTCGTCTTACTACTCACCATTCTTTTGGCCATATCTTTAGTCTATAACTACGGCCCTGTGCGATCAAGAGACTGGCGATTTATTTCCGCTGGAAGTTTATTAGCCACGTTTCTGATCATTATATCCTCTCAAGGATTTAGCTTTTACGTTGAACATTTCTCTACGTACAACAAATTCTATGGCTCTATTGGAACACTGCTCATCATGCTGCTTTGGATCTACGTCAATGCCTTTGGCCTTATCATAGGATTTGAACTCAACGCGAGTATTACTGGTGCGCAGCAGCAAAGAGATCAAAGTACTACTGAATAAAAAAAGCCCCGAGAAATTTCTCGAGGCTGTATATTTAATAGTCAAAAGACACTACCGCATCAAACTAAATTGCTGGTACTTTATGAATTCAACTCCATCGACGTCCCGATACATGATTTGAGCGATGTATACTCCTTCATAGCACGACTTATCATTAAACGTACCATTCCATCCCGTGTTGATGTCTTTACTGTGGAATAATATATTTCCGTCTCTATTATAAACCTGCATTTCAAAATAGGTAATAGCATTTGCCTTCACTAAGTAGACGTCATTTTTAAAATCGCCATTAGGGGTAAAAGCAGATGGCGCAAAAACTGCAGCAACGTCCCTTGGATCAGGAAGCGTATCACATTCTGCTAACGCGATGTAGACCGTGTCAGAACAAAGGTATTTACAATAACCTGCCTCAACAACTACTGTATCATCTCTGGAGAACGACTTCTGGTAATTTGCTCCTACCTGTGTATTGCCTGAGGTATTGGTCCAATTATAAGAGAAATTAAACGTCATCGCTGGACCTCCCATTGTATTCACGGACGGAGTTGCAGTTCCGTTTAGTGCGATAATACCTGCGGCACAATCTTCCCATCCGTCTGCATCAGTCAACTCATTGAAGTCGAAATTCGTTGCGAGTGTTGAAAAGGAAGCTGGGTTCAAATGTGTACTCATGTAAGTCTGAATGTCGCCTGAGGTGCGTTCTTCATTCCAGATACGAAATTCATCCATCTCGCCATTAAGGTAGGCTGCATTACCTGAAGTAGGACTTACCCCATATCCCATAGTAATGTCACCCGTGTGCGAAATGTCTCCGCCAACACCAAAGTTTTTCGAGGTTTCAAATCCACCGTCTATGTAAAGCGTCGCTGTAGTTGTTCCACGGTTCCAGGTCACAGCCACGTGGTGCCAATTCCCGTCATCGATTTCTGTGATGCTACCTGTCATTAATTCGTATGCACCCGCATTATCTCTAGCAGCGAATCCTACATTTCCTGAATTATCCTTCCAAATAGCCCAGCCTTGACCGGTAGCATTTCTATAAACGGATAGGTACTCAAGTCCTGAAGTAGTGTTTACTAAAACCCAGAATTCAACCGAAAAGCTGGTCGTTCCGATGTTAAATGCAGCGTTGTTTGGGATTTCCAAATAATCTGACGAGCCATCAAATTGCAAAGAATTGTTCGATGTAGTACTGCGCGCAGCAACGACTTCTACTATTTCATCTGGACAAACTAAGAAATCATCCTGATCAACTGTGACCGTCATTACCTGCGCAAAAAGTGCCGGCGAAAAAAATGCGAATAAAAGGAGAAGCGTATTCTTCATGTATAACTGCTTGAGTTCCAAAAATAAGATTAAAAACCAATTGTTTGGCGTTCTGCCCACTTAACTATAGAATTTCCATCCCAAGCCCAATAAGAAGGGACGGTACGAGAACAATGACGAGACCAAAGCGCGTAAGTATTGGCTCCGGTTTCATCGATTACGAGGTAGTCGCTTTCTTGTAAATCACTAGGTAAGTTTTTCTTATGAGCTAAATAATCGCCTGCAAAACACAAAGGACCTGCTATATCAAAAGGACGTGCTTCACCTGAACGCCATCTGCCCTGTGATGAAATTACTGCCAAAGGAAAAGGGCGCGCGCTCGTGTATGCATCCCGCATAAAAAAATCGGCTCCTAAATGGATGAAAATGCGATCTGGTTGTACGACATATTCGATAGCACTGATCGCAAATCCTGCTGTTGCGTGCACCCATTGACCAAATTCTGTTACCAGTTTAAATGAAGTCCCACGGAAAATCTCCTGTACCATTAAGCCATACGTAGACATTTTTGTCTGCCCTTCGATTGCCTCCGTAGGCAAGCCGCCGCCGATATCAAGTGTATGTATTTTTCCTGGAGACTGCTCGTTTATGGTCAAAGCCACATCACGTAAACCTATAAGTGCCTCTTTCTGAGCTTCCAAATTTTGCATTTGAGAACCGCTGTGAATGTGCAATGCACTTACAGGGAATTTTAGAGCGGCTTGGATAAGTTCAGAATGGCTCGAAATAGGAACGCCAAATTTGCTTTCGTTCTTACTAACATCAAACATTTCAGGGGAACCTGCGTGTACTTGCGGATTGATTCGTATGCCCAAAACACAAGTCGCATCGGCTGGAAAACGTTCCAATTCAGAGATCGTATTTACATTAACAAGCATCCCCGCATCATATGCAACTTCAGCAATTTCCAAACGTGTTTTAACCGGAGAATCAAAAACGATCTGATCTAGCGGGCAACCGGCATTCTTAGCCCTTCTGACCTCCTCTATGGATGCAGCCTCTAATCCGTATCCCAAAGAAACCATCGTTCGAAGTAATTCAGTTTGTGGATTGGTTTTAATAGCGATACTGTGTTGCATGCCCGGCATAGATGCACTTAAATGCTCTAAACGCTCTTTTAAACGCGGCAGGTGTGCGACGATTGCAGCAGTATCTTCTGCACTTAATTGTGGCAATAGCGATTTCAACGCTTGATCTATCGAGGATCTATTCTCCACCAAACATTTCTTTAGCAAAGGACTCGATGATGCTTATCAAGCGGTAATCATTAGTGAGATCGACAGCATCTTTCTCTAAGAAAGCCCGTACAGTGTAAGCACCAATAGCCAAACGAATAAAACTCTTATCTCCATATTGAACAGGCTGACCGAAGAAAACGCGATCTTTTCCATCAATAAAACCTTCATGATTGGAAGTGGTAATCGCTTTAAATAAAGCTTTTAGCTGGTCATTATCTAACGCACGACCATTCACCCAAACCTGGAAGGAGATGATGGACATGTTTGTTTTTAATTGGTCTGGCATGAGTTTAAAGGAAGTAGATGTTTCCAATTTACTCATCACGCCCAATGCCCAACGAGAAATGATGTCGTCGGTCTGTTTTGTGGACCAATAGCTATATTCTGACATTTCGTCTAGTGCTATTTCCCAACGTAAACGAAGCGCTTTATTTTCTTTTTGCGGCAGATACTCGCGCATATTTTCCATAAACCATGGCACATCGTATGCGCTAAAGAGCGCGCCATACGGCTCTATGACACTGGCATCCACCTGCTTCAAGCGCTCGCTCCATTTACGCGGCACGAGCATAGCAGCACAGAACGGAGGTGCTTGAAAAAACTTACTACCCGTGAGCATAACCATTACTCCTTTTTCTAATAAGTCATGAATGAGCGAGTGATCCACACGGAACTGACATAAATCGACCACCCACATGGTTTCACTATCAGTATCTATTACGTTTAAATCATCCTTTATACCGGATTTTGATCCAAAAACTAAACTACCTACTACTGAAGCGTCGGGATTATTTGCAATGAGTTCATTAATTGCCCCAGTGCGATCTAAAATATTTCCTTCTGCATCCCTAGCGTCGAGATAGTGCACTTCGGAAGTATTCTTTGGGTCTACGAAAGCACCTTTTTCAATTTTATCTCCAAACTGATTGTAGTTGGCGTAGAATCTAGTTTCGCTGGCGAACTTTGATCCTGAACCCAATTCCTCCGGACAACTGACTATGTTGAGTAACCGTTTGTTGGGATTCAACATCATTTGGAACATCAGTGGATAATAGACTAAGTCAGATCCTGATGGCGCAAAGAACACATCAAAAGGATCTTTAAACTCACTTTGCACTAATGCGCGAAGGCGGTTGGCCTGGTTCTCAAGTAAATTCTCATAGCTTAGTTCATCGTATTTACCCAAAAACGCTTTGGTGACATTGAACGAGCGACGCGTTAAAACATTTGCAGTGCACGACCCCCTTTGGAACAGCGATTCAAATTGAACAGGGTTCAAATGATATTTATTCAAACCACTTTCCGGTAGAATATGAACGCGCTCGTCACAACCTTGTGTGAGGAGTTCTTCTATTTCTTTCTTACCTATGGTGTTCGCGGGTTGATCGTTCATTATTTCGTAATCTAATTAGAATACCGAAAATACGCACGAATGCTAGCATAATCAACGTATTAAGTGGGTATTATTCCACAACTTTTGCTAGCTTGGAGTCCCGATTCAAAAAGCTATTATGAATTTCAAAAATTACCTTCCTGTACTCAAGACCTGGATCCTACCGATAGTTATTCTATTGGGTATCAACGTTGCCTTCTTAAGTCCAGCTTATTTTAGTGGCGATATATTGGATCAAGACGATATAAAATTGGGTTACGCAAAAAGCAAAGAAATCCGTGATTATCGTTCGGAAACAGGCGAAGAAGCGCTTTGGACCAATGCGATGTCTAGCGGTATGCCCGCTACTCAGATCAGCACAAAGTACGATGGAAATATCTTTCAATACTTAACGGATGTTGTGCGTGCTGTAGGCGGCACAAACTCTTCGACGTATATCATCTTTTACTTGATGATTGCAGCATTTATCGGTCTGCGTGGAATGGGTGTAAATCATTGGCTCAGCACTATTGGCGGGTTTGCTTACGGCTATTCTGGATTTTTCATCATCGGCTACGCTGCAGGACACAATGCAAAGGTGAATACAGCGGCTTTCATTCCTTTGATGATTTTAGCCTTGCTGTTGGTTTTTGAAAAGAAAAATTGGCGCGCATTTATTCTAATGGCGGTTTTCGCTGGATTAAGCATCCACAGAAACCACTTCCAAATCACCTATTATGCGGGGCTGTTCATGGCCATCATCTGGGTCGTATACCTCATCCAGTATGCTAAAGAAAAAGCGCTGCCCACCTTCGCAAAGTATACCGGTTTGGTAGCATTGGCGGGTGTACTCGCGATAGGACCAAATATTGCCAATATGTGGTCCACGAAAGTCTATACTTCCGAGAGTATGCGTGGTGGTAAAAGTGAACTCACACAAAAAAATCAAAACCAAGGTGAAGGAGGCTTGTCTTATGACTATGCGATGAGCTGGTCTACTGGGATTTACGAAACCGTAGCGATGGTTATACCAAATGCAGCCGGTGGCGGCATGATGGTCGATTACAGCAAAAAAGGCACTGAAACCTTTGAACAATTGGTCCAAGCTTTCCGTAGTCAAGGAATGAATGTAAAGCAAGCCGAACAACAGGCCAACCAATACATGGGTGCGGCCTTTATGCGCTGGACCGGTGAAAGTATGGGCAATGGTGCGTATTATGTAGGCGCCGGGATGTTCTTCCTTTTCTGCCTTGCCTTTTTCGTTGTAGGTGGTGCCACCAGACAATGGGTCATTGCCTCAGGTATTTTCTTTGTATTTATG
>JAKMEB010000121.1 GCA_022426185.1 Schleiferiaceae bacterium
ACTATGAACTTACATTGAGTGGCGGAGTTTACGCTGAACAAGTCATTCGACCTACAGGACTTTTAGATCCTATTGTCGAGGTACGGCCAACAGAAAATCAAGTGGATGATCTCATGGATGAAATTCGAAAGCGAACGGAAATCGACGAACGCACACTTGTTACCACGCTGACCAAACGGATGGCCGAAGAACTTACAAAATACCTGACCCGTTATGATATTCGTTGCCGTTACATCCACAGCGATGTGGATACCATGGAGCGCGTAGAAATCATGCGAGATCTGCGGTTGGGTGTCTTCGATGTACTCATCGGTGTAAATCTCCTTCGGGAAGGTTTGGATTTTCCAGAAGTGAGCTTAGTTGCCATTCTAGATGCAGATAAAGAAGGGTTTTTAAGAAGTGAACGCTCGTTGGTTCAGACCATTGGGCGTGCAGCGCGTAATGTGAATGGTAGGGCCATTCTCTATGCAGATAAAATCACGAACAGTATGCGTGCCACTATGGAGGAGACGGAACGCAGAAGAGAGAAACAAGATGCTTTCAATAAAGCAAACGGTATGGAACCTCAAGCACTTAAAACCAGTAAAGCTGAAATCTTAGCTAAATCCGGTGCCGTCAGTAGGAATATGGATTACGAAATCAGCAGAGATCAACAGAAGTCCACCGAAAGAGCGACAAATTACTTTACACCGGAAGATTTAGAAAGTGAAATTCGTTCTACTCGAAAGGCAATGGAAGCTGCATCGAAGAGTTTAGATTTTATTGAGGCTGCTCGTTTGCGTAATGAACTCATAGAGCTCGAAGGGAAGCGAGAAAAACGTTAATAGAGAACCATTTTAACTAAGGACGTACTCATGATTTTTATAGTATTAGGACTGGGAGTGGTGTTTTTTGGTTTAGGCTACGTAATTACGGAAGCCAATGCATCGATGCTATTGAGCGGTTACAATACCATGAATAGCGAGGATCAAAAATCCTTTCCACTAAAGGCATATCTGCGTGACTTTAAATTATTTCATCAATGGTTCGGAATAGGCTTCACCGTTCTCTCTTTATTGATGTACTTCGTTCAAGAGGATTGGCTGGGTTATCACTTAGGAATCACTCCTCTCGTTGCGTATCTCTATTTCTTTTGGCAAACACGGAACTATTCTCTGAATCAATCAAAGAATACTAGGAACCAATTTTGGATCGGTTTGGCTGTGCTGTTATTCACTCTTGTATTTGTGGTCGGTATGCTGTTTTGGTCCGAAAGAGAAAATACGATTGTCTGGACGGATCGTTCGATAACCATTCAAGGGCCTTACGGTTTGGACATTCCTTTTGATCAAATCCATTCCTTAGAGCTGTTGGACGAATTACCCGAAATAAATTCAAGACTGCACGGATACTCAACGGGAAGTGTAGTAAAAGGTAAGTTTAAAGGGCCTATGGATGTTCGCTACCATCTGCTGTTAGATAAACCCTACGAGCGTGTACTTAAAATCACCGTTTCCAACGATATACCAGTACTTATTGCGCTTGAAGGCGTAGATGAGGAGACCTTAGAATTGGAGCTAAGAGCGCGACTTGAGGATTGAATTAGTCCTCAAAAGAATATTCAAAAGCAGTAACATCCTCCTTGTACAACTCCTCAACGGCAGCGATCAATCCTGGCGTATAGTAGTCGCGGTAATTTTTAGATTTAATTTTATCACCACGGCTGAATAGTAAATGCAGCAGAGATTCGGGTTGCTTCACAAACCTTCTACCAAACTTTCGAAGACCTGAAATCCCGCCTTTTTGAGTACTTTTATTTCTATGTGGAAGATTTTGAACAGGCATATTGAGCGATTTACAGACTTTAGCAAAATCGGTTTGTAAGCTTTCAAATTTGCCTATGAAATCGGCTTTATTCTCTCCGTTAACGTAAAAGAAATCATATTGTGGACCGTAAAACCAACGCTGCTCTTGAATGAGCTGAGGCAGCTTAGTGATCACAAATTTTTCAAAAGACATCAGGTGCTGATGGCCATGAAATTTGTAAAAGGATACCGCTCGTGACCAAGGATTACGTACAAATCCGAATTTAAAATATCGATCAAAGTCCTGCTGAGAGACAAAGTGATGTCGCACATAATCTACTGAATGTAAATGTGCTAAACGTGGTGGACCTATTTTCTCTGCTTTATT
>JAKMEB010000135.1 GCA_022426185.1 Schleiferiaceae bacterium
TTCTGAACCAAAACCACCAACATCAACAATAAGTAGACAAATGGCAGCCAATGATGCAAGTGTAGTAATCCTGTGTACATCTATTCGTATTTTTCACAAAGTTACGAATCCTCACGAAGCACTACTCTACTGTGAAAAAATACATTTTATCCACTCTTATCCTTCTATTGGCCGTTTTTGTTGGTCTCGTGCCACTGCTTAAATTAAAGTCCGTTCAAGCAGTATACGAATACCCAACAGAAGCCGTCGTATTTCCACCCCTTCGTGGCTCTGTAGACCGATTAGCAAGCAGCATCCCATTTGAAACCATCAGCCAAGATCCACGTATGCTGGATACGGCCGCTTTTGATGCCTTTGGACAATTCCTTAGGGCTTCCTATCCAAACGTTTTCAATACCCTCCAGGTGGACACCTTCAGCACGCATACCTATTTCTTGCATTGGCCAGGCAGTTCAGAGGCAACTAAAAATTATCTGTTCATCGCACACCAGGATGTCGTTCCTGTAGATCAGAAAAGCGTTGCTGAATGGTCAGCAGCTCCATTTTCTGGTGCATTTGTAGCCGACTCCACAGGCGGCGGCGAAGGATGGATTTACGGTAGAGGTACGCTTGACGATAAAAGCGCTTTAATTGCTTTGATGGAAACCCTAGAGTCCCTCTCCTATTCCGGATATCAACCCAAAGAACATCTGTATTTCTGCTTTGGACAGGATGAAGAGATTGGCGGTCAAGCGGGAGCGGCACTTGTGGCTGAACATTGCGCAGAACTGGGACTGAACTTTGATGCCATTTTAGACGAAGGCGGCATTATTTCTACTGGTAGTATACCCGGACTGGAAACAACACCAGTCGCACTTATTGGTACTGCGGAGAAAGGCTATCTGAGCGTAGAAGTCACTTTTAACTTAGCAGGAGGACACAGCAGCATGCCGAATACCGAAACCGCCATTTCAAGAGCGGCAGGATTTACCGAAGCGCTCAACGAAGGTCTTTTTCAGCCCGAGTTTTCGGCTCCATTAGAAGGCTTCATAACGCACCTTGCGCCTGAGATGCCGTGGTCTTTAAAAACTGTTTTTGCCAACCGATTTCTGACTGAGCCCTTACTCCTAAACCTCTACCAAAAAAGTCATACCGGTAGAGCTTTGACGAATAACACCGCGGTTGCAACGATGATTTCTTCGGGTATTAAAGATAATGTAGTGCCCGCGAGCGCCCGTGTAGTTTGCAACAGTCGGATCTTACCTGGCACTACTCCCGAAGATGTTCTCGAACGCTATGCTGCGCTCGCGGCAAAATTCGGAGGCACAGCTGCTCGCTACAATACTATTGGCAGTGGCGCCAGCCCAACTTCTTCGACGGAGCATGAGGATTTTGTGAAGATTGGTCAAGCAGTTAAGCAGGTCTTTACCGAAGCATTGGTCAGCCCCTATTTGACTATAGGCGGCACGGATAGTAAAAACTTCGAAGGACTTGCAGAAAACACCTATAGATTCTTACCTATCGTTTTAAATGCTGAAGAGGTGGGTGGAATCCATGGGACCAATGAACGCATTTCCACCAATGGATTTAATAAGATGGTCGACTTCTACCATGTGATGGTGCAATTATGGAGTGAGGGAAATTTCACTAAATAGCGCAAAAAAAAAGCCCCTTGACAATGTGCCAAGGGGCTTTATATAAGAATTGAAAGCGCTATTGAATCGAAACATTAAAGTCTAAGATTCCGCCTTCCTCATCACGTACAAAATCTGCTTCACCTCTTAGTTCCTCACCAGATTTTAGGTTGACCGTACCTGATGCGTGAAACATCATTCCGTCAAAAATACCTTCGATACCATTAAACGTGGCCTCAAAGGCACCGTCTTCAGAAATAAAAGTCATCGTCGCTTCCGTGAGTTGCTCATTGCGCACTGCAATACTAACATCCGCAGTAACGGGACCTTCGAAAACAGGGCCATGTACCATAGCTTCTACACCTTTCATTTTGATCTTCATCGCTTCTTGAGCTACTTCTACCGCTGCTGTCGAATGCGAAGTATCCGCACCTGCATCGTGTCCGTCTCCTAAAATTGGGGCAATTACCAAACCAACTAAGCACGTCAATTTAATCAAGATGTTCATCGATGGACCTGAAGTGTCTTTAAAAGGATCACCTACTGTATCACCGGTTACTGCCGCTTTATGCGCTTCAGAGCCTTTGTAGGTCATTTCGCCGTCGATCATAACACCAGCCTCGAAAGACTTTTTAGCGTTGTCCCATGCACCACCGGCATTATTTTGGAAGATTGCCCAAAGTACACCTGATACAGCTACACCGGCCATATAACCTCCCAGCATCTCTGCTGCTTCTTTACCGTCGTAACCAAAAGCCATTGGTAAAAAGGCAACAACAAGTGGGAATATAATAGTCATTGCACCTGGCAACATCATTTCTCTCAATGAAGCTTCCGTTGAGATGGCAACACATTTGTCGTATTCCGGCTCAGCTTTGTATTCCATGATACCTGGAATCTCTTTAAACTGGCGACGCACTTCTTTTACCATTTCCATGGCTGCTTTACCTACCGCATTCATTGCAAGAGCAGAGAATACTACAGGTACCATACCCCCTACGAACAACATCGCAAGTACTGGGGCTTTAAAGATGTTAATACCGTCGATCCCCGTAAAGGTTACGAAAGCTGCGAATAGTGCTAATGCGGTCAAAGCTGCAGAAGCAATCGCAAAACCTTTACCAATTGCTGCAGTAGTATTACCGACAGAATCAAGAATGTCTGTACGCTCACGAACTTCATCAGGCAGTTCGCTCATCTCCGCGATACCACCCGCGTTATCCGCGATAGGACCAAAGGCATCAATGGCCAATTGCATGGCAGTAGTTGCCATCATTGCAGACGCTGCAATGGCAACACCGTAGAATCCAGCAAAAGCATACGAAGACCAGATGGCACCAGCGAAAAGAAGAATAGGAGCGAACGTAGAAATCATCCCTACTCCTAGACCAGCAATAATGTTCGTTGCAGCACCAGTAGCTGATTTTTGAACGATATCTAAAATTGGTTTTTTACCCAATCCTGTATAGTACTCTGTGAAGTAGGAGATTAATGCGCCTACTACCAAACCAACAATGACTGCGCCAAATATTGCATTTCGCGTAACCTCCTTGAATCCTTCACCGAAGAATTTCATGCTCAACGTTTCCGGCAATAACCATTGGATTAAAACATAACACCCAATCCCTGTTAAAACGATGGAAACCCAGTTACCTATGTTCAATGCACGCTGCACTTCAGGCTCTTTGGCACTGTTATCTTTAATGCGAATAAAGAACGTACCGATGATTGAAAAGATAATTCCCAAACCAGCAATCATCATGGGAAGCATGATAGGACCGTGGTTGTCTAAGAAGTTTCCTGTACTGATCAAGTTATCGTTGATCACATAGTTCCCTAAAACCATAGAGGCAAGAACGGTTGCTACATATGAACCGAACAAATCGGCACCCATACCAGCAACATCACCTACGTTATCTCCTACGTTATCTGCAATAGTTGCGGGATTACGAGGATCATCTTCAGGAATACCTGCTTCAACTTTACCTACAAGGTCAGCACCAACATCGGCCGCTTTGGTGTAAATACCACCACCTACACGTGCAAACAATGCAATAGATTCAGCGCCAAGCGAGAAACCAGCAAGCGCTTCAAGAACAACGGTCATCTCGTTGTAGAACGTATCCTCGCCAGTAATGAACCAGTTTGTTAAGAATATAAATAAGATGCCTAAACCGAAAACGGCAAGACCGGCAACACCCAATCCCATCACAGTACCACCGCGGAAAGAAACTTTCAACGCTTGCGGTAAGGAAGTACGAGCCGCCTCGGTAGTTCTTACATTAGAATCCGTTGCTATACGCATACCTATATTTCCTGCTACCGCAGAGAATACAGCGCCAATAACGAATGCAACAACGATGAACCAGTGTGTGGTTTCAACGATAGCAGAAACAATTCCAAGCAACGCACCTGCGACTACTACAAAAATTGCCAAAATGCGGTATTCCGCGTTCAAGAATGCCAAAGCGCCTTCTTTAATGTAGGCTGCCAACTTTGTCATTTTTTCTGAGCCTGAATCTTGCTTTACAACCCAATTGCGTAAAACGAGCATGT